>NZ_CP136862.1:0-305416 GCF_045689225.1 Methylocapsa polymorpha | reverse complement strand
ACCGAGGAATGCGAAATGTCGCGCTCATGCCAAAGCGCGACATTCTCCATCGCCGGCAGCGCCATGCCGCGCACGAGGCGGGCGAGCCCGGTTATGTTTTCGGTGAGGACGGGATTGCGCTTATGCGGCATGGCGGAGGAGCCTTTTTGGCCCTCGCTGAAAAACTCTTCCGCCTCGAGCACTTCGGTGCGCTGCAAATGCCTGATCTCGGTCGCGAGCCGCTCCATCGAGGAGGCGATGACGCCTAGCGTCGCGAAAAACATCGCATGGCGGTCGCGGGGGATGATCTGGGTCGAGGCCGGCTCGACGGAAAGGCCGAGCTTTTCCGCCACATGCGCTTCCACGCGCGGGTCGATATTGGCGTAGGTGCCGACGGCGCCCGAGATCGCGCAGGTTGCGATCTCTTTCCGGGCATTGACGAGGCGTTCGCGGGCGCGGGAAAATTCCGCATAGGCCTGGGCGAGCTTGAGCCCGAAGGTCACGGGCTCCGCATGAATGCCATGCGAGCGGCCGATGGTCGGGGTCAGCTTGTGCTCGAAGGCGCGGCGTTTTAGCGCCGCGAGCAAGGCGTCTATATCGGCGATGAGAATGTCGGACGCGCGGGAGAGCTGCACCGCGAAACATGTGTCGAGCACGTCGGAGGAGGTCATGCCCTGGTGAACGAAGCGCGAGTCGGGGCCGATGAATTCGGCGAGATGAGTCAGGAAAGCGATGACGTCATGCTTCGTGACCTTCTCGATCTCGTCGATCCGCGCGACGTCGAAGGTAACATGGCCCGCCTTTTCCCAGATCGCCTTCGCCGATTCCTTTGGGATGACGCCGATCTCCGCCAAAGCGTCGCAAGCGTAGGCCTCGATCTCGAACCAGATGCGAAACCGCGTTTGCGCCTCCCAGACGGCGGTCATTTCGGGGCGGGCGTAACGCGGGATCATGAGGCGGGCTCGTGGGAGGGAAGATGGGGCGAGGCCTAACACGCCGGCGCGGCCGGGGCAAAAGGCGCGGCCGTCTGGCAATGGTTCAGTTTGAAGTTCCGCTGCGGGTTGAGAGCAGAGATTAGCCCAAGATTTCTACACACTATAGGTGGCTGATATGTAAGGAACTACAGGCGAGGCGGGCAACAGAGCGCTATCGTCGGCCTTTAACCCTGAACTGTCATTTTGGAAGTGGTCGCCCTGACCTCGGCTAACCTCGTTTTTCAAATATTACCTTCCCAGGGCCGTTGGAGCCCGGAAATTGCCATCCCATGTGCGTGACTGTGGTGACAATCTCGCATGCCAACTCTGCGACGGCTTGCTGCGTTTGTTCCAAGAAGGGTGTGTCGATGGGCGTGTCCCATATCATTTTTTGTTTGTTTACAAAGAAAGGAAGTGACTTTCCGTCTTTCTCCGGCAATCGCCACGAGCCGTGACATAGGACATTCCGGATTGCCGAAGCCCTCCGAAGTTCATCCAGCAGTTTTTCGAGATTCTCGATGGTGGCTGCGGAGTTATTACGGACAGCCTTACCGTATGCCTCGATTAAGTGGCCCAAAGGATCAATTATAGCTCTTTCAAGAGTCGGTAGCCATCTTTGGTAGGCGGCGTCAATTTCATTTTCTTTGTGTAGAGTTGTCGCGGTGAATGAAAAAATTGCTTTTCCCAAGACTTCCTCAAGGAAGCCAAACGTTGCGATGGTCCGACCAAGATTCTCCCAAAATATCGGACTGTGGCGATGAGTGGGGAATAGAGGTGGTAGCTTCTTCAAATCGACAACGAATCTCCTTTCCTTGCCGGCATCTTTCATTGCGACATCTCCCGATCAGTAACACTTAGACGATAACGGAAGGAGTTGTGAAAGACCGCTCATGGCGCGTTCTTGCCGTCGAGCGGTTGCCCAAAATGGTTCTCGTCGTGTGTCCCTTAATTCTTGAATTTGGCACATCGGGGAACGCCCGCTTCGGCTCGAAATCCGAAATTCAAATAGAGAGACAGCCGACGATGCCGGCCCCAATCGTGCGGCGCGGAAATTATCGCGCTTTATTCGGGATCGTGTCCTTCTCGGCTTTCAGACGCTCCACTTCAGCGCGGATCGGCGCGTAGGGCCCGTATTTATGTCGCGCCTCGCTGAACCCATCCGCGTAGGGCCCATAGGCCGCATCGACGGGCTTATCCAGCAGGTTTGGAAAATCATGATCGAGCCCTGCCTTATGCGGCCGCTCTTGCGATTCGACATAGGCCGCCACATCCCAGGCCTCTTCGACTGAGAGCATCGGGTCCAGATAATCGCTTCCATGCGGCATGTTGGAATGGACGAAATTCGCCAGCATGATGAGCCTCGCCATGCCCGCGCCGGTGTTGAAACTGTCGCGTCCCCAGAGCGGCGGGACGGCATAGCCGAGGATCATCGCTTGCGGGCTGCGCGGAACGCCGGCGCCATTGGTATTGTGGCAGTCGAGGCAGGCGCGCTCATAGATCAGCTTGCCGCGCGCGGGATCGGCGGCCCGATCGAGCTCCGGCATCTTGCCAGCCCCGAGCCCCGGAACTTGCTCGCCGGGCGAGACGCCCGAGGAAAGGAATTTGACATAGGCGACCAGCGCCTCCATTTCCGGAGACTTCGCGGGAAGCGGCCGGCCGTTCATGCTGCGCGTCATGCAGGAATTGAGACGGTCCTCGATCGAAATATCCGCGCCGACCCGCGCGCTATATTTGGGAAAGTCCCCATAGATCCCAAAAAGAGCCAATCCGAATTTCTTGGTTCCCGCTTCGAGATGGCAATTGCCGCAAGCGAGATTATTGCCCGCCAGGCGTTTGGCCGGGTCTTGGACCTCGGGGCCGATATAAGCGAAGGTCGCGAGGATGAGGTCGCGCCCGCGCCGCACTTGGCGGCCATGCGCGTCATCCGGCAGCGCGCTGATGTCCGGGTCCGTCCAGACCGGGGAGTTTTGCGGCGCTTTTTCTTCGGCGATGGCCGGCGCCGACAGGAGGCCGCCGAGGATCGCAAAGGCCACAACGCGCTTCGCGAAGATGGTCTTGAGCATTCGAGCTTCCTCCCGCCGCGATGAGACTTTCGAGCCGATCTTATTTCGAGCCGATCTTGCCTGGGGCGGGCGTCTTCCGCGCCGGCGATCCCGCCGCCGGCCGAAGCGATAAATGATTCCTCTGAAAACGTCGCGAACTTCTTTCAGATCTCCAATGCAATTCTACGCGATTATCCCGGCAGCCGCGTCCCGCTTGATGGAGACAGGAGCGCTGCGGTCGTTAATGAATCAACCCCGCTCGAATCGCTTTGCTGATAGCGTGGGAGCGATTGAGCGCCTTCAATTTATGGCAGGCCGATTCAAGATGCGTCTTGACCGTCTCAGCGGAGATGCGCATCAAAATCGCCGTGTCCTTGACCGTCTTTCCCTCGGCGGCCCATTCAAGCGTCTCGATTTCACGCTTGGTGACGACGTCGAGATCATGCGGCCGTTCTCTCGCATGAATCTTATTGGCGATATTGCTGTTGGCGGGGCTTAGCTCATCGATATGCGCCATCAGTTTTGCGCTTGCCGTCCGCAGGTCTTCGTTGAGCGATTCGAGCTCGTCCCTCGACGCTTCCGGCCGTTTGTTCGCGGAGTGCAACTTCTCATGGATCGAGGATATTTCCTCGATCGCCTTCAGCATGTCGCCGAGGCGATAAGGCTTCGGGAGGAAGATGCTATCTTCGACCTCCATTCCCTGCTGAGGGGAAAATCCGCTCGTGTAGATCACCGGCAGATTCGGACGTCGGCATCTCGCCATATCGGCCAGAACCCACCCATCGACCCGGCCCGGCATTCTGATGTCGGTGAGCAAAAGGTCTATCTGCGGCATTTTCGGCAGGATATATGAAGCTTGATCTCCATTTTCGGCCGTGACCACCTGGAATCCTGCGTCTTCGAGTTCGAGGACGAGCGCGTCCTTCACCAAGGCTTCATCCTCGACGACGAGAATTACCTGCTTGTTCGGCATGCTCAGGCTTTCAAAATAATTAAGAACTGAGTTAATACTTTTGGACAAAAATCAATTTAGCAGTTCAATAAAACCATGGACAACGTTCAGGCTAAGACTGAGATTAAGCTCAAGAGCAAGATCGGAGCATTCAGCGTATTTAGCGTAAATAATTTATCAAAATTACTACTTTGCAAGCTGGACCTGAAACAATTTTTGCACCAATGATCTACAGCTCTGGCGCTATTTTTCCTGCCTCTACGCGTCAAAATATAGTCCGCACGCACGAACCCCTATCTTCCAGGTCCGTGATCTGAGCTCAATTCAGGCTCCAAGCGGCTCTCTTGGCGACAGGGCCGCATAGCCGAAAGGTTGGCTGCGTGTTTGGCGTCGGCCCTTTCACGCGCTTAAAGATGGCGATCTTTCTGTCATATGGAAGCCCGTTTCCCACGGATTCGCGGGACACGGATCTCGGCCAACTGGATGAGACATCGCGCCCTTGGATTTGTGCTTCTTCCGGGGATGCGGGCTAATTCGGGCGCGCTCGGTCAGTTCCGCTTTTTCGTCGCGAACTTGCGCCGCCAGCTCGGCAGGGCGCTTGGAATCGGCATGGCCGCGATCTCCCAGACGGCGCGGGCGATCTCGATCTTGTCGCGAAGAGTCGGAGCGCGCCGCGCCGGTCGCGGCGGCGAAGATCGCATCGTCCTCCATCGCCGTATGGGCTAAGCGCAGCTCATGCGCCATGTCGTCCCCAAGCGCTGGTCTGGCATGACCCCATACCCATACATGGCTGATAACAGCAAAAATAAAATTTAAAAAAATTGGCGCGCCTTTAAAAAAGAGCGCGCCATAGAAGATTAAGTTTAGCGAATCAGATTCGGATCTTCGCGAACCAATTCGTAAGTTGGTCCAGTTTCGCATTGATTACACGGCGGAAACTTGTGCCCTTTCACCATTTTTACTTCATGCGGCTGTTTGTGGTCTTTATCATGGATGGCCTTGTAGATCCCCGTAGTTGTACAAGGTTCGCCCTTCTTCGGCATCGTTATGCTCCTAAGTAGAATACCTTACCTGTCTTCATTCTTATCGTCATCTTTCACGGCTCTTGGAGCGTCGCGCCGGAATGATGCGGCCCCTTTCGTCTCCCTCAAAGGATGAGTGCCGTACCGCTCAGGTCCTCGATAGCGCCAAGCCGCTGCTTATGCGGAGACGAGGGCTATGACGTTGCGTGTCTGCGCTTCTTCCTCGAAACCGTCGCGGCACGTTCATTATTGTGAATAAGAGCAATCGCAAAGTGTTTTTTCCAGTTCTGGCGCGAACTGAAGAAGCGAGGCGAATTACCTGGGAACCCGCCATTCAAAATGGGAACGCGGACGCTCAGTTGAGCTCACGTATCAGGAAAGGTTAGTTCGAACTCATCAAGCTTCCCATCAAACGCAAAACGGCCCCGAAATCTGGAATGCTGTTCTCGCTGCATGATCTGCGTAGACCTGCCAAACGCTTCGCTGCGTTGATTCCACAAATTGCGCTGCCGCCATCAGCAGAACCGGTTTCGCCAGCTCGGGGGCGCGCCCGAGAAGGGCAGGGAGGTCGCCTCAAAAACCGCCCGCGCGATGGCTCGGGCGAGACAATCGGCGGCGCGCATGCCGACCTCTATCTTGTCGCTAAGCGACGGAATCTTGTCGGCTGCGCCGGTAGCGGCGGCAAAGACCGTATCGCCATCCATCGCCGCATGGCTCGGGCGCAGCGCGTGAGCCATGCCGTCATGGGCAATGATGGCGAGGCGCTTCGTTTCGGCCTTGGTCAACGCCGCGTCGGTTGCGACGATAGCGATGGTGGTGTTTTCCGCCGCTTGGCTTTTAATGTGAAAATCGAGCGCGTCCGCCGGCCACGGCGAAGGCCAGCCGAGGCCGGCGAACTCGCCATTTTTTTCGTAGGGCGCGGCCCAGAAATGCGGACCATCGCCAATTGTGGCGCGTCCCACCGCATTCACGGCGACGAGGGCGCCGACGGTGAAGCCGTTCGAGGTGGCGTCGCTCGCCGAGCCGAGGCCGCCTTTCAGATTGGCGGTGGTCGCCCCATAGCCCGCGCCGACGCTGCCGAGCGCAAATTCCGTCGCCGCTGCTGCTGCGGCGTGGCGGCCGAGACGCCAATAGAGGGGTTCGGCGCCGAAATTCTTGTCGCCGCCGTTGAGCAGATCGAAGAGGACGGCGCCCGGCGCGATCGGGACATTGACGTCGCGGACCGGAAAGCCGCGGCCGTTCTCGCGCAGGAATGCGACGACGCCGCCCATGGAATCGAGCCCATAGACGGAGCCGCCCGAGAGGACCAAGGCGTCGATCCGTTCGACGATCATCTCGGGTTCGAGCAGGCCTGTGTCGCGCAGGCCCGGGGCGCCGCCATGGACCGCGATCGAGGCGATGGCGGGCGCATCGAAAATAAGCGCGGTGACGCCGGAGCCGAGTTTTTCGTCCTGCGCGTGGCCAACGCGAAGGCCAGGGATGTCGGTGATAAGATTTTTCATGAAAGCCCCAGCGCAAATGGAACGGACGCTCCTTGCAACTATCGAAACTCCGCCCTGCGAGGTCAATGGCCGCAGCCCGGCCGCGGCGCGCCTTCCCAATTTGCCGGCGCCCCGCGTCTGACAATTTGTCGCAGCCTCATTGAACGCATTTCCGGAGCCGGCGCTGCGCGCGAGAGGCGAAAGCCATGCTTCTCCGAGCTCTTTTGCGCTTGCGAAGCCACGAAAGCTCTCAATGCTTTAATACTGACGCAGAAAATAAGAATATAATACGATATTATATAGCGCTCTGCATTTGAGATCTTTATAGCGATCTACGGCGCCGGTATAGGCTCAGCCTGACATGTGCATCGCACAAACATTGTGCGATCTTATCGAGCCGCGCAGTGTATTTCTACAGGGCTGACTTGACCTCGACTTCCGCACATGCTTATCGTCGCCGCGCTTTGCATTATCACAGCATCGGGATCGGCGACCGGTCCCATCGCGAACCCATAAACAAAAATCGGCGGGTCACATGATACGTGAATTTCAATATCGCGGCGAAACATTCAGGGTGAATTATCACGGCGCGCATGGGCATGAGGAAGTCTTCATCATCCACATGATCGATGGCGAAGAATGGGGAGAAATCTCGATCGACCGCATGACCGAAGAGAATGACACCGACGCGCCGATAGAAGATATCTGCGTGCAGCTCTGCGACCGCCTGATTATCGAGCGCGAGATCAATTGCGCCCATCCCGACGCGGGCTTCACCTGGGTCCAAGGCAATGTCCTCGTGCAAGTGCATGACGGCATCCAGGATCGTCATTGATTTGATTTGAAAGCTATTGGCGAGGGGCGCGGCGGACTAGAGCATGTTCTCATCGAAAAAGTTGATCGACTTTTTCGATGAGAACATGCTCCAACTCTTTGAATTTGAGCGATTCCTTTTCGATCAGATCATTCGATCTGATCGGGAAGCGCTCTAGCGCCGCCGCTCTATTCGCCTCCGCATCCCTCGATGCGGAGAGGCGCGCCCGTTGCCCTTACGAGGCGCTGAAGCGATTGACGACCTCATGCGTGAGCCGTCCCCCTTCCGCAAGGAAACGGTTGATGACGGCTTGCGCGTTCGGCGTGCAGACGCGATAGGACCTTTCGTAACCGCGAAAGCTTCGGTTGAAGGTTCCGGCCAGCCGCTCTTTCCTGAACGTGGTCTTCGCTTCAGCTTCGAGAAGCGCTTGCATCCTTGCGCGCCATTCGGCTGAATCGCCCGATCCGCAGAGTTCGTCGAGATAGCTCAGGGCGCCCAGAATCTCGGCGAGCCTCAGAACCTGCGCCTCATAAGGCGGCGGCGGCGGCTCGGAGGCCGGCGTCTCGGGACCTGGCGCGGGCGGCTCCGCCGGCTTGGCTTCCGGTGATTTTGGCTTGGCATGGGCGCTCTTGGCCGAAGCGCTTTTGGCGTGCGGCCTAGAATGCGCTGATTTGTGAGTTTGCTGCGCCTGCGCCGGGGGAGCCAGGATCAAGGCGACGGCGATGGCGCCCGAAATAGCGCGAAGCGACAGATCGGGGATCGTTTTGCCGCGCCGATCGCCAGGCGAGGCTTCTTGTCGGGTTTGCCGCCGAAAAAAATTCAAGGCGCGCCTCAAAGGTTCGAACTCAGCAAAACTTCCGCCGACGCAATGACGTCGGCGACATGAGGCGTGCACGCAAATTGCGGCAGGCTCGCGGGCGCTGTCCAGACGATTTCGCCCGCTTCCGGCCCTGGCTCGCCGGCGCCGGCGATCCATTCGCCGACAAAGGACGCGATCACATAATGGCGCAAAACTTTGCCGGCGCCGTCTCGATCGATCCATTCAACATGCCGGTTGAATCCGACGATGCGAGCCTCAACCCGAACCTCCTCGCGCAATTCGCGCAATGCGGCCTCCTCCAAACTTTCGCCGGCCTCGACCAGTCCGCCCGGAAGCGAAAAGGCGCCCGCACAGGGCGGCCGCGTGCGCGCGGCGAGAAGAACTCGGCCGGCTCGGAAGACGGCTATGCTTACCGCCAGCATAGGATAGGGCGGATAGATCCGCTCCGAGCGCCACCGTGGTTCAACGGCGGAGATGGGATCGTCAAACGTCACGGATAAAGCCGCTCCTTGCGCCAAGCTTCGTCAGGCGCTTGCCGACGAAATACGATCCGGTCGTGCAATCGGAACGCCCCGTCCGACCAGAACTCCAGGTAAAGCGGCGCGATCCGATAGCCGGTCCAATAGGGTGGACGAGGAATTTCGCCGAAAGCGAATTTCGCCGCAAATTTCGCGACGGCGGACTCGAGGGCGAAGCGGCTTTCGAGCGGACGCGACTGCTGGCTCGCCCAGGCCCCGATGCGGCTCTGCAAAGGCCGGCTCGCGAAATAGGCGTCAGCCTCCGCGTCGGCGACGCGCGTCACGGTCCCCCGCAAGCGAACCTGCCGCCGCAGCGATTTCCAATGTAGGACAGCAGCTGCTTTCATGTTGGTGCGAAGCTCTTCGCCCTTGGCGCTTTCGGCGTTGCTGTAGAAGACGAACCCGCCGGGCTCGGCGGATTTGAGCAGCACCATCCGCACATTCGGCAATCCGTCCGCGTCGACCGTTGCGAGCGCCATCGCATTCGGATCGTTCGGCTCGCTCTTTTGGGCCGCCTCGAACCATGACGCAAATAATTCATATGGCTCGGTCGCGTCAGTGAAGTCACGCCCCGTTAACTTGTTCAAGCGTACATCTCCAGGAGGGTAAACTTTTTGTGAGCGGCTGGTTCGTGACTGAAAAACTGTTACGCCACGATCGTCGATATAAGTCCGGCGGCGGGCCTTTTACAGAAAAAAAGAACAGGGCGGACAGGAGCTTCGATGGATGGGCCTTGGGCCTCGGCGCGCCTTGCATGGCGGCGGCGGGCCTTGCCGTAACGCTCGCCGGCTGCTCCTTCTCGATGCCGATCGCCACCCTGGCGTCCTCGACGTCGAGCGAGGACGCAACCGGCTCAATTCAGAAATCCTCTCTCGAACATCAGCTCGACCCCGAGGATTGGCGCCGGGCCAAGGCCGCCCTCGCGACGGCCCTCGATCCGCAGGGCAATGGCTCAGTGGTCGGCTGGGACAACCCGGAGTCGGGCAACAAGGGGTCCTTCACGCCCGTTGGCAAAGCCTATCCCGCGAATGAACGGATCTGCCGCATCTTTGTCAGCCAGATCGAACGTAAGGGCAATGAGCAATCGATGCGGGGAACCGCCTGCACGGAGAAGGGGGGAGATTGGACGATCGCCGAAGTTGCGCCCTCAAAGAAAATCTAGAGCAAGGCCCAATAAATCCGCATCGAAAGTTGCCTCTCAGGTTTCTGATTGAACGTGACCTGATTGCAATTGGCGTGGCTTTCCCTATCGTGCCCAGAGCGCCTCGAATTCGGTTTTCGCCGCGCCGCGGCGAATAAGCGTCGGAAGCCTTGCGCCAGGCGGGCGGATCCCCCAAATTCCGCGGTGAGACATTGGCGCTGGCGCCGGTGAATGGGCGAGCGCGGGAGTGGGCTCATCGATGCGTGATCCATATACGGTTCTAGGGGTTCAGAAATCGGCCGATATGGCCGAGATCAAGAAGGCTTTTCGTAAGCTCGCGAAAAAATATCATCCCGACCAAAGCAAGGAGCCCAAGGCGAAGGAGAAATTCGCCGAGGTCAGCGCCGCCTATGAGATCGTGGGCGACGAGAAAAAGCGCGCCGCCTTCGACCGCGGCGAAATCGACGCCGAGGGCAAACCGCGGTTTCAAGGGTTCGAGGGGTTTAGCGCGGGCGGCCCAGGCCAGGGTCGCCGCACCCATGCCGGCGCCGGCCCCGGTTTCGAGCACTTCGAATTCAACCCTGGAGGACGCCCAGGCGCCCAGGGGTTCGACGCCAGCGATCTTTTCGCCGATCTTTTTGCCGCCGGCCGCAAAGGCGGAGCGCGCGGGCCAAGCGCGCCGCCGCGCGGCGAGGATGTGAACGCCACGGTGACTGTCGGCCTCGCCGAGGCGGTAAAGGGCGCGACCGTCCGAGTCGCCTTGCCGACCGGCCGCACCTTGGAGGTCTCGGTGCCGGCCGGCATCGAGGATGGCAAGCAGATCCGCCTCAAGCGTCAAGGCCAGCCGAGCCCGTTCGGCGGCGAGCCAGGGGATGCGATGGTGACGGTGCGCATCGCCAAGCATCCCTATTTCCGCGTCGATGGGCGCGACTTGAGGCTCGATCTGCCGGTGACCCTCTACGAGGCCGTGCTCGGCGCCAAGGTCAATGTGCCGACGCTCGACGCGACGGTGGAGCTCGCCGTTCCAGCGGGCTCGAACGGGGGCCGGACTCTGCGCTTGCGCGGAAAGGGGCTGCCGCAGCCGCATGGGCCCGCGGGCGATCTGCTGGTGACCTTGCGGATTGTCCTGCCGGACGAGCCCGACGCCGAACTCACGAGCCTGATGCGCAAATGGGAAAGCCAGAAGCCCTATAATCCACGCGGCGACATGGCGTGAGCCTTCCGGCGCATTTTTCGCGGAACTGGACACGGTCCGACTGAAAATGCTTTAGAGCATTCTTAGGCGCGTCGAGAGTCCGGCGGGACGGCTTGAGCGAGCGCCTCGGCAGCCGCCGGGCGCGCCTTCCGGTCGATGGCGAGCAGTCGCGAGCAAAGGACGGCGATGCGACATCTGATCGTCGAAGAGCCTTATTCCACGACGGCTTTGCTGAGCTGGCGCCTGGCGGCGTTTTCCGTGGCCGTCGCGCTCGTGGGCGTCGTCGTCGCGCGCGGCGGGCTCGATCCGCCGGCGACGCTCGCGGTTCTGGCTGGCTCGGTTGGCGTCGCCTTCGCCGCGATCTTGAGCGCACTCGTGGCCTTCGTCGTTATTTGGCGCAGCGGGCGCAAGGGCGCGGGGCAGGCCGCCGCGGGGCTTTTCGTCGCGCTTCTGCTTTTGGCCTATCCGGCCTATCTCGTCGAGAAGGTGGCTCGTCTGCCACGCCTCGTCGATCTATCGACGGATATTGTCGATCCGCCGGTTTTCTCATTGTCGCGGCAGGCGCTGGCGGCGCGCGGCGGATTCACGCCGCCCAATGTCTCCGTGCAGATGCGCAAGCGGCAGTTGCAGGTCTATCCGCAAGTTCAGCCGATCCTGCTCGATCTCGACGCGCCGGAGGCCTACCAGTCCATATTGAAGGCGATCGTTGCGAGCGGCTGGCGAATTGTCGATCAGAAGCCTCCAGGCGGCCGCTCCGGTCTCGGTCATATCGATGCGATCGCGCGCAGCCTGATCCTCGGCTTCCCTTGCGACATTACCTTGAGGATTCGTCCGCTCGCCGGTCAGACGCGCGTCGATCTTCGCTCCGTCTCCCGTTTCGCTCTTTCCGATTTCGGCGCCAATCAACGCAATGTCGAAATATTCGAAGCGGCTCTGACGGCCGAGGTCGACAAAGCCGATCAGGCCGGGAGATAGACCGCCCCGAGCGTCGCCGGCGCTTCGACCTTGACGAGCCCGCGTTCGACGAGATCCTCGAGATGGGCGAAGACCGATAAGGCCGCCGCCATGCGCAGGGCGGGGTCGAGGCCTTCATAGACATGCGCGACGATAGCCGCGATCGTCCTGTCGCCCGCCGCGAGACGCGACAGGATCGACGCTTCGCGAACCCGCCGGTGTTGCGCGAGGGCGCGCGCATAGCGCTGCGGCTCCGTCACGGGGCCGCCGTGCCCCGGCCAATAGATTTTGTCTTCCCTCGCACGCAGCTTTTCGAGCGACGCCATATAATGGCGCATCGCGCCATCGGGCGGCGTCACGACGGAGGTCGACCAAGCCATGACATGGTCGCCCGAAAATAGCGCGTCCTCCTGCAAAAGCGCGAAAGCTTGATGGTTCATCGTGTGGCCGGGCGTCTCAACGCAGGCGAGCGTGAATTCGGCGGTCCCGACCGTATCGCCCTCAGACATGACCGCATCGGGCGCGTGGTCCAAATCATTCGCCGCGTCGAGCCGGCCGATCTCTCCTTCCAAGCGGTCGCGCGCCAAGCGATATGGCGCACAGCCGAGAATTCTTGCGCCGGTCGCGGCCTTCAGCGCGCGCGCGCCCGGCGAATGATCCCTATGCGTGTGGGTGACTAGAATGGCGGTTATGGTTTCGCCGCGCAGGGCGTCGAGCAGCGCCGCGATGTGGCTGGGCTCGTCGGGACCCGGATCGATGACCGCCGCCTGCCCATTGCCGACGACATAGGTGCAGGTTCCGGTGAATGTCATCGGTCCGGCGTTGCCGGCGACCATCCGGCGCACCAGGGGCGAAAGCCGGACGAGCTCGCCGGGGCGGCCCTCAAAGGAGCGGTTGAAGGAGATCTCTTCAGGCTGCGGCTTTGCGTTCATGCGAGATTCCCGCGAGCTCGCTCTGGACCAGACGGCAAAGCTCGGAAGCGCGTTTTCAGATGCTTTTCCTGACTCGCAAGGTTGGATCAATTTTTGCCCCGACGCCTGCTCGGGAAAGCAGGGCGCGGCCTCAACCGGCGATGGGAACCGCGCCGATCGAGGCCGGCGCTTCGCCATCGCGGTAGCGTCGCCACATGATCTCGTAAAGCCCTTCTATGTCGCGCGTATAGGCTTCGATGTCGAAAAGCGGCGTCGTCAGCCGGTTGGCGGCAAGCTTGGCTTTGACGGTCGCGAGGCGGGTCGGATTGGTCGCGAATTCATAGGCCAGATCGAAATAGGCGTCGAGATCGGTCGCGATCAGCTCGCTGAGCCCGATCGCGCTCAAAATGCTTCCCGCGACGCGCGAGGGAAAAGTATCGCCGGAGCAGGTGACGAGCGGCACGCTCGCCCATAGCGCGTCGCTGGCGGTCGTGTGCGCATTATAGGGCGAAGTGTCGAGAACGAGGTCGGCGAGCTGGAGACGGCCCAAGTGATCGATTTGCGGCAAATCCTCAGCGAAGACCAGCCGGTCCGCCGTGACGCCGCGCGAGAACGCCTCGTTCTTCAAATTGCCCTCGGCTTTGTCGTTCTTCAGGAGCCAGAGGACGCTATCCGGCGCTTCCAGCAGCAGACGGCACCACACGTCGAATATTTCCGGAGTGATCTTATAGGCCTGATTGAAGCAGCAAAACACAAAGCCCGACTCGGGCAGGCCGACGTCAGCTCGCGTCGGCGCCTTGCCGATCAGCCCCTTGCGGCCATGCGGCTGATAGGAATGAGGCAGATAGGCGAAAGATTCGCTGTAATCCTTGGCGCTCGCCGCCGGAGTGAGGAAGCCGTCGGTGACGATATAATCGCACATGGTCGTCCCGAGCGTGCCGGGATAGCCGAGAAAATTCACCTGGACCGGCGCGGGGCCGAACATAAGGATCGCCGTGCGCGTGTGCTGCGTATAGCCCTTGAGGTCGATGAGGACGTCGATGCCGTTGGCGTGGATCGCGCGCGCCGCGTCAATGTTCGAGAGGGGTTCGATATTGATGAAATGGTCGAACGCGGCCTCGAGCCGCGGCCGCATGCTTTTTCCGTCGTCAGCGCCATAGGAATAGGCGAACAGCTCGAAACGCGCGCGATCATGCGCTTCGAGCATTTCGACGAGCAGCAGCGAAGTCGCGTGTTCGTGAAAGTCGCAGGAAAGATAGCCGATCCGGATTTTTGGCCGCGCGGCCGGGTCGAACGTGAAGGCGAGGGCGGCGCGATCGTCGGCGCAGGCCGCCTGCCGGTCTCTCATCCAGAGTTCGGAGCAATCGCGTTGTTCGCCTGCGCTGACGCCGGACATGGCGAGCAGCAGGAAAGGCGAGACCTTCCCAGATTCGCCTCGCGCAAGCTTGGCGCGCAAGCCCTCGCGCAGGTCGCCGAGCCCAGACCATTCGCACATGTCGCGGCTTTCGAGATGAAGCTTCATGACATCCTTTGAACGCGGCGATAAGCCTCGGCGCGACGCGCTGGAGCATGATCCCGAAAATGGAAACCGATTCCGCACGAAGCGGATGGAGCAGGAAAACAGACCGGTGCGCGGCTAAATGGTGGCGCGATCGATCGTCGGTAAATTGGCGTCGGGGCGCCTTGTCCTGCCCGTTCGAGGATCGCGTGGATCGCGAGAGAAGTTAAGCAAAAATCGGGCCGTAATGGGGACCGGAATAAAGTGCGATCATTCGCATTAGTGAAAGTTGCGGCCCTTCGGCAGGATGCGTTCTATGTCTGCGGCGGAAGCGCGCGAGACGGGCGTCTCCCCTTCGACGAAGCGCAGCGCGCCTGTTTGGCAAATATTTAAAGCGAAGGGAATGCGATGGCTTCGCCGGAACAGCTGCCACCTCTGTCGCTGCCGGTTATCGGCGCGCCGCTTTTCATCATCTCAAATCCTGATCTCGTAATCGCGCAATGCACGAACGGCGTGATCGGGGCCTTTCCCGCGCTCAACGCGCGCCCCATGCAGGCGCTCGACGATTGGCTCAGCCGGATCACATCTGAGCTCGCCGCGTTCAAAGCGGCGCATCCGCAAGCCGAAGTCGCGCCTTTCGCGGTCAATCAGATCATTCACGCATCGAACGACAGGCTCGCGCATGATCTCCACCTTTGCGCCAAGCATAGAGTTCCGATCATCATCACGAGCCTTTCCGCGCCGAACGAAGTCGCGCCGCGCGTCCACGCCTGGGGCGGGCTTGTCTTTCACGACGTGATCAGCGTCCGCCATGCGAAGAAGGCGATTGAGGCCGGCGTCGATGGGCTCATCCTCGTCTGCGCCGGCGCCGGCGGCCATGCCGGAACGCTTTCGCCTTTCGCTCTGGTCGAGGAGATCCGCAAATTCTGGCAAGGCCCGATTGCGTTGGCTGGAGCCATAACGACGGGGCGCGGGGTTCTCGCGGCGCGCGCGCTCGGCGCCGATTTCGCCTATGTCGGCACGCGCTTCATCGCCACGCAGGAAGCCAACGCCGACCAGCGCTACAAGCAGATGATTGTCGAGAGCGACGCCTCGGGGATTATTTATACACCCTACTTTACCGGCGTTCCCGGCAATTATCTGCGCCAAAGCGTGACTGACGCGGGACTCGATCCCGATCATCTGCCTGAGCGCGGCAAGACTATGAGCTTCGAGCAGAGCAAAGCGGCGGAGGCGGCCAAGGCCTGGCGCGACATCTATGGCGCCGGGCAGGGCGTCGGCGCGATCGAGGACATTCCGCCGGCGGCGGAGGTCATCGCCAGGATGCGCAGCGAGTATTTTTCCGCGAAACAGGATCTTTTTCGCGCGTGAGGCGCCTGGAGCATTTTCAAGCGATGCGCGTCGGGTCCTGCGCGTGGCGGCAAGGCTCGCCTCAGGCGGGATCGACCGTCAAGCCCGGCCAATCGACCACAAAGGCGTGAACCGGGGTTGGGATGTTCTTCACGGTCTGCTCGCCGAGGTCGCGGAAGATGACCGAGACCTTGTTGACCACCGCTTCATGCACGGCGCGCGAGATGCAAATCCCGCCGGGGGCGGCGAGGCTTTCGAGCCGTGCCGCGAGATTGACGCCATCGCCGAGAAGCTCGCCCTGGCGCTCGACCACGTCCGCGATGGTGATTCCGATTCGGAACTGCAGCCATCGATCCGGCGGATAAGCGAGATTATGGGTGCGCAGCACTTCCTGGATGTCGATCGCGGCGCGCATCGCCTCGACGGCCGAACTAAACTCGGACATCACCGAATCGCCGGCGGTATTGAAGACCCGTCCGCCATAGCGGTCGACGAAATCGTCGAAAACCTCACGATAGTTTGAAAGGAGGCGCAGCGTCTCCTCTTCATTATCGGCGACGAGCCGCGAGTAGAACGCGACATCGGCGGCCATGATGGCTGCGATCTTACGCGTTATCTTGCTTGCGGTTCGAAAGCCCCTGCGCGGCTTGGGGCTCGGGGCGACGCGGTTGGAGTGGCGAAGAACCGTGTGGATTCGGACGGTTCCCACATTGCGATCCCGCAGCTGCCGGGTAAGCGCCAGGCCGTCCTCGCCGGGCTCGTTGAAATCGAACACAAGAAGATCGTTTGGCGGAGCGGCGACAAGGGGGCCTGGCTCGGGGCCGCGTTCGCTGTTCGCGACCCGGAATCCATGCAGCGTCAAATATTTTTCGATGATTTCGCCGATCCCTGATTCGTCATCGACGATGAGGATGTGCACCTGGTCCGCCATTCGGGTTAATCGCCCCTATGCCGTGCGCTCCGAAACTTCGATTTGGCATTATCGACAGCATATAATCATTATTTACATCAATGGGTGCGATTTTCTACATACGGTCGCTTTACGCAAAAAAATTCGGTCCTATCCGGCCTGGATGGGCTTATCTCGATCGATGCGACTTTGGACCATTCCAGCGGAGATTCGGAGCCTCCAGGGGAAAACGCGACAACGGGAGAAATGGCGCATTTTCGATGCGCTCGAAAATGCGCCAAGCAAGCGGCGCGATTCGCCTCAGTCGGAGCGCAGCACGAAACGGCGATCGAGCTTTTGAGCTGGCCGGGCGTTCAAAGGATAAAGCTTGGCGAAGGCGGCGACATCCGCCTCGGCGACCTCAATCGGATCGCGCAGCAGGAACCAGTCGACGGTTTCGCTGCAGGGCGGCGTCGTGAGAGATCCTGAATAGCGATAATAGCCGCGCTTGGCCGGCAGCAATCCGGCCGGATCGATATCGGGCTCGGCCTTGACCGGCGGACCTTCGCTTGGGGGCATGGTCGCCGTAACTTTGGCGAAGACAGGATTAGGCTTCCCGGTCGCGATGAGCGCGCCGACCACGCCTAGGGAGCCGGAGGCGTTGCGGTGAACGAAATGCGCCTCCATCGCAAAGCGCTTGTCATCGATGAGATGCTCGCTCGGATGATGGAAGTGGAACTGAACCAAGGTATAGCGCTCCGGCCCGACGGTCAGCGCGCCGCCCTCGCTGAAATTAAGCTGAATCGTGTGGCCATTATTGACGATCGTATCGGCCTGCCGCGCCCAAGCGATTTGGAGCGGCGGGAGCTCAGCCTCGATCGAGCTGTCGATGGCGATCGGCGATTGCTGCGTTCCGATTGAGCAGACGCGGTCCGCCGGGTCGAGATCGCCCCAATGGTCCGGACCATGCGCGCCTTCGTAGCTCCAATGCGCTTCCTCCGCTGCGAATCCGATATTCGCGCAAACGGGGCACAATGCGAGCCCGGCAAGCGCCTTCAGCATTCGACGACGATTCATGTTTTATACTCCCGAGGAGAGGATTGTTTTCCGGCGCGCCGGCTCCCCTTTCTCTTTTGCAAACTCTAAGAAACTCTATGCGCGCTTCGCCGCAGCTCTGAGCTGGCCCCACATCCAGGCCGCAGCAAGAACAAAAAGCGCCCCGGCCGGCGCGCCCCAAACTTCGAGGCCGGGTGCGCGCGGCCGCAGCCAAGCGACGAGATTGGGATCGGCGCCGATGAGCTCGCCGGCGATCCAGCCGAGCAGGGCCGCGCCCGCCCAGATGAGAGCCGGATACCGGTTGAGGAGCGAGAGCAGCAAGGTCGACCCAAAGACAATAAGCGGGATCGACAAGGCGAGACCGAAAATAACGAGCAGGTCCGATCCTTTCGCGGCCGCCGCAATCGCCATCACATTGTCGAGCGACATCACGGCGTCGGCGACGACGATGATGCGAATCGACGCCCACAGCGTGTTGGCCGGCTGGATCTCCTCCTCTTCTTCCTCGTCGACAAGCCGGATCGCGATCCAAAGCAAGAGCATGCCGCCGGCGATCTTGACGAGGGGCAAGGCCAGCAGTTCAACGGCGAGAAAAGTAAAGACGACGCGCAAGAGCACGGCCGCGCCGGACCCGAGCAGAATGCCCCATCTGCGCTGGTGGGGTGGGAGCGAGCGGCACGCAAGAGCGATGACCACGGCGTTGTCGCCGGAGAGGAGAATGTCGATCCAGATGATTTCGAGAAGGGGGATCAGCAAAGCCGCGGCGCCGGAGTCCATTGATTGCAGCTAGGCCAGGATTGGCGCGCGGTCAAGCGCTCGCGCGGTCGACGAGCGGCGCATCTTTCGTTTCATCGCAAACATGAAAAGACTTCGCGTTTCTTATCACGTTTTCTTGACGCGAAAGGGCCTCCGCCTCTGTCAGAAGCGCTCCGCTCTGAAGCTTCGACGCTTGAGCCCGGCGCAGCTTCGTCGCCGTGACGAGAATGGCGATGAGGGCGGCGCGCATCGCTTCGTCGAACGTCGGCCGACGTTCGGCCGCTGCGTCCTTGCGGCGATCTTTGCATGGACGGCGACGCGCGAGTCGAGGCATATGAATGAAGCCAATGGACCGCGCATTCGTCGTGGCGAGGGAGAGATAAAGCGTCTGGTTGCAGACGTAATCGCCGGCGTCGATCGACAAATGCGCTTTGATCCCGGCGCGACGGATCGCCGCCGCGATAAGGCCGGACGGGAAGGTCGCTCTTGCGATGAAGGCCCCGCCCGGAATGATCGAGCGGCCTCCGCTCATGGCTCCCGCCGCGTCGGGATGGACAATGCTCATCCGGTTCAAGGCCCTCGTCTCGACGCAAAAAACTTTGCGGCGCGCCGCGAGGCCGAAATGCAAAATGGCGTCGGGCTTGAAACCGTCCGCCAAATCGCGGAGACGCGGCGCGATCGCGGCATAGACGACCGGGAGGACATGGAGCTCGATCTCGACGCCGAACCGCGCCAGCCTCGACTTGTGCTTGCCGAGCGCGGGGATCAGCCGGCTTGTCGGATTTCTCCTCGCGCCCGGAAAGCCGGCGAAGCCGGTGACGAGAACGCGAATGGGCTCGTGAGTCACCTGGGCGTCATCCCAACTGCGAAGCTACAGCCAAACGCATGGTTCGCCGATCGAGCCGCCTATTTGACCGCCGATGGATACATTCCAATATCCTTGAAGCTTATGCAAACAAGGCGAAGCGGCCGGTCTCCAGACGACATTCACCAGTCGAGGGTATATAAATCTCCCGCGCATTGGGTCTTTGATCCAGCGTGATCTTAGCGCGCGACTGGCCCGGTTCAGCGACTCGTACCAGAACGGGCCGCATTCCAGACATTTTTCGCGGTTAATCTGTTGCTGCGCGGGTAAGGCGTCCGTTAATCGTTTAGCAAGGCTTGATCGGCTCTTAGGAGACTTGATCGCCGAGCGACCCGCCTTTCGACCAGACTTTGCTCATAGCGAGAGACTTTGCTCAGCAAGAGACTTGACCCATTGCGACAAAGAAAAAAGGTCATCCCGCTGGCCTTTCTGAGCGCGTCGACGCGGCGCCGATCCATCGTCAACCGCCTGGCTCTCGTGATCTTTGGTTGCGCGGCCGCGCTTGTTTCCGGCTGCGCGTCGACGGGTCTCTCGGAGATCACGGAAACGGCGGCGGCGGCGCATTCGCTTCCCATTTTTGTCGTCTCGACCCGTAGGGGCGAGCGCGGGCCGGCGACCGAAGCCGCCGTCGAGGCCGGGCCGCGGCTGTCCTTGCAGATGATCAACGTGCCGCCCGAACATGAGGCGGGCAGGATCGAGCGGCCGAGCTTCGGTTCGGAAGACCCGCAAAAGCATTTCGTCGCGGCGAGCCGGCGCGGGCTCGACGAGACCGCGTTTCTCTCCGAGCTCGCCGCTCATATTTCCGGCCGCATCGGTTCGAACCGCGATATTCTGCTGCACGTTCATGGCTTTAACACCAGCTATGACGAGGCGCGCTTCCGGCTCGCCCAAGTCGCCTATGACGGGCGCTTTGGCGGCGTCCCGGTCTTGTTCACCTGGCCGGCCACCAGCAGCCTGCTCGACTATGGCGCCGCGAAGGAAAGCGCGACGGCGTCGCGCGACGCCTTGGCGAAGCTTATTCGCCAGCTTTCGGAAACGCCTGGAGTTGGCCGCGTGCATATTCTCGCCCATTCCATGGGCGCTTGGCTCACGATGGAAGCCTTGCGGGAAAACGCCATCGCCGGCAGTCCTGATCTCAACGGCAAGCTCGGCGACGTCATGCTCGCCGCACCGGACATCGATCGTAGCGTCTTCCGACAGCAGTTGGCGCGGATCGATTCTTCTCATGTCTTCGTTCTCGTGTCCTCGAACGATCGCGCGCTCTCGATTTCGCGCACTCTGGCTGGCGACCGTCCGCGTCTCGGCGCGCTTGATTCGAATGATCCGAACGATCGCGCCGCGCTCGAGGCGCTCGGCGTCAGAGTCTATGATGTGTCGAACGAATCGGCGGGCCTGATCGGCCATGGCGCCTTCGGGGACGCGCCTCAGGTTGTGCGCACGATCGGCGCCCAGATCACCGAGTCGAGGCCGCAGGACGCCAATGTCCAGGCTGTGCTTGGCGAAAAGCCCGTCGACGCGAAAATCGTAGCGACGCCGCTCGCGCCCTTGGCCGCGCCAGCCATCGGCGCTCCGGCTCAGCAATAGAATTGGCGTGCCTTCGGTACGCAGGGGTCAGTCGTTCGTCCCTGGCGCGGGCTTTGCTTGGCGGGCATCACAGAGGCGAGAGCGCGGCGATGCAGACGACGCCGCAATAGGCTGAGGCCGAAGGATTGATGAATGCCCGCTTCGAGCCGCTCTCGGGCGGGCGCGCTTTTATTGATTAGCTATGGAACTTTTTCAGGGCGTAATCGTTTCCAACACTTGAACCTATTGTTGGCGTGCGGCGAGAAGGCTTCTCGGCGTTTGGCGTTCGCTTCCAAGATGTGGCTCTGTTGTGCGCTGCAGAAGGGGCCTTCGCCAATGGTGAATCCCGCTCCGCATAAGGTTTAAATCTCGCAAATACACGTTTTGTTGAGCAGCTAGACTGCTTCGTCGGCAGTGAGAGCAATCCTTGACGTCGACACGAAAAGTTGAGGGGGTTTTTGTTGCAAAGCAACATGAATTAATTAGGTTGACGTCATAATACTATCAGCATTAACGTTTAGGATACGTGATTGTAGCGTCTTAGCTTTCCTTAATAATGGAAATGAGATGCTCGGTCGTGCGTCCATGTATCAATACGCGCGTGAGGTGAGGGTATCATGTGCTTGATCGCTGAAATCGTGCATTCCTGTTCGAACGAAAAAGTCGCTCAAGCCGCAGTCGCTTCGATCGGGTCGGATTTCGCGGACAAGGTTGGCGCCAGAGCAAGCGCTTATGGGATGTCGATCGGCGCTTTTACGGCGCGCGCCGTGCTTCAATTCGACCAGAGGGTTGGGGAAGACGAAAGAAAGCTTCTCAGACAGGCGATGAGAGGAGCGGATCAGCCGATCTTGTTTGGGCTGCACCGGATTCTCCAGCCGGTTATCGAAACGGTTGATTGAGCGTCGCTTCTTCGCCCGTATCCGCTCGGCCTTGAGGGGCTTTCCGGCCGAACCCCGCCGGAAAGCCCCTCGCGGGCGCGAGCCGTTATTCTTCCCAGCCGGGCGTCGACAGCTTCGAAAGGAGCGGGCTCAGGCGCTTTGGCGGAACGGCTCTCCTTCGAGATGTTCGTGCGTTTCGATCTCCTCGATGATTTTCGCCACGAAAGCGTCGAGGTCGGCGGGCGAGCGGCTTGTTATGATGCTGTCGTCGACCACCACCGGCTTGTCGACCCAAACGCCGCCGGCGTTTTCCACGTCGGTCTTGATTGATCTCCAAGACGTAAGCTGACGGCCCTCGACTGCTTTCGCCTCGACAAGCAGCCAAGGCGCGTGGCAAATCGCGGCCACGATCTTCCCCTCATTCAGAAAGTCGAGGATGAGCTTGATCGCCGCCTCATTGGTCCGCAATGTGTCCGGATTGATCTGTCCGCCGGGCAAGATCAGGCAATGGTAATTGACGGCGTCGACGGCGCTTATGTCGAGATCGACGTCGACCGTCTCGCCCCAGTTCTTTTCATTCCATCCCTTGATCCGGGGGCCATTTGGCGCCGCCACTTGCACTGACGCTCCGGCTTCTTTCAACTTGCTGAGCGGCGTCATGAGTTCGGACTGTTCGAACCCGTCTGTCGCCATGATGAGGATCTTCGCCTCGCGAATTGTAGGCATGGCCTCCCTCCATGGATTGCATGCGAGGAAAACCAGCCGACTGATGCAAGGTTCCGTTATGTTTCAACGTGCTTCAAGAGGTCGCGCGGCGCGCCCATGGCCGCGACGGCTCCAAGGCTTCGCCGCCGAGGCCCGGCTGATAAAAGACGCTGAGGCCGGGCCTGCGTCCCGATTCGAGCAGACGGATTGTCGCCGGGTCCTTGATCTCGAAGGCGTCGAAGCCGCAGCGATGAAGGTGCTGCAGCTGATCGAATAAAATATCGCCGACGGCGCGCAATTCTCCGGCGAAGCCATCCGTGCGGCGGATCTGGCGCGCCATGGAGAAGCCGCGGCCGTCGCTGAATTTGGGAAAATCGACGGCCACGAGCGCGAATCGGGGCAGATCCGGCGCAATTGTTTGCACCGCCGCGTCAGGCTCCAGCAATAGGCCGATCGGTATGTTGGCGGCTTGCAGGTGCTCGCGGCTTGCCTGCCATTGCGGCAAGGTCAGGATGACTTTGCCTTCGAGAGGCAAATCTTCGCCTTCCGCCAAGGATCGCCATTCATCCGGCGAAAAGGCGTCATTCTTGAATAAAGCCATTGCTCAGATGTCCGAAGCGGCGTCGAGCGCCTGCGTATGGAGGCCGCATTCAACCTTGCCGCGCTCGCGCCAGCGTCCCGCGCGCGCGTCTTCGCCGGGCTTCACGGGCGAGGTGCAAGGAATGCAGCCGATGGAGGGATAGCCTTTGGCGACGAGCGGATGGCGCGGCAAGGCGTGGGCGGCAAGATAGGCGTCTATGTCGCTCGCGGACCAGCCGGCGAGAGGATTGACCTTGATCCGGCCGCCTTCCGCTTCGAACAGCGCCAGGGCCGCGCGCGTGCGCGCCTGAAACCGCTTGCGGCCTGTGATCCAGGCCTCATAGCCTTCGAGCGCTTTCGCCAAGGGAATCACCTTGCGAATTTCGCAGCAGCGGTCCGGATTGCCCGCCCAAAGGAAATTTTCGGGGTCTTCCTCCGCGAGCTGGCTCTTGTCGGGCGTGAGGTTGACGACATTGCGCAGGTCGAGATGCGCAATGAGTCGGTCGCGATAGGCGAGGGTCTCAGGAAACAGAACCCCCGTATCGATGAAGAGGACCGGCGCGGCCTTGTCGATTTGCGCGACCATGTGAAGCAGCGCCGCGGAATCCGCCCCGAAACTTGAGACGAGGGCGATCCGGCCAGGAAACAGGTCCTCTATTACAAGGCGCAAAAACGCGCGCGCCTCCAATTTGGCGAATTTGGCCTCAAGCCGCATTGCGGTCTCGGCGTCATTGAACAGAGCGACGTCAGCCGCGCTCATAAAGCGCCTCCTTGAACGGGCCCATTCCAACCCGCCGGTAGGCCGTGAGAAAGTCTTCGCTCTTATCCGTGCGGATCTTCAAATAGGTGTCGACGACCGTCTCGATCGCGTCGACGATCTCCTCGGACGAGAAACTGCGGCCGGCGATCTCGCCTATGCTGCATGTCTCGTCGGCCGAGCCTCCGAGCGTGATCTGATAGGCCTCGGTTCCACTTTTCTCGAGGCCGAGGATGCCGATATGCCCGACATGATGGTGGCCGCAGGCATTGATGCAGCCGGAAATATTGACTTTCAGTTCGCCGATCTCGTCGGCGCGGGCGCCGTCGCCGAACCGTTCCGATAGGCGCTGCGCGATCGGAATCGAACGCGCGGTCGCGAGCGCGCAATAGTCGAGGCCGGGACAGGCGATGATGTCGGTGACGAGCCCGGTATTGGCGGTGGCGAGGCCAAGCGGCGCGAGCCGGTCGAACAGCTGCGGCAGATCATCGAGCGCGACATGCGGCAGGACGAGATTTTGCTCATGCGCAACGCGAATCTCGTCTTGCGAGAAGGCTTCGGCGAGATCGGCTATGGCCTCCATCCATTCGGCGCTGGCGTCGCCGGGAATGCCGCCGATCGGCTTCAAGGAGATCGTGACGATCCCATAGCCCGGGGCTTTGTGCGGCGCGACGTTTTGCGCGACAAAGCGGGCGAAGGCGGAGTCTTTCGCCTCGCGCGCTTCAACCGCGGCCGAAACAGGCGCGCGCTTGGGGAGAACCGGTGGAGCGAAATAGGCGCGGATGCGGTCGATTTCGACCTGCGGCAAGGTCAGCGCGTCCTCGCGATGCTCGACAAATTCGCGCTCAACCTCGGCGCGAATGTCCTCGGCGCCTTTCTCGTGGACCAGGATCTTGATGCGCGCCCGATATTTATTGTCTCGGCGGCCTTCGAGATTATAGATCCGCAGTATAGCGTTGGTATAGGCGAGCAGATCGGCTTTGGGCAGGAAGTCGCGGATCTTATGCGCGACCATGGGCGTGCGCCCCTGGCCGCCGCCGAGATAGACGGAAAAGCCCGTCTCGCCGCGATCATTCCTGACGATCTGATAGCCGATATCATGCACCTGAATCGCGGCGCGATCCTTCGCCGCGCCATTCACCGCAATCTTGAATTTGCGCGGCAGGAAGGAATATTCCGAATGCAGCGAAGACCATTGCCGCAGGATCTCGGCGTAGGGGCGGGGATCCTCGATCTCGTCGGCGGCGGCGCCTGCGAATTGATCCGCGGTGACATTGCGGATGCAGTTGCCCGAAGTTTGAATGGCGTGCATCTCGACTTCGGCGAGCTCATTCAAAATATCAGGACAATCCGCGAGCGCGGGCCAGTTGAACTGGATGTTTTGCCGCGTCGTGAAATGGCCATATCCCCTGTCGTAGCGCCTTGCGATGAAGGCGAGCTTGCGCAATTGCCGCGACGACAAGGTCCCATAGGGGATGGCGACGCGCAGCATATAGGCGTGCAACTGCAGATAGACGCCGTTCATCAAGCGCAAGGGCTTGAATTGCTCCTCGTCCAATTCGCCGGAAAGGCGGCGGGCGACCTGGTCGCGAAATTGCTCGACGCGGCCGGCGACAAAGCCTTGGTCGAATTCGTCATAACGGTACATGTCAGCTCCGCTCGGTCCGAGCCGTCTGGATTCCGGTCCGAGGCGTGAAATCGATCGTCGGACCGCGCGCCCGGATCGCATTTCGCAAGCTCACCGCGCGGAGGCCCGCTTCATCGTGAGCGACCTCGACGACAAAAGGATCGAGGATGAGATTGCGCTTTGCATCATCGCGGGCGGCGAGGAGTCCGGTCTCGGCTTCCGCCTCGGTTTCAAAGATTTTCGCCTTGCCCAGGGCCTCGAGCCAAGTTCCGTCGGGGCCGATATAGACCACGATCCCATCGGCGAGACGATTTGCGGAAACGACTTTGGGCATGTTCGAAAGATGGCTCGGTGAAAGGCGCTGGCGAATGGTTTCCAATTGGCATATAGAGCAAACAACAGCATTTGGCGAGAAATAAGGATAAACTACATTTGCTGTATGTGAATAATCGGCCCCGGTTGCGTTTCGGCCTTATGAGTTATCCCATAAGCTAGATAAAATCTATTTGCTTTGTCGCACGTTGTCGGGCCTAATCGGCTAATGCAAGTCTTGCGCGCAGTGAGAGCTGGCGGCGCATTAGGGGAAAGGTCATTTCAGCGTGTCCCTGGCAATACGGCGTAATTCGGTTTTGCCCGGTTTCGGCCTCACCCTCGGCTATACGCTCGTCTATCTCGGCGTGATCGTGCTTCTTCCGCTCGCGGTGCTGATCCTCCGCGCGAGCAGCCTCGGGGTTTCCGGCCTGTGGCATATCGCGACAGAGCCGCGCATTTTCGCCGCGCTGAAAACGAGTTTCAGCCTTGCCCTGGCGGCGGCGGCCATCAATGTCGTTTTTGGCGGCGTCGTCGCCTGGGTTCTGTCGCGCTACGAGTTTCCGGGCCGGTGCCTGCTCGACGCCACGGTCGATCTGCCCTTCGCCCTGCCGACAGCGGTGGCGGGCATTTCTCTCGCCGCGATCTATGCGCCGAATGGCTTGATCGGCTCTCTGATCGCCCCACTTGGCTGGAAAATCGCCTATACGCCGCTTGGCATTGTCGTCGCCCTTGTTTTCATCGGCCTGCCTTTCATCGTGCGGACGGTGCAGCCGGTTATTGTCGAGCTTGAGTCAGATGTGGAGGAGGCCTCGGCCACGCTGGGCGCCACGCGGCTTCAGACCATCGTCCGGGTCATTCTTCCGACCTTGACTCCGGCGCTTTTGACGGGCTTCGCCTTGGCCTTCGCGCGAGGCGTTGGCGAATATGGCTCGGTGATCTTCATCGCCGGCAATTTGCCGTTCGTTTCGGAAATCGCGCCGCTGCTCATCATCGTGAAGCTTGAGCAGTTCGATTACGCGGGCGCGACCGCGATTGCGACGCTCATGCTCGCCGCCTCATTTTTCATTCTGCTGACAATCAACCTGATCCAGGCGTGGAGCCGAAGGAGATTCGGGCATGTCTGAGACTATCGCCCAATGGGCGCCCGAGACCGCCGAAAGCGTGTGGACCCGGAAGAAATTTGCGCTCGCGCGCGGCCGAAGCGCGGTGACCGGGGAGAGCCGCGTTTTCGCTGGTTTCCTGGTGGCGGTCGCGCTTGTCTTCCTGCTTCTTTTCTTGGTTCTCCCGCTTGCGGTCGTGTTTTACGAGGCTTTCGCGAGCGGCTTCGCCGCCTATCTCGCCGCGCTTGCGCAGCCCGACGCCCGCAGCGCCATAGCCCTCACCCTCACGGTCGCGGCCATCGCCGTGCCCTTGAACATTATTTTCGGCCTCGCGGCGGCCTGGGCGATCGCTAAATTTCGCTTTCCCGGAAAGAGCTTTCTCGTTTCGCTCATCGATCTGCCGTTTTCCGTCTCGCCAGTGGTCGCCGGCCTCATCTATGTGCTGCTGTTTGGCGCGCAGGGCATTTTTGGACCCTGGCTCCGGGCGCATGACCTTGAAATTATTTTTGCCGTTCCTGGCATCGTGCTCGCGACGATTTTCGTCACTTTTCCTTTCGTCGCGCGCGAGCTCATCGCCCTCATGGAAGATCAAGGGACGGGCGATGAAGAGGTCGCGCTTTCGCTCGGCGCGAGCGGCCTCACCACATTCCTCCGCGTGACCCTGCCCAATATCAAATGGGCCCTGCTTTATGGCGTGCTTTTGTGCAACGCCCGCGCGATGGGTGAATTTGGCGCCGTGTCGGTCGTGTCGGGCCATATTCGCGGCCTGACCAACACGATGCCGCTCCATGTCGAAATCCTCTACAACGAATACAATATCACCGCAGCTTTCGCCGTCGCCTCGCTGCTGGCGCTCCTCGCGCTGGTGACGCTTGCCGCCAAGACCCTGCTTGAAACCCGCTTCAATGACGCGCTCCCCGGAAAATCGCGCAAACATTGACGCAAGAGGCTCCATTTGATGCAGATACGCGCAGTCGACATCGTCAAGAATTTCACTGGGCCGACCTCCCGCCCGGTCTTGGACGGCGTGAGCCTCGAGGTTGGGAGCGGCGAACTGGTGGCCCTGCTCGGACCTTCCGGGTCCGGCAAGACGACGCTTTTGCGGATCATCGCGGGGCTGGAGTTTCCCGATTCTGGGTCAGTCTATTTCGGCGACGAAGACGCCTCGCAGAAGTCCGTGCAGGAGAGGCGCGTTGGTTTCGTCTTCCAGAATTACGCCTTGTTCAAGCATTTGACGGTCGCCGAAAACATCGCATTCGGGCTCGAGGTCCGCGATCGCGACTCGCGGCCGTCAAAGGCCGAGATCAGGCGCCGCACGCTTGAATTGCTCGACCTCGTCCAATTGACCGGACTTGAGAAGCGCCGGCCGGCGCAATTGTCCGGCGGGCAACGCCAGCGCGTGGCGCTCGCCCGCGCTCTTGCGGTCGAGCCAAGGGTGCTCCTGCTGGACGAGCCATTCGGCGCCCTCGACGCGAAGGTCCGGCGCGACTTGCGTAGCTGGCTCCGCGAAATCCATCAGCACACCGGGCACACGACGACATTCGTGACGCATGATCAGGACGAGGCGCTTGAGCTCGCGGATCGGGTCGCCGTCCTGAACGGCGGCCGCATCGAACAAGTCGGATCGCCGGACGAAATCTACGATCATCCGGCGACGCCCTTTGTGCATGGGTTCATCGGCGAGGCGAGCGCGCTCAGGGTCGATCTGCGCGCCGGCCGCCTTTTCATCGGCGCACATCTGCTGCCGCTTCCGGCTAGAAACGGTCAGAACGGACGCGGCAGGCTTTTCGTGCGGCCTCAGGACATAGAAATCGATGCTGACGGCGTGAATGGCCTTCAAGCCGAGATCGTGGCTGTGCGCCGCACCGGCGCGACGAGACGCGCCGAGATCATGATTCCAAACGAGGCGGGGCGCGTCGAGATCGATGCGCCGGCTGCGATCAACTTCCGTCCCGGCGAGAAGATTCCGATACGCTTTGTGCGCGGAACTTTTTTTCTCGACGGGGAAGGCGCATCTGCGACGCCGGCCAGAGCCTGAGCAGGCTTTTCTGGCGAGGGCTTCAGCGCGAAGTTGGACGCCCGCTGCGCTAGCCAACTCAATGCTCTGATTTCTCTACAAATTTTTATCCGATGTGGGACGAGTTCGAGCCGCCGCGTTTTGGCGCCGCGCCGGTCGCTTGCCAATCGTATCCCAAGCGGATTCCTGCCGCCCTGGCCATATCGGGGGCATTTATGCTAACTTTGCCAAAAGAGCGGGCTTCCGGCCCTGGGAGGAAATTTGATGCGCACCGCAGTCGTCGCGCGGACGTCGCGCTATTGCGATCCTATAAATTTCCATCATTTTGGCAGTCATATTCGCCAATGTCGCCGTGAAGACGCATATTCCTTCAGGCGCAGCGGGGTTCCGACGAGAAGCTTAGGGCGCGGCTGACGCGAGCGATTGAAGCTGCCTCGCCTATCCTTTGAGCGCACATCTTTCAGCTTGGAGCCCTTAGTGTTCTTCACCGACATCCAGCCGCTCATTGCTCAGCATGGCTACTGGGCCGTCTTTCTCATTGTCATGCTTGAGAGCGCGGGCGCGCCGCTTCCAGGAGAAACGGCTCTGCTGCTTGCCGGGGGCTATGCTGGCGCCACGGGGCAGCTCGATATTTCCCTCGTCATCGCAATGGCGGCGACCGGCGCGATCATCGGCGACAATATCGGCTTTTGGGTTGGGCGAACCTGGGGCGCGAAACTTCTGCTGCGCTACGGAAAGTTGATCCATTTGCCAGAGGCCCGGCTCAGGCTCGGGCAATATTTGTTTGAAAGACATGGCGCGAAGATTGTCTTTTTTGGCCGCTTCGTCGCGTTCCTGCGCGTTCTTGCAGCGCTGCTTGCGGGCGTGAACAAATATCACTGGGGGCAATTCTTGTTCTACAACGCGACCGGGGGCATTTGCTGGGCGGTCGTGATGGGACTTTCCGCATATATCTTTGGCGATGCGGTGCATCGCGTCAGCGGCCCGCTCGGGATCGCCGCGCTCGTGGGGGTCGTCGGCGGCGCCATCGCCTTCATGATTATCGTTCGGCGAGAAGAAAAGAAGATGGAGAAAAGGCTCGCCGCCGTTCGGGACGGCGATCTTCGAACGTTGCGCTAACGGAAAACATGAGGGGATTGGATTAAGGCGGAAGCCGAAGCGATCCGCCTTAATGAAAGTTGATCTAGAGCCAACGTCGATCGCCGGGGCCTGGGCCTGGGCCACGGTCGTAATAATTGCGTCCGACCAGGAGATGCCAGAAGAAAAGGACGATGACGGCGCCCACCGTCGCGCCGATCAATCCGGCCCCTTGATATGGCGTGTACCAGCCGATGGTTTGGCCAAGCCAGGTCGCGACAAAGGCGCCGGCGATTCCGAGAACGATCGTCATAATGAAGCCGCTCGGATTATACGGGGCGGGATAGAGGAAGCGCGCGAGAATTCCGGCGATAAGGCCGATGATCAGAATCCAGAGAATATGCATGGGCTTCTTGCCTCGCAGTTAGCGATGTCTTGCGAGGTGAACGCCAATCCTGCGCGGTGGTTGCTCGTTGGAGGAAGCCTTTTCGGCTCCAACGAATCATGCTTTTCGCCTTCGCGGCGCTTGGGCGAGGCGGACCAATTCGATATAAGAGTTGGCGGCTAAGGCTTAGGAGCGGCGCTGTCGCGCTCGAGCCGCGCGATTAGGCTCGAAGTGTCCCAGCGCCCGCCGCCAAGAGCTTGGACGTCCGCATAGAACTGATCGACGAGAGCCGCGACGGGCAACGTCGCGCCGTTGCGGCGGGCTTCGTCAAGGCAGATCGCGAGATCCTTGCGCATCCAGTTCACTGCGAAGCCGAACTCGAACTCGCCTGCGATCATCGTCTTATGTCGATTTTCCATCTGCCAGGATTGCGCCGCGCCCTTGGAGATCGCCTCGACGACCGCATGCGGATCGAGCCCAGCGCGCTTGGCGAAATGAAGCCCTTCGGCGAGCGCCTGAACAAGCCCTGAAATGCAGATCTGATTGACCATTTTCGTGAGCTGGCCGGAGCCCGCGGGCCCCATCAGCCGGCTCGCCTTCGCATAGGCCGAAAGAATCGGTTCGGCGCGCGCGTAACCGGCCGGATCGCCGCCGCACATGATGGCGAGGACGCCAGCCTCGGCGCCGGCTTGCCCGCCTGACACCGGCGCATCAATGAAGCCTTTTCCGCCGGCTTTCGCAAGCGCGTGAAGCTCGCGGGCGATTGTGGCCGAGGCGGTGGTGTGATCGACGAAAACGGCCCCAGTTTCGAGACCCTCGAAAGCCCCGTCCGCGCCGAGCGTCACGGCGCGCAGATCATCGTCATTGCCGAGGCAGGCGAAGACGAACTCTCGCCCGGCCGCGGCCTCGCGCGGCGTCGGTCTGGAGATCCCGCCGAACTCGGCCACCCATCTGGCCGCTTTCGCCGCCGTGCGATTATAGACGGCGACCTCATGGCCTTTCTTTTGGAGGTGCCCCGCCATGGGATAGCCCATGACGCCGAGGCCGAGGAATGCGACTTTCGCCATTGCTGCCTTTCCGCGCCATGCGGCGGATGTAGGGATCTATGCGGGTCTTAAGGAAACGCGAAATTCGGACCAGCCCTTGCGCCGCGTCGTCCGATTTTGAGATGCAATTCCGAGCGCCCGCATTATGTCCTAATTGATCTCGAAATCGAAATATTTAGCTCTGATCCTCGCGAATGCGCCATCCGCGACGCTTTCGTCCAAGGCCTTCTCGAACATCGCCTTGAGCGTCCTGTCTTGCTGGCGCAGCCCTATGCCTATTCCGTCGCCGAAATAGGCGGGATCGCGCGGCACATCAGCGGCGAGGGCGCAGCATTGCGCCTCCCTCCGGGTTTTCAGAAAGTCGGCGAGCGCGTCCTTGTCGCCGATGACGACATCGAGTCGGCCCTCGGCCAGATCGAGAATGGCTTCCTCGAGCGTGGCGTAGGAATGGATTTCCGATTGCTTGTAGAGATCTTCGACATAGGCTTGATGCGCGCCGCCGGATTCGACGCCAATGCTCTTGCCGGCGAGGCCGGCCGGGCTCGCGTCTTCGATCATGTTCTCGCGCGACGCCATGAAAGCGCTCGGCATGCGGATATAGGGCTTGGCGAAGGCGATCTTTTCGCGGGCTTCGTCGGTGATCTCCATGGCGGCCATGATGGCGTCATACTGATGCTCGAGGAGCCCCGGGATAAGCCCATCCCAATCTTGCGCGACGAAACTGCAGTTCGCCTTCATGCGGGCGCATAGATCGCGTGCGAGGTCGATCTCGAAGCCGGCGAGCTCATTGTTGTTGTCGAGATAATTATAAGGCGGCCGCGCGCCTTCGCTGGCGATCCTGATTTCCTTCCAATCAGGCGGCGCGCTTTCTTCGGCTGCTGAGGCCGGCGGGGAAGCCAAGGCGAAGATCAGGAAGACGCCGAAAAGCAGCGCAGCCCAAAGGCGAGAGGGTCGAAGGAGGTCAGCGGGAGCGCGCGCGAAGAGGGACCTTCTCCATCGGGTTTTCACCGGCCGCTCCAATCGGTCATTGCGATGGGGTCCATCGATCGCGCGCAAAATTTCATCATGCCTTCGTGGGGGTGCGTATATATGACCGATTTTGGCTTTCGCAAATAGATCCGGGCTGGCTCGTTCGCTTGGTCCCTGACGCGCGTCGCACGAAAATTGAATATGATAACAGAGCCTTAGATCCGCTTCGTCAATCGCGATCGAGCGCCCGATTGTCTCGGTCCTGACAAACTGGCGTAGCTCTTGCTGATCCATGCGCCGAGCGAACAATGAAAGCCGCGGCCGAACCTTGAAACGGGCGATGGACCGCCGTGCGATTGTATGAAATACGACAGGGGCCTATATATCGGCCGCCGATTGCGGGAATGGAGCGAAATTAAGAATGGTCAGCGATCAAGACGTTCTCACTGCGCTCCAGTCCGTTCCCGGTCCTGACGGCAAGACGCCGCTGCCGCAATCGGGCGCCGTCGCGGGGCTCTCGATCAAGGATGGAAAGGTCTATCTCTCCATCGCGATAGACCCGAAGCAGTCGGCTGAAATGGAGCCTATGCGCGCCGCGGCGGAGACTGCGGTGAGGCAATTGGGCGGGGTGGCCAACGCCCTCGTCAGCCTTACGGCCGACAGGGCCCCGCCGCCGCCAGCGCCGCCGAAGGCCGCGCAGCCGCGCAGCATCGCCATTCCGGGGATTTCCCACATTATCGCCGTCGCTTCGGGCAAGGGCGGCGTCGGCAAATCGACAACCTGCGTCAATCTTGCGCTAGGGCTCGCCTCGCTCGGTTGGCGCGTCGGCATTCTCGACGCGGATATTTATGGACCTTCATTGCCGCGCCTTCTCGGGCTCAAGGCCAAGCCGGAGGCCGCGGGTCGCCTCATGCAGCCGCTCGAAGCCTATGGCGTCAAGGCCATGTCGATCGGCTTTCTGGTCGAGGAAGAAGACCCGATGATCTGGCGCGGGCCCATGGTCATGGCCGCGATTCAGCAATTGCTGCGCGACGTCGCTTGGGGCGAGCTCGATTGTCTGGTTGTCGACATGCCGCCGGGCACGGGGGACGCGCAGCTGACCTTGGCGCAAAATGTGCCGCTCGCGGGCGCCGTTGTGGTCTCGACGCCGCAGGATCTGGCCTTGATCGACGCACGCCGCGGCATAGCCATGTTCAACAAGGTCGATGTGCCGGTGCTCGGCATCGTCGAGAACATGAGCTATTTTCTTTGCCCGCATTGCGGCGGCCGCTCGGATATTTTCGCGCATGGCGGCGCGCGCCATGAGGCTGAAAGATATGGCGTGCCTTTCCTCGGCGAGGTGCCGCTCGACATGAGCATTCGCGAACATGCCGACTCCGGCAAGCCGGTCGTCGCCGTCGATCCTGAAGGCGCGCACGCCCGCGTCTATCGTGATATTGCGGCGCAGATCAAGGCGAGGTTGGAGAAAGGCCGCGCGCGCGTCGCCCCGAAGATTTTCATCGAATAAGCTGGCGCTGAAACTATTGGCGGCGGCGCGTCTACGGCAGTCCCTTGATGAGCGCCGTCAGAACGCCGATCGAGACGACGAGCATGCCGCCGATCTTGATCGTAAGGCGCTGCTCCAGGAGGGTGAGATCGTCCTTGGTCGCGACCTGATCCTGAAATGCGTCCGCAAGCGCATCGGCCACGCCTTCGGCTTGTTCCGCCGTGAAATGAGCTTTGTCACGTAGGGAACGGGCGAGCTTCAAAGTGTCGAATGGAATGGCGCTCATGCCAGCTAATATGGATGCTTAGGCGGCGCATGTCCACATTCGTGGCGTTGGTCAGCGGGTCCCAGCCAAAATGATTGGCCGCCGCCGCCCTTCGGGGATTGCGAACGAAAATTCGCTCAAGCCCGCCATAATTGCACGTAAATGTTGAAAACGGCTCCATACCGGTAGAAACGTACAGCACGTTTTGTTATATATGCCGGATGGAAGAGCCATACGACCGATTGGCGACCGCCCGCCGCAACGCCGGGTTCGAAAATGCGACCGATGCGGCGCGCGCCTTCGCCTGGAACGAGAACACCTATCGCAGCCATGAAAATGGCGAGCGCGGCCTGCGCCTGCCGATCGCCGAACGCTACGCCAAGGCCTTCGGGACAAGCGCCGCTTGGCTTCTGACCGGCGAGGGCGAGCCCGAGCCCCGACCGGAGCCGAAAAACGTCGTTCGCCTCGTTGGGCGAATTGGCGCCGGGGCGGTTATCGATGCGGATTTCGAGCAGGAGCCGCCCGAAGGCTTCGCGGAAATCGAAATTCCTTATCCCGTCCCAAAGGGCGCAGTGGCCTTCGAGATCGTCGGCGACAGCATGTGGCCGCGCTACGATCCCGGCGACATCGTCATCTGCTGGAAAGTCGCGCAGACGCGAAGTGAAGCGGACGGATGGGAAGCTGCGGTCCGGCTGACGGATGGGCGGCGCTATCTGAAAACAATTCGCCGCGTCGCCAAGGACCGGTTCGACCTCGTGAGCCATAACGCCAGCCCGATCTTGAACGTCCAAATCGAATGGGCGTGCAAAGTGTTCGGCAATATCCGCGCAGGCGAATGGACTCTGCTGGAACGGCCGTCTCGCAGGCCGGAGTGACATTGGGGCGCAGCGACATTTACGTCAGGGGCGTCGAATAGCGCGGTTTGTACTTTTTTCGATAATCTGTACGTTTTGTGTTGCAACTTTCTGTGCGTTATGTACAGTACGTCATCGGCGCTGAGCGCCGATCGCTGGCCCGCCGCTCCACTGAGACATCGGGCCGACGATCATAATCGTCACGCAGATGGGGATTGGTACGATGGCCATTGAGGGTAAAGGTCCGGCGACGAACCGTAGGACGAACGTCATGGATGATTTCAATTTTGGAAATGGCATTCAAGCGAGCTCGTCGGAGACAGCCGAATATCTGGCGCAAATGGCTTCAGAACTCGTCTTGCTGGCAAAAAACGCCCGGCTCGAGCGACTGTCGCTGCTCTTGGATCTCGTTCGGCGAGAAGCCGAATCCGCTGCGGCTTGATCGGCGGCCTCGATGAGGCCCGCGCCGGGTGCGTCGCTTGGAACGCCGCCGTCGATTTTCGGATTGATTTTGTCGGACTGGTCGCGGGCGCCGTTCCCGCGACCTCGGATCTTGTTCTAGCCGCCGGTGACGCTCATGTGGCGCGAGACGGCCGGCTTGGTTTGACTGCGGTCGATAATGAAGTCATGGCCCTTGGGTTTGCGGGCGATCGCCGCTTCGAGCGCTTCGTGCAAAAGCTCATCCGAGGCCGAGGCGCGCAAGGGCGCGCGCAGGTCGGCGGCGTCGTCCTGGCCGAGGCACATGTAAAGCGTGCCGGTGCAGGTCACGCGCACACGGTTGCAGCCTTCACAGAAATTATGCGTGAGGGGCGTGATGAAACCCAGGCGGCCGCCGGTTTCCGCGATGCGAACGTAGCGCGCCGGGCCGCCTGTCTTAAAGTCGATCTCGCGCAATGTGTAGCGCTCCTTGAGCCGGGCCTCGACAAGGCTCAAGGGAAGGAATTGATCGGCGCGCTCGGCCTCGATTTTCCCGAGGGGCATCACCTCGATCAAGGTCAGGTCCATGCCGCGTCCATGCGCCCATTCGAGCATTGGCGCGATCTCCTGGTCATTGACGCCCTGGAGCGCGACCATGTTGATCTTGACCGCAATGCCTGCCTTTTGCGCAGCGTCGACGCCCGCCATCACGCGAGCATGATCGCCCCAGCGCGTGATCGCGCGGAATTTCGTCGGATCGAGCGTGTCGAGCGACACATTGATCCGGCGCACGCCGATCGCCGCGAGCTCGTCCGCGTGATCCGCGAGCTGGGATCCATTTGTGGTGAGGGTCAATTCAGAGAGCGCGCCGGAGTCGAGGTGACGCGACAGCGCGCGGAACAGGCTCATGATATTGCGCCGCACCAGCGGCTCGCCGCCGGTGATGCGAAGCTTGCGGACGCCTCGGCTGATGAAGGCCGTGCACAAGCGGTCCAGTTCCTCCAAGCTGAGCAGGTCGCGCTTCGGCAGGAAATTCATGTCTTCCGACATGCAATAGACGCAGCGCATGTCGCAACGATCCGTCACCGAGACGCGGACGTAAGTGATCATGCGCCCAAATGGATCGACGAGCGGCGGCGCCGTAGGCTCGGGGCGCCTTGGTTCGGATTTTGCCAGCGGCAATGTCGGCATGAGCGTCATAGGCTTACACTTACATTTGCCGGGGCGGGATTTCCACGACAATATTGACGGCTACACGAATAGGTAGCGTTGGTGGAGCAGGTTTCCAAGCGAGACAGGACGATGAGCGAGATGAGCGGTCAATGGCCAAGCGAATTGCGCCTCAAGGAGCAGGGCCGGCTCTTGCGCGTCGCTTTCGAGAGCGGGGACGCTTATGACCTGACGGCTGAATATTTGCGGGTCATGAGCCCGAGCGCGGAAGTGCAGGGACACAGTCCCGAAGAACGCGTGACGGTCGGTGGCAAACGGCTGTGCGCCATCATCGGCGTGGAGCAGGTCGGCACCTACGCCGTGCGGCTCACCTTCGATGATCTGCATTCAACCGGCATTTTCACCTGGGACTATCTCTATGAGCTAGGCTCGCGGCATGACGAGAAATGGGCCTTCTACGAAGCCGAGCTTCAGGCAAAGAGACTGAGCCGCGACATTGCGGGGGACGCGTAAGCCCGCCTCAGGAATCTGGCGCGCGGCTCGCTGAGAAGGGTCACGCCGAAGGAGCGGCTCCTCCTCCCGCGCCGGCGCAATATCAAGCTCCACCCATGGCGCCTCGGGCGCTCTCACCGTTCGACGACGACGCGCGTCCCCACCCTGACGCGCTCATAGAGGTCCATGACGTCTTCATTGGTCATACGAATGCACCCTGAAGACACCGCCTGTCCGATCGACTCCGGCTCATTCGAGCCATGGATTCGATAGAGCGTGCCGCCAAGGTACATGGCGCGCGCTCCGAGCGGGTTTTGCAGCCCGCCCGGCATGAAACGCGGCAGATCGGGACGTCGGCGCAACATTTGTTTGGGCGGCGTCCAGGACGGCCATTCCTTTTTCATTGCGACATATCTTGTGCCGCCCCATTCGAAGCCGGGACGCCCGACGCCTATGCCATATCTGATCGCCTGATTGCCGGGCAGTATGTAGTAGAGTCGACGCTCCTGCGTGGAGATGATGATCGTGCCCGGCGCCTGGCGGCCGTAATAGCCGACAAGTTCGCGCGGCGGGGCCATGGCGCGCGGGCGGCCGGAAAAATCCGAGTAAGGCTGGCCATAGGCCTGCTGCTGATATTCATAGGCTCCGACATTTGCTATGGGCATGGCGAACGGAAGCCCGATTGCGATACAGGCCACGGCCAGAAAGCGACGGCGCATTTTCATTTTCCCGAAGATTGAGCAAGATAGGCGAGCGAATCAGCAGCATGACGCAGCCATAATCCGACCACAAAGCGGCCGTGGCAATGGCTGAGCCGATGCGGGGGCTGGATTGATGCGTGATCTAGCGACAATCGTTGCTCGAGGCCATCTCAATCAGGGAACCGACGCGTTCGGCGTTTCGTTGTGGTTAATTGCGAGTAGGACGGCCATGCCTTTTTCGACGCCATTAGCGATCGTCATTTTTCTGACGATCTGGTTCACGGTGCTGTTCGCCGTCCTGCCTTTCGGCGTCCGGTCGCAGCACGAGGCTGGCGACATCGTCGCCGGGACGGATCCGGGCGCTCCTGTCGCGCCGAGGCTTCTTGTCAAGGCGGGATGGACCACGCTTGTTTCCGCCGTCGTCTTTGCCGCGCTTGTCGCTTTCGCGCGCTACGCCAGCGGCTAGAGCGGTTCTTTGGGCGCGGCAGCATGAAGCGATCCGGCCAAGGCGTGGCGCTGGAGGTCTCTCGAAGATGAGGAGGTCTGGCTCCTGCCATCGTGCGGCGGCTAAGGCGCCCCCACGCCTCGGCATGGCTCAAGCCCGCCTTTCTATTGACGCTTCGAACCGTTGACGCTACTCCACCCTCGCCCCCAAGAGGAGCGCGTAGCTCAGTCGGTAGAGCATCTGACTTTTAATCAGAGGGTCATGGGTTCGAATCCCATCGCGCTCACCAAATAAAATCAAATAGCTAGAGGTTTTCATTTTCCTGCTTGTCAGCCTTCAGCAACCCCGCCTTGGGTCACCTCAAACCGGATCGGCTGGAGTCCGCGCTCCCGTAATCCCACAGGAAAAATGACCGCCGCCAGTGGATAAGGCCGCCGGTTTCGAAAAGACGTCGCCTTCGCTTGGCTGTAGAATTGCCAAGCTTTCCCCCCAGTCGCGGTTGAGGACGCCAATGGTGGCGCCATTGGCGTTGATAACAGGCATAGAGCTCGATGAAACCCTCTGCTAGCATTGTGCTCGGCGCTAATTGTGTGCGTTTTCATGGAAATTCCATCATGTTGTTCTTGGGATATATGGAGCCGGGGTGAGGCGGAGCGGCTCTGTGACTGTTCGGCCGATAGTGAAATTTCCTGACCCGCGTCTTCGCGCGATCGCCGAATCTGTGACCAGCTTTGACGCCGACCTCCACTCGCTTGCCGCTGATCTCCTCGACACCATGCGGGCTGCGTCTGGCGTCGGGATCACCGCCCCGCATATCGGCGTTCCAAAGCGGCTGGTCGTGATCGAACTCTTGGCTCCGAATGGCGCCCGGACCTATGTTAACCCGACGATCATCTGGGCGTCGCCCGAAATGATCCGACATCAGGAAGGCAGCGTCTCCATGCCAGGCGTCATGGAGGAAGTCGAGCGCCATGCGCGCATTCGAGTGAGCTACCGCGACTTGAGCGGAGTCGAGCAGATCGAAGAGGCGGATGGCCTGCTTGCCGTATGCTGCCAACACGAGATGGACCAGCTCGACGGGATCTTCTGGATCCAAAGGGTTTCGCGCTTGAAGCGGGATCGTCTGATCAAGCAGTATGCGAAACTGAATGCTTCATAGCTATCCGACCTCAGCGCCCATGAGACAAATTTGGAGGGTTGAAAGGCAGCGCGTCGAGTAGCATGTTAGACGCCTCCCTTAACAAATGAAGCGGAAGGCGAACATTGAGCAATTTCAGAGAAAAAGGTTTTGCCGAGCGTCGGGCCGCCGCCACGGATGCGGTCGCTGCGCGATTGGCTAAATTTCACGCCAAGCCAGGACCCGACGATCCGGCCGTTTTAGCTCGTGAGGCCGAGAAAAGGGAGATCCGCGAGGCGAGAAAGATCCGCGAGGCTCAGCGGGCCGCCGCCAAACTGGAGCAAATCGCCCGCGAGGGCGCCGAAAGGGCCGAACGCGAAGCCGTTCTGGAAATCGAGCGAATCGCCGCCGAGGAAGCCAAGGCGGCGGAACAGGCTGCCAAGGGAGCCACGCTGGCCGAACTCGCCGCGCGTGTCATCGCGGATGAGGCGGCGCGCAAGGCCGCGCGTGATAAACGCTATGCCGCGCGCAAAGCTAACCGAAAGTGACTTGTTCGACGCGTGCGGATACAGGACTGAGCGCTGCCGCATGAAAAGCCATGCGCAGGAGTTTCATAGGCGGCTCGCAGTCTCATCGCGCGAGTTCGAACGCGGCGGCTTGATCTCGCGCTTCGCAGCAATCGCCAAGCTTTTTGCGATTTCTCAGTAAGTGACCCCATTAAATGCCACGCAACAGCACGGAAATGTCACTCTCGCCGTTGCTGGTCAAAATGTCTTTGAGCTGACGCCGTTGCGGTTGTTGGCGTTGCCGCGCCTAGCTGGATCGCCTCCTGAGATCGTCGAAGGGTTCGTAACCGAGATGTTCGGTGAGCTCCGCCCCGAGAGCCCGTTCGTTCAATGCCTTCATCAGCTGCATCGTTTAGGACACCCTTCATCATGCAGGCGCGAAACCGAAAGGGCTGGGCTGACTACGATCCGGCGAAGATACCGACCAAAACGCATATGCCTCACTTAGACCACTGGCTTTCCACGCTGCCGCTTCCGGCGCGCGTCCTGGACGTCGGCTGTGGGACGGGCGGCGCGTCGCGGCTCTTCCTCGAGCGGGGCTGCTTGGTCGTTGGCGTCGACATCAATCGAGCGGCGATCGAAGGGCTCTCACGCGAGTTCTGTAAGGCGCGAGCAGCCGAGTTCCACGTGCGGGACGTCGCGAGCCCTTCGGGGTTCGAACTCGCGGACACGCGATTCGACGGGGCAATCTGCCAGCTCGTCGCATCCGTCGTGGGAGACGCCTCCGATCGCGTTCAGCTCTTGAAGAACATCCACGAAGCGCTCTCCCCCAAAGGCAAGCTATCGATCTCGTTCTCCGGATTGTCGGACGACATCAACCCGAGTTATGCCGACCTCTACGTGACCGATCTACCTTACACGGGTGAATACGGGACGCTCAGCTCCCGCTAAAGAGCCAGGAGCAGCTGTTCGATGTTGCGGTGTTCTTGGCGCAAAGCCTCAATGATCATTGGTCTGATCCTCTGCGAATGTTGTTGTCTGCCACCGACAAAGCGTCCCTGCATCGGACAAGATCAACATCCATGCCCCAACGCTGGCTGTTGATTAGCTGATCCTGTCGCTCCAGCTTGTCAAATCTCCTGCGCCATGTACGAAATCACCTTTCGCGGCGCTCAGATTTTACAGATATTGAATTGGCCGCGTTCATCCGCTGGCCCCCACCTGAAGTGTTCTTCAGCCCTCGACGTTTGTCTCGGGTCGATCTCCGCCTGCCGACGCTTCGTCGTGCCACCGACCATCTTTGTCTTCATACGAAATGTCTGTCGTGTCTCCAGGGACGACCTGTTCCTTCGCTGCGCGATCCGCCGCCCTTCGAGCCAGGTCATGGGATGGGAAGGTCTCGGAGAAAGCCCCCTCCACCTTGTAGGCCCAGCCGCCGTCATGTTCGACAACCTCATAGACAATCTTGGTCATGTATCGCTCCTTAAGCTTATGGGCGGCCTCAAAAACCGAACCTTGCGTCCAATGGGATTGTAGGGCGTCCCCTGTCCTTATTCATCGGGGCCAGCGCGCGTCCTGTCGATAATCCCACCGGCGATAGCCAAGGAACCTAAAGCGCCAGGCTCAATGGCTGCTCTTGTCTCCGGGGTGATAACATTGGTGCTCCGGCGGACTCTTATTCCTTGAGCGATCTTGGACCGCTGACAAACGGACTGTCCCGAAGATAAAATCGCAGGAGGCGGTTCGCATCCCGCGAAATGCCGATCCTGATGCTCCGCCTGATTTCGCCGGGTTCGTGGTCGCCGCGTCCGAGCCATAGAGGGCCTTCTCGGCAAAGATCGAGCCCATCGAGCGAACGATCAACCCGCAACGCCGCAGTGAGCCTTCCTGGTCCTCGCGCCAAGTCGCGCAAGCGCTCGACGCCGCGATTTAGCTGCATGATCGGGATGCCTTCGAGCGGCTCGAGCGCCCTGATCAGGACGCCGGCTCCGATCCCGGGCGTCTCGCTCGAGACATTCAGCATGTATGAGCTGCCGTAGGCGAGATAAATATAGGCGCGCCCACGCTCGAGAAACAGAGAACGATTACGCCGAGTCATCCCCCTATAAGCGTGCCCGGCGGCGTCGCCGACGACATATGCCTCGGTCTCAACAATACGACCGCTGGCGACGCCTTCAGGCAACTCCCGCACCAATGTCTTGCCAATGAGATAGCGGGCGAGAGAGGCCGTATCAGTCGGCAGCTCCGAGCGAGCGAGCGGCAAATGGCCATCCTTACGGCGGCCAGGCTTCAGGGCATCCGCTCGACCCATTGCGCGCGCGAAGGCCCCGGTTCGAACGGATCGCCGAAATACTGGGTCTCGCGGGCCACCTTCCATCGAGGAACTCCATGATGCTCACGGTGTAGGACGGCCGCCCGTCATAGGTCAGGACAAATTCGGTGACCCAGAGGTCGCCCGCGCCGATAACCCGCCGCAACCGCGCGAAGCGCCTTTTGGAGACTAAGCGTGAGGGGGCTGGTATAGGCCAATCGCTGAACATCGACAGAAGGCTAAAGCGGTCCCGTGAATTCGCGCAAGCATGAACAAATCGCCGTAATATTACGAAAGCAAAGCTCTCGGTCACGGTGGGCTTCGTGTTTTTAGCTGTAAGTCACAGTTCATTGCTAAAGCACACTGCCCGACGTATTCTGGTGGAGGGAGGAATACCATATCCGAATTGGAGTCGGCTATGAACCAAGTACAAGTCGAGCAGAAAAGCTATCAGATGCCGCCGCAGGATGGGTTTACCGTCGCACACTTTCTCACCGTCGCCGATATCGAACGATCGGCTCGATTTTACGAGACGGTCTTCGGAGGTCGCATTCTGAGCAGAGGCGACAGCAGCGGCGCGCCGGGGTACATCCAGATCGCGAACACGTGGCTCATTGTCAACATCGGGGGCGGTCCGACGCCCGACAAACCATCGGTAACACTCAGCGTCCCCGCCGACCGCGATTCACTCAGCAGCTTTATGAATATCCGCGTTGCAGATATTCAAGCGTGCTATGAACTATGGCGAAATCGAGGAGCCGAGTTTATCACAGAGCCAAAGGACAAGTACGGCGAGACACGCTGCTACATTCGCGATCCTGATGGTTATATTATAGAAGTTGGGCAAAGCAAGCCGGACTTCGCTTACGGCTAAACGGCGCGACACATGAAAGCATCTGTGATGACCGCGTACACTCCGGCGACGTGAGGTTCCGGAGGATGGATCCTCGTCGGCCGCCGCGGTCGGCGAGGGCGCCCAAGTCGTGGCAGCGCTGCACACTCTCGGTGAACAGGTTTAGGGGCGGCGTCGCCATCCACGTGCCCGAAGACATCGAATGAGATGGACCATGATGGATTTACTGTTCTTTGGCGTCGGGTGGACCGACCTCGCGATCGCCTTGAACCGGATCGCGGTTGGAGCATTCTTTATGCTGTCGGGATATCACAAGCTGTTCAACCCAGAGCGCCACCGTTCGATCGTCGATGAACTCAAGTCGCTCGGCGTTCCAGCAGTGGGCTTCAATCAATGGTGGGTGCCGCTGGTCGAGTTCACCGCCGGCGGCGCTGTCCTTATCGGGTTCTTGGCGCCACTCGCCGCGCTTGGCCTGCTTGTCATCATCCTCGTCGCCATCGCCACCTCCGGGCGGCAGCGAATTAAACTCTACAAGCCGATCGATGAAGCGGATCGCATCGACGATTGGCTCAATTTACCGGAGACGCTTTATGCCTTTATGTTGATCATAGTCATCTCGGCCGGCGCCGGGCCGTACAGCCTCAACGCCCTGATTCTGGGTCTGATGAATAAGCACGTCGCGTGACGCCGCGTCCTCACCGGTTATCTTCTTCCGATGCTTTACCTTCTTCCGATGCGGCGGATGGCCATCCTTACGGCGGATAGGTTCAGGGCATCCGCTCGACCCATTGCGCGCGCGAAGGCCCCGGCTCGAATGGATCGCCGAAATACTGAGTCTCGCGGGCCACCTTCCCATCGAGGAACTCCATGATGCTCACGGTGTAGGACGGCCGCCCGTCATAGGTCAGGACAAATTCGGTGACCCAGAGGTCGCCCGCGCCGATAATACGCCGCACTGTGAAGCGTTTCCGGTTCGGCTGCGCCGCGCGAGACGATTGAATCTTGCGCCGCCCGCGAATGCGCTCGCCCGATTGAGGATATTCGAGCACCGCATCCTCTCGGTAAATCTGGTGCTCAGCCTCAAAGTCGTTGGCGTCGGAGGCGGCCCAGTGGCGATCCAGGGCCGCTCTAATGTCGTGGTCTTCCATATCAAATCTCCCTTGACCACCCGCCGTCGATGTTGAGTCGTCGCACCATACGCTGGCTCGAACAGGCCTTCCAGATGGGGCAGGAGGTCATTCCCAGCGCGAAGGTTTGAAGCGTTTGGTTTTGATGGTCCAGGCTCGGCGTTAGTTTCCAGCGGCGTTTGCCCCCTTTGAGCCGCTCTAACTGCCTGCCCTCAAAGCGTGTTCGCTGGGCGGGATATCGCCAAAAGGCTGCTGGTCAAGAAGTACCGCAAGCCCTGTCTTCTGGCTCAAACAGTCCGCGCCGCTGTTCGGCCGCTCCGTTGTTGAGCAGATCGTCTTCTCCGAACCGGATATAGGGGGCGAGCTTTCTGACAAGCTCCTTGCTCAGGGTTGGCAGCACATCGCGCTCATAGCGGTAGATGCGCCGCTGCAGCAGCGCGAAGCAATAATAGGCCGGCACGGCGACGAACAAGCCCCACATTGTCGAAACGAGGGACTGGTCAATCGCTAGGACCAGGGCGGTCATGTCCCTGTGGCCGGCAATGGCGAACTGCCTGAAAGTGGCCATGATGGCGATCGTGGTTCCCAGCACGCCTAGGAGAGGAGCGACGACATAGGCGGTCGAGAGCGGCGCCAGGGACTGGTAAAGACGGTCTGTCGAGTCTTCTATCGGCTCGCGGTTGACGTCTGGATGGACCGGCTCGCCCCGTTCGCCAGCTTCGATATAGCCCAGCAGGACCTGGGCCAAAGGGCAGCTATCATCAATAAGCCTGTCCCGAAAGGCGCCGAATTCGTCCTGGTTTCCAATCGCGCAGGCCGCCTCGACAAGACCGGGCGGGATGACGCGCGATCGGCGAAGATCCAGAAACCGCTGGATGATGATGCCTAGCGTGAACACGGACAGGGGGACCAGGGCCATCATGCAGACGCCGCCGCGCAAGATATATTCATCGAACTTGGCGGCTACGGCTTGCGTGAATTCATAGGTTTCTATCGACATAAGGCTTCTCTGTCTCGATCCTTACCTTGGCGATGCCAGCTTGCTTGCACGCGCCGAGCACATCGACCGTCGCCTGTAACCGGCTCCCGAGGTCTCCCCGCACAATCACGCTTTCGAAAAGCGGATTCGCCTGCTTTCGGAGGCGCATTTGGACGGGAAGTTCGCCGACAGCGATCTCCTCGCCATTGATGAAGTACTTATTTTCCTTGGTGACCTCGATTAGCAGCGCATCATTGTCCTTTGCCGCTGACTCTCCATACTCGGTTTGGGGAACGGCGACGTTCAGCGAGTTCGAAACCGCCAGCTCCGTCGCGAAAACAAAGAAGAGAAGAATATTCAGCACCAGATCCAGAAAAGCATTCAGGCTGATATCTGGCTGCCGCCTTCCAGGCGACAAATGTCTAGGTCGTCTTTTCATGTCGACACCGGTACATGAGGCCCTGACGTACTACGCGACAATCTGGGTTAAGAGCCGCACGACAAATAAATCGACATTCACTTGATGAATTCGCATTCTTGATGGCATGATGCCGTAAGCTGGGATTTCTGACAAGGCGGTGCGATGGCTGGACGGCGTCACCTGACGCCTTTCGAATATTTCGCGCCTTCGCACTAAAGTAAAGGCGACTTTCGCCCGGCAAGACAAATATATGGCGATCGGATTTGGCTTCTGGTTGCACCTCTCTCGCAGATTTGATTGCGTCTTCACCCGGTTGCGCTATCAGCGCCGTCGCCCATACTTGATGGTTATTTTCAGCGTGATCTTGTGAGGCGGTGGATCGAACGGCGCGCAGGCTCGGATCGTTTTAAGCGCGCTTTCATCGAGTTTCGCCTCCCCGCTGCTCGAAACGATCCGGAGAGAACCCGGGCTCAGCGCGCCATCAGGAAGTATCGTGAATGAGACCACGGCGGCGCCCTGCAGGCCTGCCTGCCTGCCAGCCTCCGGATAGACAAGTTCGCTCTGCACCTTCTTGGTCAACAACTTCGCATAAGCCTGCAAAGGGTCGATTCGATTTTCGACGCGCGGTCGGATCTTCCGCGCGTCTTGCCGCTGATCGTCGCCCGAGACCTCCAGAGAACCGGGCGAACTGGGCGCGGCGTTCGTGGGCGCCGCCTGTGGTTGCCCAGCAGAGGGTATTGGCTCCGCCTCATTCGGCGTCGTATCCGTGTTACTGTTTTCCTCCGCCTCATTCGACGTCGCGTCCGTCTGACGGTTTTCCCCCGCCTGCACCAGAGTCTGCTGTTGCGGGGTCACGGCGCTTGAGCCAGGAGACCCGCTGCTTTGCTCCTTCAGCTTCTCGTCGACCTGGTAGTCGGCTTCCATGCCCTCAAACACGACGACCAGTGTCTTTGGCGCCGACGCCGCCACCCAGGCCGCAATGAGAAGGATAGCCCCATGGAGGGCGAATGACGCGGCAAAGCCGGGTTCGATCGTGAACCTCACGCTTCTTAGCCTCCTTTTTGACCTAGTCTGACTCAGGGCCTGTTAGCACTATAGGATGTGGTGGGCGAGCGCGAGCAGGAGGAAAGCTTTGTACATGACATTGAGCTTTTCGAAGCGCGTGAACGTGAAGATGCGTCTGAACCGACGTTCATTCCGCTCGCGAGGGTGAACCAGCGATCCGGCGGGACCACGACAATTGGAAGAGAGATGGCCTGACAATCGACCGGCGTTGTGGAAACCTGCCTCAAAAAACGGTGCCCGACGCCGAGACTTTCATGAGGCCGGAACGCGCTATCACCATCTTGGCCCGAGGCTCGAGCCCGAGGCCGGATAGGTTGAAGCAGACTGATCATAAGGCGCCCTCGATAGAATCGCTTGCAGACGCGGCGTGCCATACGTTTTTGAACGCGGCCGCTTCGTCGGGCGTGGCCGATTTGAGGTTTTCTCCTTACACTACCTGCGCCGCACGCCGCTTCGCGGTCTGATAGCCAATGCCGAGGAGGGTGAACCAAATGGGAGCGACATAGAGAGCCACCCGGGTGCCTTCGTCCAGGCTAAGGAGTATCGCGACCAGGACGAGAAACGCCATCACGAACCAATTCGCATACGGCGAGCCGGGCATTCGGTAGGCGACCGGCAGCAATGCGCCGGTCGCGACCGCCTTGCGGTAGCCCAAGTGGGCAATGACGATCAATGCCCAGGTCCACAGCGATCCAACCAGCGATACGCTGGTCACGTACACAAAAACCCGTTCGGGAATAATGTAGTTAAGCGCCACACCGACCAGCATAAGCGCCGCCGACGCGGTGACGCCCGCTGCGGGGACCTTTCGGATGCTAACCTTGCCGAACGCCCGCGGGGCCTGCCCAACCTGGGCCAAGCTGTAGAGCATGCGTCCAGTGCTAAAGATCCCACTGTTGCACGACGATGCGGCGGCGGTGATTACGACAAAGTTGATGATTCCGGCCCCGGCTGGAATTCCTATTTTTTCTAAGACCAAGACGAACGGGCTTGTGCCGGGACTCAATTGGTTCCAAGGGACAAGAGACATGATGATCAGCAGAGCCCCGATATAAAGGACGAGCATACGGTAAACAACGCTATTGATCGCATGGGGGAGCACCTTCTCCGGGTTTTCGGTTTCGCCCGCAGACACGCCTATCAGTTCCAAACCTTCGTAGGAGAACATAACCATCTGCAGCGATAAAAGCACGCCGGATGCCCCAAAAGGGAAAATGCCGCCCTGCGCCCAAAGGTTGGAGAAGCTTGCCGTCTTTCCCAGATCACCGAATTTGAACACTATGACTCCTAAGCCAATAACTATCATTGCTACAATAGTGACCACCTTGATCAGCGCGAACCAAAATTCGATTTCTCCGAACAGCTTCACCGCGATCAGGTTTGCTGAGTACAAGAGGCCCAGGGATATCAATGCCGGAATCCACTGGGGAACTGCAGGGAACCAGTAATGGACGTAAACGCCCACGGCGGTTATCTCCGCCATGCCAATGACCAGCCACATGAACCAGTAGGACCAACCTGTCATGAATCCGGCCCAAGGCCCGACGAACTCTTCCGCATAGGCGGCGAAGGACCCAGACACCGGCCGGTAGAGCAGCAATTCGCCGAGGGCGCGCATGATGAAGAACATGACCAATCCGCCAATGGCGTAGGACGCCACCAACCCCGGGCCGGCTTTCTGGATCGCTGTAGCCGAACCAAGAAATAACCCAACGCCGATCGTCCCGCCTATCGCGATCATTTGGACGTGCCGATCCTTGAGCCCGCGGTGGAGGTCTTTCTCCGCGTCTCGTTGCTCTCCGTCCAGCGACTTCCTCACATGGGCCTCGTCCATGGTTCACTCTCCTTTTGTTTTCAAGCCAGGCGTTGCCGGAAGCGAGCGTCAGGCAAGGATTTTCCTTGTTGGAAATCAAATCCGAACATCGCGATGGTGTAATCCGCCGAGAATTGGCGCCGGCAGAATGCGGCCAGCAGGCCGATGGCCTCGCGGCGTTGGCGCGTCCTTATTTACAGACAGATGTATGCGAGCGCTATTGTAATGCCGCATGTACGAAAGAAGGATGTGGCGCAGGCGCCGTTCGCCGAATACGACAACATGGTCAGGACATTCCGCTGGATCGAGCCGATCAATCGTTCAGTATGTCTATTCCGCCAAGGAGATCGTGGCGAGGGGCCGCGCAAGATCGCGTGCTGCAGGACTGCCCGCTCGATGATGGCCGCGACAAGTCCACTCTTTCGCTTCGGCGCCTCATGGCGTAAAGGCACGGGATCTTCTCTGGATGCCATACGCTCATGATACGTCTCGATAACATCAGTAAACAGAACGGCAAGCAGCTCATCTTCGTCGAGGCGTCGGCGGCGCTCCTGAGAGGTGAGAAGGTCGGTCTGGTCGGCCCCAATGGCGCCGGCAAAACGACGCTCTTCCGGATGATCACGGGGCAGGAGGAGCCTGACGAGGGTCAGGTTGTCGCCGATCGAGGGATCACCATCGGCTATTTCAGCCAGGACGTCGGCGAGATGTTCGGCCGCAGCGCCGTCTTCGAGGTGATGGACGGCGCCGGCCCCGTGAGCGCCGTCGCGGCCGAGTTGAAGGAACTGGAAGCCGATATGGCGGATCCGGACCGGGCCGATGACATGGAGGCCATCATCGAGCGTTACGGCGAGGTGCAGGCGCGCTTCGAGGACCTTGGAGGCTACGCGCTCGAGGGGCGGGCGCGAGAAGTCCTTGCGGGCCTCAGCTTCAGCGAGGAGATGATGGACGGCGACGTGGGCGCTCTCTCCGGGGGGTGGAAGATGCGCGTGGCGCTGGCCCGCATCCTCCTGATGCGTCCGGACGCCATGCTGCTGGACGAGCCAAGCAACCATCTGGACCTGGAAAGCCTTATCTGGCTGGAGGACTTTCTCAAGGATTATGACGGCGCGCTGCTGATGACCTCGCATGATCGCGAATTCATGAACCGCATCGTCACCAAGGTGGTGGAGATCGATGGCGGGGCGCTGGCGACCTATTCGGGCGACTACGAATTCTATGAACAGCAACGGGCGCTGAACGAGAAGCAGCAGCAGGCCCAGTTCGAGCGTCAGCAGGCGATGCTGGCCAAGGAGATCAAGTTCATCGAGCGCTTCAAGGCGCGCGCCTCCCACGCCGCGCAGGTGCAAAGCCGGGTGAAGAAGCTGGACAAGATCGAACGGGTGGAGCCGCCTAAGCGCCGCCAGTCGGTCGCGTTCGAGTTCCCGCCAGCGCCGCGCTCGGGCGATGACGTGGTGAGCTTGAAAAACGTGCACAAGCGTTACGGCGATCGGAGCATCTACGAGGGTTTCGACTTCGTCGTGAGCCGCAAGGAGCGCTGGTGCGTGATGGGCGTCAACGGGGCTGGCAAGTCCACGCTGCTGAAACTGGTGGCCGGCTCCACGAAGCCGGACAACGGCATGGTGGCCTTGGGCGGAAGCGTCAAGATGGGTTATTTCGCCCAGCACGCCATGGATCTGCTCGAGGGCGAGCGCACGGTGTTCCAGTCGCTGGAGGACTCGTTCCCCCAGGCGGGGCAAGGCTCGCTGCGGGCGCTGGCCGGCTGCTTCGGATTTTCAGGCGACGACGTCGAGAAGAAGTGCCGGATTCTGTCGGGCGGCGAAAAGGCCCGGCTGGTCATGGCGAGAATGCTCTACGATCCGCCGAACTTCCTGGTGCTGGACGAGCCCACCAATCATCTGGACATCGTTACAAAAGAGATGCTGATCGCGGCCCTGTCGCAGTACGAAGGAACCATGCTGTTCGTCTCGCACGACCGGCGCTTCCTGGCGGCGCTGTCCAATCGCGTGCTCGAGCTGACGCCGGAGGGCGTTCACCAGTACGGCGGCGGCTACACGGAGTATGTTGCGCGGACGGGCCAGGAGGCTCCCGGACTACGAAGCTGATTGACGCTCAGACCTTCGCGGCTGAGCCAAGCAACGTTCCCCGGGGCCTGGATCGGCGCGGCCGGCCGGCGCCTGTGCGCTCAGGCCGGGCGCGCGCCGGTGTGGATGATCGTCCCCACATGCTCGCCACGGAGCGCGGCGGTGAGCCGACCCGGCGCGAGCCCGTTCACGATCTGCACGTGCTCGAGATGGCGCGCGGTCGCCATGACCTCGAGGAGCGCACGGTCGAAGGGCAGCGAGCCCTTGTGATTTGTGAGGTCGGCGGCGCTCGTCTCGCCGATTAACTTCGCTTTCTCCCCATCGGGGCCCCTGGGATCGGCGGTGTACACCCCATCCACGTCCTCAACGATCGTGAGGCCGGCCGCTCCGAGCGCATCGGCGAGCAGAAACGCGCCCGTGTCAGCCCGGTGAGTCGGGATGCGCGAGGGGAACTCATGGTGGTGATAGGGAGGAAAAGCGCTCCCCACGACCGCGCGAGCGGCGGTGAGATGGATCGCGAGCTGGTTCGCGACGGTGGGGTGCTCGACGTAGGAGACGCCCTCCGGCGCGAGCAGCGACGCGAGGATGTGGCCGTTTTGGCCGGCCTCGCTCGCGGCGAGCGGAGCCAGCGACCCGGCCGGCAGGCCGAGGTCGAGGCCGACGCCGTAGAGGTGGCGGGCGCGGATGCCGGCGCCGGTCAATATGAGCAAACGGTGCTCGGGCAGGAGCTTCCGGATCTCCTCCACCACTGGGAGTATCGCGTCCGCGCCGCGATCCATGATGGAGCGGCCGCCGATTTTCACGACCTGAAGCCAGGGGAGAATGCGGACGGGGCGCCTGCCAGCGACGGGGCGGGTGAGTTCGTCGTTGAGGAGGGTCTGGCGCGCGAGCGGCGAGGCGACGTGCTTGATGCTGTTGGCAAGTTCGGACATGGCGGTCGTTTCCTTAGCTCGCGGTGATGATGGTGCCGACATGCTCGCCTTCGAGCGCGCGGGTCAGGTTGCCGGGGACCAGGCCGTTCACAACCTGCACCTGGCGGATGTGGCGCGCCGCCTTGAGCAGGTCGAGCATCGGGAATTCGAGGATCGAGTCGTGCAGCCCCCGCGCCTTCATCTCGTCAACCGAGATCTTCGGGATAAAGGTGGCGTCCTTCGAGGTTTTCGGGTTCGCGGTGTAGAGGCCGTTTTCGTCCTTCACGAAGATCATCGCCTTGCAGCCGAACTGCTCGGCGAGGAGAAAGCATCCGGCGTCGGTGCGGTAGGGCGGGATGACGTCCGCCGGGGCGGGGCGCATCCAGAGGCCGTAGGGCGGCATGCCGCTGAAGATGACGGCGTTCACCTCGGCGAGGTAGAGCGGCACGGCCGAGAGCCCGGCGCCTTCGACTGCGGAGATGCCGTACTTCGCGAGAAGCTGTCCCAGGATCACGGCGTTCTGATTGGCGACCGAGGCGCCGAGCTGCGAGAGCACGCCCGCAGGCAGGTTAAGCCCCGCCGCGATCGAGTAGAGGTGCCGGGCCCTTGTGCCTGCGCCGGTCCCGATAAGCAGCTTGTGGGCCTTACGGACGGCCACGATCTCGTCCACGAGCGGGTAGAGGGCCGCGCGGCCGCGATCGATGATGCTCTGGCCGCCGATCTTGACCACCGTCGCGTCCGGCAGAATCCGGAAGTCTTCCGCCGCCTCCGCCGCAGCTAGAAGCTGCGCGTCGTCCAGCGATCGCTGCATGAGGAGCGTCTCGAGCTCCGCCGTTGTATCGGCCATGGTGGCGCCTTTCGTTGTTTCGATGAAATATTCTTTGCTTCAAGTGATCTTATACATCTTATTGAAATACCACGCAATTTGTGAAGTTTAACATCTTTTACGCCGCAAGGTAAATAATGACAAAAAAATGCACAATTCAGCACCTTTTCGTCAGGTTGCGGAATCGAGATCGTCGAAAACCAGACCACCGCAATAGAACCAGGAAGCCCATGGCAAAACAGTTACCGCGAGTCTTTCAACGCTAGGCTGTGAGGACACGGCGATCATCGAATCGACGGACGTCATGGTCGCCGCCGACTAAGGTCCGACTATCCCGAACGCGTCGCGTTTCGGTTGAGTTTTAAAAAGCCGCCCGGCCTCGAGGCTCGGCGGCTTTTTTCTTTGCAGATCGTCCTCGCAAGGCGCGGGTTGGATCAGGGCCCATTGAAATGCACTGCGCCAAAATCCGTCACGTCATAGCCGCCAAGCTCGCTCGCGCGCCTAACGAAAGCCTCGCTGGCGCAAAAGCGCAGGAGCTTTTGCATGGGCGGATCGAAATAGGCCTTCCGCCAAATCAGAAGGTCGAAGCGCTCGACAATCAGCGGCGTAAACCCCTGCCGACATTGACGCGCCATGGCTTCGATGCCGAGCCCCACATCGGCCTTGCCGTCGGCGATGGCCATGGCGAGATCCGCTTCGGTTCGCTCGACCGTCTCGACGCAATGAAGATCCTCGATCCGAAGGCCGTCTCGTTCGAGCAATTGGGCCAGCACCATTTCGCTGCCCGACTGCTTTTGCCGCGATTGAAACCGCAAACCCCGCGCCGCGCGGAGAGATCCGATCGAGCGTCCGAGATCAGTCCGGAAGATCAAGCCGCGCGTGCGCTTCGCCCATTCGATCAACACGATGGGCTGATCGGCGAAAGCCTCGCTGACCGCCGCGACGTTCCAGCCGTCATTTTCGCGCTCGGGAATGTGCAGCCCCGCCGCGACATAATCCTCCCCCGGACCGCGCTGCAGCGCGTCGAGAGCGCCATCCAGAAGCGCCGCAATGCCGGAGCGCGATTCGCGTAGCGCCCATTCGAGGAGCGGGTCATGACCGCCGACGATGATGGCGGGCGCCGCCGCCGACGCGGGCCGTTCGCTTCGCGCGGGCTTGGCCTCGGCGCCGTTCGAGACGATCCATGCCTCGATTTCGTCGCGTGGGAACAAAAGCTTACCCGTAACACGGCGCACCGGTAGCGTTCCGTCCGACGCCATTTCATAGATTTTTCGCTCCTTGACGCGGAGCATGGCCGCCAGTTCGCGCGTCGTAAGGAATTCCGTCATGTGTTTTCTGCTGTTTCTTCCAGGCCTTTTCGGAGAAATAGCATAAGTTCACACAAGTGCGGAAAGGAACAGCGCAAGGCACAGAGATTCGCGTGGCGGCCGGCAATTCCCGGGCGTAAGGACCACTGGCGCTGAGCATGCGCATGTTGATGCGCTGATGGCTCGCCGGGGAATCGAATCTCTTTGCGGTCGACGACCCAGTCAGACAAGATGCGGACGAGGGGCGTCCATTCTGGACATCGTCAGGCGCCCTGCTTCTATTTCGCGCCCATCCGCGTCATCCTGACGGAAAGCCGTATCTCAACTTCAGTCATTCATCGAATCCGGCCGGAGCCATCGGGAGCTGGCGTATGGCGCGGATCTTCCAACAGAGGCCCGGCGCATGGGCGTCAGGCTACTTGCTCTCCCGCGCGCGCCGCCTCGATCCTGGCGATATCGATCCGGCGCATGGTCATCATGGCGTCCATCGCCCGCTTCGCGGCGGCGCGATCCGCGTCGTTCAGCGCGGCGATCAAGACTCGCGGCACGATCTGCCATGAGAAGCCCCACCTGTCCTTGCACCAGCCGCACTGGCTTTCGCGACCGCCATTCTCGATGATCGCATTCCAATAACGATCGGTTTCCGGCTGGTCATCGGTCATCACCGCGAAGCTTACCGCCTCGTTGGGCGAAAAGTTGGGACCGCCATTCAAGCCGACGAAAGCTTGGCCAAGCATGGTGAACTCGACGGTCAACTCATCGCCCTGTTCGCCGCCTGGATAATTGGATGCGGCCTGATGCGCTCGCCCAATATGGCTGTCGGGAAACGTGGCCGCGTAGAACTCCGCCGCCTTCCGGGCCTCACCATGGTCGAACCATAGGCAGGTGACGATCTTGCTCATCGATGTTCTCCTTAAGATCGGGGTTGTCGAGGCGGCGGCCGTTCACGCGTTCAGCGACGCCCCAAGCCGGTCGAGCAGATACCCTGTGCCGTGCTCGCGGGAGCCTGCGTCATCATAGCCGTCAAGAAACGCGCCTTGCTCCGTCACCATGAGCTTCGTACCTCCATCTTCGCTCTTGAGCTGCATGGTGGCCAGCGAGACGGATATCTTCTTGTCGTCCAGATGCATGACATAGCTGTAGACCAGCCGCTCATGAGGGACGACATCGTGATAGATGGCGTCGAAAGTGGAGACCATACCGCTCTTCCAGCGCCCCTTTGCCCGCTCCCGTCCGCTCTCGCGCACATCCATGTATCGTTCAATCGGATCCCATTCACCGGGCGGGCCGCCGAACCACTTCTGCTTGGCGGCCTCGTCGGTCAAAGCCCTCCACACCCGTTCGACCGGCGCATTGTAGCGACGCTCCAGATGGAAACTGGCATGCACGACGGAACGCACCCGCGCGCCGACGGCGCCTGACATGCGCAGCACCTCCTGCTCCAGCTTGTCGAGCGTTGTGCGCCAGCCCTCGGGCGCGCCGGCGACCATTGGCGCCGCCATCGACGGATCGATGAAGGTGTAGGTCTGCACGACGTCCATCCGCGCGCCGCCCGGAACGTCCGTGAACGTCACCTCCGTATAGGCGCGGAACAGCGGTCGCTCCTGCAGATCGACAGCGTGCATGTCAATCACGAGGCGGCTATGCGGCGTGACCTCCACGAATACGCCGCGGGTCCAGTGCTTCTCCCCGGACGGCGAGAGCATGCAGACCTCGAACGCGCCGCCGACGCGCATCTCCACCCTTGCGTCGGGGACGCTGTAGGTCTCCGGGCTGAACCAGTTCTTCACATGCTCGGCGGCGCCCCACGCTTTGAACACCGTTTCGCGTCGAGCGTGGAAGGTGCGGGATATCCTCAGCGGCGGCGGTTGCCGCAGCGCCGCGGCGTTGTCCGCATCAGTCGACTGGGCCATCGTGATCTCCTCCGTTTTCCATGGACTTCAAATATTCGCCAAGGCGGTCGAGACGGCCTTCCCACTCCTGCCGGCGGGCATTAATCCATTGTTCCGCCAGGCTGAGCGCGTCGGTCTGGATCGAGCATGTCCGCACCCGGCCGAGCTTTTCCGAACGCACCAGTCCTGCGGCCTCCAACACGCCGAGATGCTGCATGACCGATGGAAGCGACATGGGGAGCGGCCGCGCCAGTTCGCTCACGGGCGCCGGACCGCGGCTAAGCCGCTCGACCATGGCCCGCCGGGCGGGGTCTGCAAGCGCATGGAACAAGCCGTCGAGGTCGGGCGTTTGGTTAGGCATATACCTAACTATCAACATGGAGACAGTTTGGCAAACCCTTTAGTGATTATTCGGCAGCGTGGTATTGCTGCGATCAGCCGAGCCAAGTCTTGCCGCCGTTATGCAGCGGGCCGTCCGGGCGCGAGCTTTGCCGCCAGATAGAGTTGGTTCATCAATCTTAACTGATCGGGCGCGCCGGGGCTCGTCGGCGCATCCTTCATGGTCATGCCCACCATGGTTTTCATATTGTTGAGCACCACGGCTGCGACGTCGTCGGCGTCGCTGTCGTCGAGGTCGGGCGCGCACGCCTTTAGTGCGGTCTTGACCCCGGCGAGCGCCAGACTGCGGAAACGAAGACGGATCTCCGTCCAGTCGGTCCGCGAATCCAGCAAGGCCCTGATCGCCCGGGTCTGCGGATAGAGCTTCACCAACAGATCGATGAGAATATCGGCCAGCTCCTCCGGTCCAGCGTCGGCCGCGCGCGCGTGGATCGCGGCATATTCCGTCTGCAGGACCTCAGCGTAATGCTGCATCAACGCCTCAGCCACGGCCTCCTTGCTCGGAAAGAAGCGATAGAGGGAGCCGATCTTCGCGTCCGCCCGCGCGGCGATCTCCGCCATCGTCGCGACCTCGAATCCCCGTTCCTGGATCACGGCCGCGGCCGCCTCCATGAGCTCGGCCACGCGCTGGCGGCCGACCTCTCGCTGCGGTTGGAGGGGCTTGCGATTCCGGCTTGACAAAGTTGAGGCTTTCCTCAAATAGATGCGCTGCTTGAGTCTACCCTCAAGTATGTAGCCGCTCCCTCAGCGTCCGGCAATGGCGCGCGGAGGCTGCCCAGACCTGGCGAAAGGACGCCCCATGCTTATCCTCTCCGCCGCGACCACCGCGCTGATCCTGATCGATCTCCAAAAAGGGATCGTCGGCGCGCCGACCGAGCCCCATTCCGGTGCGGCCGTGCTCGCCAGAGGAAAGGATCTGGCCCTGCGCTTCCGCGCAGCCGGAGCGCCCGTAGTGCTCGTCAACGTCGCCTTCTCCCCCGATTTCGGCGACGCACTGAAGGCGCCGGTCGATCGGCCGCCTCACGCGCTATCCGACGGCTATCCCGAAAGCTGGGCGGAATTGGCGGACGGGCTTGCCGAAGTTTCGGACCTCAGGATCACCAAGCGCCAGTGGGGCGCGTTTTATGGGACGGAGCTCGATTTGCAGCTCCGTCGGCGCGGCGTCGCAACCGTGGTCATCGGCGGCATTGCAACAAACATCGGCGTCGAATCGACCGCCCGGACTGCGCATGAGCATGGCTATGCGGTCGTGTTGGCGGAGGATGCGACAACAGGTCGTTCGGCCGAGATGCATGCCTTCGCCTTCAAGCATATCTTCCCGGTGCTTGGCCGAGTGGCGAAGGTCGGCGAGATCGAGCTTCAAAAGTGAGCGAGTCGCCGAGGCCTTCGGCTGAGGCCTATCTCCCGCTGCGGCCATTGCCGGCGGCGGGGCGCTGGGCGGCGCGCTCCAGTGGGTGAAGCTGCCCGCCGCCTTGATGCTCGGGCCGCTGGCCGCAGCTGCGCTGGTGCAAATGGCGGGAGGGGCGGTGAGAGTCCCTCGCGCCCTGATGGCGGCGGCGCAAGCGGTCATAGGCTGCCTCGTCGCCCAGTCGATCACGCCTGCGATCATCGATGGCTTTGCGCGCCATTGGTCGGTTTTCCTCGGCGTGGTGGCGCTTTCGGTGGCTGCGAGTTCTGCGATCGCCTGGACCATGGGCCGCTTGCGCATCATCCCCGGCAATACGGCGGTCTGGGGCATGCTGCCGGGCGCCGCCACGGTGATGATGGTGATGGCCGAAGCCTATGGCGCCGATTTCCGGCTCGTCGCTTTCATGCAGTACCTGCGCGTCGTGCTCGTGGCCGCCGCGGCGTCAGTCGTGGCGCTGCTGTTCGCGCATGGCGGCGGCGGCTTCGCCGCCGGTTTCTTTCCGCCAGTCGTTCTGTCGCGCCTCGCGGCGACTGCGGCCGTCGCTCTTCTCGGAGGCGTTCTTGGCCTTGCAGTGCGGATGCCGGCAGGCGTTCTCCTGGGTCCACTCGCGCTGGGCGCGGCGCTCAGCATGCTTGGCTGGGTCAGGATCGAGCTGCCGCCAATCGTATTGGTTGCGAGCTACGCGCTCATCGGCTGGAACACCGGCTTGCGCTTCACGCGCGATGTCCTGGCCGCCGCCGCCCGGGCGCTTCCCCAGAGCGTAGGCGCCGTGGTCATCCTGATGGGCTTCTGTGGCCTGCTGGCGTGGCTGCTCGTGGCGCTCCTGCATGTTGATCCGCTAACAGCCTACCTCGCCACCAGCCCTGGCGGCGTGGACGCCGCCGCGATCATCGCCGCCTCGACCACGGTCGACATGCCGTTCGTCATGGCCCTGCAGACTGTCCGGATGATCATGCTGTTGGTTGTCGGCCCTCCGGTGGCGCGGTGGGTGGCTGGCGCGCTCGATCGCGCGCCTCCCAGCTGGGAGCTGGTTCGTCCGCCCGATCTCGGCGACCTTGACTGAATTGGAAAGGTTCTCCTTCTCAGCGCCCCTCGATGGCGATCACACGGTTTATGTGCGTCGCCCGCGGACCAGTGCTGGTCCCCCCGCAGGATGATAGCTATAACTGTACGCAAAACGTCCGTTTTGGCGCCGCCTGGAATGCGTATGGCTGAGCAGATCGGGCGCGACCCAGACCTGATCGAGAACATAAGGGAATTCCGGTTATCCAGGCGATGCCGACCAGATATGCTCGCCGCGAGTTCTTCCTAAATAGGCTTGGCCAGCAGTCGGCGGGACGCACAATCGCGGCCATACCCGCTGGACTGAATCCGGCCAATTCTATATCCTCACAATCGTGGCTTATGGGCTCGAATGACTCGATTACGAAGGAAGGAAACAATGTCGAATCATTTTACTGGACTCAGCCTCGGTCCGCCGCTCGGCGACCAAAGACTCGACCTGTGCGATCTCTACGCGTTCCAGTCGCCCACCGACCCGTCGAGAACCGTGATCATCCTCAACGCAAATCCAAATGCTGACGCGCTCCATCCCGACGCCATTTACCGGCTCAACATCGACAACGACGGTGATTTGCTGACGGACGTCGCGCTTAGCTACGTGTTTTCGAAGCCGCAAAACGGCAAGCAGACTTTCAACGTGTTTCTGGCCAAAGGCGCAGAGTCGCGCTCAGCCGAAGCTATCGGAACGAAGATAGTCGCCGATGCGGAAGTCTCATTCGGCCCCGAGCCTAACCTCGTCAAGGCGGCCGACTACACGTTCTTCGCCGGCAGTCGCAGCGACGCCTTCTTCTTTGATTTCGACGGCATCAAGAATCTGTTCGACATCAGAGGCAAGCGGAATTTCACCGAGCCTCACCTGAGCGGCAAGTCGCCGTGGACTGGCGTGGATTCGAATACCGAAGCCAACGTCTTCTCGATGGCGGTCGAACTGCCGACGAGCGAACTAGCCCCGAAGCCCGAAGTACATATCTGGGGACGCTGCAGCGTGCGGCAGGATGACAAGCTGATCCACGCTGATCGCGCGGGCCATCCGAGCGTCAGCAGCTTTTTCAACACAGACGACACGAAGTTGGAATACAACGCCAGCGAGCCAGTGAACGATCGCAGGCGCTGGCTCGATCAGTTCGTGCATCTGATGGGCCACACGGGAAATTACTCGCGCGAAGAAGCGATTGCCGAGATCGACAAGGAGCGAACGCTGCCCGACGTGCTGAGTTTCGATCCATCGAAGCCTGCGAAATATCCCAACGGCCGCGTCTTCACTGACGACGTGATTGATTACCGCCTCGCGTTCCTGACCAAGGGCGAATGCCCTTCCAGCGGTTTGAAACCGCACACCGACATTCTCAGGGAGTTTCCGTACCTCGGCGCCCCGCATCAGAAGAAGAACTAGCAGCGCCCGACAGGGCGTCCGCGCGGAAGCTTAGCCCGGCAGCTTGACCGGTTTGCTCGGTACAACAACTCGAACCTGACGGGCTGACCGGTCCTCTATCAGACATAGGAAGGCCTTGGCGATTGGCGTGCGCTTAGAGCGTCGCTGCGGCGGCGCTCGATGCGGTCCGGCTCGGCGCCATTAGCTTCGACGCGCAGCCTAATGTTCGCAGGCTGCCTAAACTTGCCTGCGTCAAGCAAGTGGTCCTCGCCAAGATCGAATGCAAACCCGGAAATCTCGATCTCGGTATTTATCCCTACGCGCCCGCCGCCAACGTCAAGCCGATCTCGGCCGCCGATTATATAGTCCTTGTCTCCGGGAAGGCGGCATGATGACGGCGGCTTTTCCCGCCAGTCCGGCACCGCGCAAGTTCTGCTCGCGCATCATCTGCGCCAGCTCAAACCGCGACTTTCCTGCGCGAATATGAAAAAGTCGCCGCGGAGGCCGCGCGCGAAGAGCTCGATCATGTCCGTACAGTAGCGCGCTATGCCGAACGCGTTTTCTCTCCTTGCGCACTTGCTCGCTTTCTCGCTCCGCTTATTTTACTTCCACGACGCCGAACATGCCCGCATCGCGATGCCCCGGGATCAAACATGCGAACTCGAATTCGCCGGCCTTGGTGAACTTCCAGACGATCTCGTCTGTTTGCTTTGGCGCGACGCGCCTCGCATTCGGGTCGACGTGTCGCATTTCGGGGTTCTTCATCATCATTTCCGCGTGCTCTAAATTCTCCTCGGTGTCTGCGAGCACGAATTCGTGCTCGAGCTCGCCAATGTTATGCAGCATGAATTTGATTTGCTCGCCTTTCTCCACTTCGATGCGGTCTGGGACGAAGAGCATTTTCCCATCATGCTCTTGCATGGTCACCTGGATGACCCGCGACGACTTTTGCGCGTCGCCCGGCTCACCAGCGGAGAATGCCGGCGCATCGTGCATGTGTGCCTGCGTGTCAGGCCCGGCTTTTGCCGGCACAGTGGCAAGGGCCCATAGAACGGCGCAGGTTGTTGAGAAGATTAGCCTCATTTGATGTCCTTTGCTCCAACTCAGTGATGACCCTTGTGGCCTGCCTTGGCGCCGGGCTGAAGTATCGGCATTTCCGCTGACGGTTTTTTCATCTGCACGTTCCGCCGTGGCGCGTCTTCGACTTTGTCCTTGAATTCATAGGCTACCGTGTCTGCAGGGTGATCGTACGGGCCGGGGTCCTTGTAATCATTCGCAGCGAGGTTGTCGCGGATCTTGATGACGGTGAACATGCCGCCCATCTCGGCAGGGCCGAATTGGCCGGAACCGGTCATCATCGGCAGCGTGTTTGCAGGCCCGGGCATCTCCATCTTGCCCATGTCGGCCATGCCGGAATCACCCATTGGCATGTACCCCGGGGCCAGCTTGCGGACGGCGCGGACAAGATCGCCCTTCTGAGCGGCGCCGATGAAGTTTCTGACGTTGTGGCCCATCGCGTTCATCGTGTGGTGCGACTTGTGGCAATGGAATGGCCAGTCGCCGGGATTGTCGGCAATGAACTCGCACGCGCGGATCGCGCCGACCGGAACATCGATCGTGGCCTCCGGCCATCGCGCGGACTCCGGCACCCAGCCGCCATCTGTGCCGGTGACTGAGAAGTGGTGGCCATGGAGATGGATCGGATGGTTGGTCATGCTCAAATTAGCCATCCGCACGCGCACGCGGTCGCCGAGGCGCACCGGCAGCGGATCAATGCCGGGAAAGACCCGGCTGTTCCACGTCCACATATTGAAATCCGTCATCTCCGAGACTTTGGGCAGATAGGTCCCCGGATCTATGTCATAGGCGGCCATGACGAACACGAAATCGCGATCGACTGGATAGAGCTTGGGGTCGCGCGGATGCACAATGAACATTCCCATCATGCCCATCGCCATCTGCACCATCTCATCGGAATGCGGATGGTACATGAAGCTGCCGCTCTCCTTGAGGTGGAACTCATAGACGAATGTCTTGTCGGGGGGAATGTGCGGCTGGGTGACGCCGCCTACGCCGTCCATCCCATTTGGCAATATTATTCCATGCCAATGGACTGACGTGTGCTCTGGCAGCTTGTTGGTGACGAAGATCCGGACCTTGTCTCCTTCCACAACCTCGATCGTCGGCCCCGGCGACTGTCCGTTGTAGCCCCACAAATGCGCCTTCATTCCGGGCGCGAATTCGCGCACGACCGGTTCAGCGACAAGATGAAACTCCTTCCAGTCGCCGTTCATCCGCCACGGCAGCGTCCAGCCGTTCAAAGTCACGACGGGCTGATACTCCTGGCCATTCGTGGGTTGCAGTGGCGGCTGCATTGTCGTCGTCGTAGTGTTCGGCGCTTCGGGAATGCTTGCCGCCTGAACGCGGCCACTCACTGCGCTGACGCTTGCCAGGCCCGCCGCTGCTCCTAAAAAATGTCGTCGGGACATCATGTCTCGCCTCCGGTCCTGCTTGTCATGGGCCGTCGGCTCCGGCCCCGGTGATGGCCCCGAGCTTGGACGTTTCATCTATCGGACGGGCTTCGCGTCCGCCAATGATCGCGGCCTGAAGGTCGGTCTTGGCGATCCAGAAGTCGCGCTTGGCTTCGATCGCCGCTATCGTCGCCAGGATTCGCCGCCGGGCTTCATCGAGCAGCGTGAAGACATCGATCAGCATTGTGTTGTAGCGAAGAAGAGTTTCGTCCGAGATAATCTTGCGCAGAGGCAAGATCTGCCGTTGGTAATGGCTAGCGATGTCGAAGGTCGAGCGATAGGCGCGATAGGCGTCGCGCGCTTCCGAGCGGGCGTTGACGGCCCTTTCGGCCAGGCGGTTTACGGCCCGCATATAGGCCAGCTCAGCCTGGCGGACCCGGATTTCGCCGAAATCGAATATCGGGATTTCAACGGTGGCGCCGGGTCCGAAATCCCGGAATTGAACGCTCTCGCCGCCAACGCTTTCCCTTGTATCCTTGTAGATGCCGGACAATTGAAACAGGTTGACGAACCGCGTCGCGTTCGACAGGCCGTATGACTTCGCCAGCGCTTCGAGCTCTATGCGGCCGATCTCCAGATCGATCCGTCGATCGATTGCATATTGCTCCACCATCGGAATGGTCTCGGGGCGCGGGGGCAGAGCCGGTAACGCGTTCGGTAAAGTGAAATCGAGATCGCCGCCCCAAAGACCCAGCGACCGGATGAGCTGCTCGCGCTCCCCGGACGCCTGTTGGCGCGCGCTCGCAAGCTGGGCGGTAAGGTCGGCGTAGAAGACCTGATCGCGCGCCTGGTCGAGCTTGTTCATCGCGCCGGTCTCGCCAAGTTGGCGCGCAAGCTTCGCCGCCGTCTCGGCCGCAGCGTTCGCTTGCGTCAGAAGGCCGACCAGTTCGCGCGCGGCGACGGCCCGATAGTAGTTGCGGCGCGCCTCCGCCGCCATGCGGAGCGTCTCTTCGGCGGCGCTCAGCTGCGCCGCGCGGAATCGATCGGCGGCAATTTCCGCTCGCGCCGGCAATGTCGCAAGCGCGAGGATATCGGCGGCGATCGTCGCCTCGAGCTCGGATTCCAGAGTGCCCGAGATCCGCGAAAGGGAAAAGCTCGGGTTCGGCGGAAGACTAGCCCGCACCATCGCCGCCTCGGCGACGCCCAATTCGTTATAAGCGGCCTGGAGGCCGCGATTGTTGAGAAGCGCAATCTGCACGGCGGCGTCAGCGGTCAGGGGACGTTTGAGCAGATGTTCGATTCTGGCCCGCGCCGAGCTCGCGTCCTCCGGCGTGCGGATCGCTACAGTCTCCTCTTTGAGCTCCTTTGCGACAATGCCGGCAGCGACGCTCATGCCGCCGTCGGGTGAGAAACTGGCGCAGCCAGAAAGGGCTGTAGCTACTGCCATTGCAGCGCCGAGGCGCACTGTTCGTGAGGGCGTAGGCGGAACAGTGATCGGAACGGCCAAGGTTCGATCCAAGAAATTCATTAGTGCGGCTCCGAAACGGGCTTCGACGCTGGGGGAGCCGGCTCATTGCCCTTCCAACGGCCGGGCTCGACTGGCCGCAGGTTAGCGAAAACGTCGATTGTCGAGCGGTAGCTCGCCGCAGGGATTTGCGCGGCCGGATCCGAAGGTTCCGGACCGGCGAACGGCGCTATCGGGGGTGCGGCGCAGCCGTCGATGACGCCAGCGAGGAGCAGAATGCTCGCAAACTTAGGGAGCCGGTCGAGAAATAAGGTCATCCGCAGCCTCTCGAAGGAGGCGGCGTGAGCCCGCAATTGGCAAGACATGAAAAGACCTTCGTCGCGTCGATCGATCTGGGGCGCGGGCGGCCGTCAATCAGCCGCGGCGCCGGGCTTTACAGCGACAAGAAGGGCTTTGGAGGCCGGGCGATATGTTTGGGCCCGCGGCCGTCATGACTTTCATCGAGCGCCCCAAACAAGGGAGACGCTGAAACCGGCAGCGCCACGGCGGCGGCCGGATCGCTGATTATGGCGGCGAAACAAGAAGGCCCGCAGCATGCGCCGGCATGACACTTTAGCTTGCCGTCTCCGCCTTCCATGGAGTTGTCGGAATGATTGTCTATCGCGCCATTGCCAAGAGAATGAGCGTCGCCATGGATGTGTACGCCATCTTGGAGCCGGACCTCCGAGACGCTGCGATGATGATCGGTGAGGCAGCGGGATGGCGCACTGCCGCTCGGGAACGCCCATGCGACCGAGGGCATGATGAGGCAAACGGCATATAGCGCGACGAGGCTCATCGCACCACAGAAGCGCGCCCCGGGTATAAGCCAGTTTAACATGCCGCGTTCACGTCCGGATCTGACAAAATCATAGGGGGTGTCTCGTTAGCATAAAACCCGGAATGAGGCGAAACAAGGTTTTTTCAGTGCGTTCGTCGCTCAACTTCTGACCTATTCACTCCAATCGGAGCGCATTTGTCGATTATGGCGCGAGATATAGGGCGGGGCGTCGTATTTCGACCAGCTTGGAGGAATCCGCAGTCAATTCCTTGGTTGCGAAAAGGATGGTCAAAAAGCAGCAAATGCGATGGTCCCGTTCGGGCGCTCATCTCATGCTGCAGGTCAGAGCGGCGATAGTGAACGGCAATCTACGACAACGGCTTCGGCACGACGCCGACCTGCCTGCGCTGTCCCTCCACCCGACCTTTCAACCAACGCCTCCTTTGCTCAGAGCTGCTTGAACCCGAGTGTTTTTGCCACTCTCGGCGCGCTCAACCTCCACAGGATCATGACGCTGATCTTTTCACCCTCCCGCCCCAGAACTGAACCCAAATCGAAGGACATCTGGCAGCTCCTCGCGCCAACTAGCTCTCAAACCGCGTCTTGGAAAGCTATGACGGCGTCATCGACGCCGCTTGGCGAAACCTCATCGCTCAACCAAAAACCATCGGCTCAATGGGCATGCGAAATTGGGCGGATAGCCAATCACGCCGCCGTCTCTCTCAAAAACTCTCGCGACGGACACTTGGAAGCGCTCCACCCGAAACGACGGAATTAAGAGGAGCTTGTTCTCGGTGCAAATGCGGCCTGACGTCAGGCTTCCGTTGATATGGCGAGAGCCGCGCCGCATCGACGCAAAGCCTATTTCTTCCAATAAGATAGCACGACGCTTTAGCGACGATGTGGCCAATATGCCACGCCGCCCAAAGAATAAAAGCATACGTCGTGAAGGGGTCTTTTAGACATTGACGCAAACCCTAACCCCGATGCACTCTAATATCGTGTTGTATATCGCTTCTGCGGCTTCCTAAATGATTGATCCCCCAATGCGCAAAAAAAGCCATCCCCCGAGATTTATAGCTCCGAAGCAGGGCGCGAGATCGCTTTCCGTCCCTTACGCCGCCATCCGGCAGCCTTCCAGCAGCAGGCGCATCGTCCAAGGGTCCTTCGCCACGATGACCGCCATTGCGGCCTTGATGGCTCTCCAGCGTCCATCGCTCGCGGGGCCTACGGGAGGGACGGTCGTCGAGGGCTCCGCCGGCATCTCCCAGGTTGGAGCCACCACCAACATCAATCAGTCCTCCAGCAAGGCGATCATCAACTGGCAGGGCTTCTCCATCGCCCCGCAGGAGACCGTCAATTTCAACCAGCCGAGCAGCTCGGCGGTGACTCTCAACCGCGTCATCGGCAATGAGCAAAGCGTCATCTCGGGCGCGCTCAACGCCAATGGCCAGGTCTTCATCGTCAATTCGGCAGGCGTTCTTTTCACCAAGAGCTCGCAGGTCAATGTCGGCGGCCTCGTCGCCTCGACACTTGATATATCCAACGCCAATTTCATCGCCGGAAACTACACATTCTCCGGCTCCTCGGCGGCTTCGGTCGTCAACCTCGGCAAGATTCATGCGCATGACGGCGGCTATGTCGCGCTGCTCGGCAAGACGGTCTCGAACGAAGGCGTGATCACCGCCACGCTCGGGACGGTGGCGATGGCGTCGGGCGATAAGATCACCCTCAATTTCGAAGGAAATTCGCTTCTCGACGTGACGATCGACGAAGGGACGCTGAACGCGCTGGTCGAAAACAAGGCGGCGATCAAGGCCGATGGCGGCCGGGTGATCCTGACCGCCAAGGCGGCCGATGCGGTGCTGTCGGCGCAGGTCAACAACTCGGGCGTCATCCAGGCGCGCACAATGGCCGCCCTCAAGGGCGGCTCCGACGCAACGACCACAGCCCATGTCGGCTCGATCAAGCTTCTAGCCTCGGGCGGGACGGTCAATGTCGCGGGCAAGCTCGACGCCTCGGCGCCGAAGGGCGGAAACGGCGGCAAAATCGAGACTTCGGGCAATAAGGTGACGATCGCTGACAACGCCATCATCACGACCAAGGCCGCCAACGGAACCAACGGCACTTGGCTCATAGATCCAACCGATTTCACGATCTTCGCAGGAACTGGCAATCAGACATCGAGCGGCATAGGAGCCACGACCCTCCTCAACGAACTCGCAAACGGCAACGTCGTCATTGTCACGAGCTCAAGCGGCGCCGATCTCGGCGACATCAATGTCAACGCGGTTTTGAACTGGTCATCGACCTCGGCGACGCCCTCGGCCAATTCTCTAACCTTGGCGGCGGCAAATAATATCAATGTCAATGCGCCTGTGACTTGGTCGGCCGGCACGCTCACGCTGAACGCCGGCGCCAATATCTACGTCAACAATGTGATGACGGCTTCGGGTACGGCGAGCTTCGCGGCCAATTACGGCCATGTCATCGATGCAAGCGGCAATTCGACTGCGGCGGTGACGGGCGCCGGACTCAACACTGACGGCTATACGCCTTACGGCCTTTATACGCTTCAGAGCGCACATATTTCTTCCTACTCGTCGCCTCCTAGCTCTTTTGTTGGAAAAATAAATTTTGCCGGCAGCGGCGCGGTCACGCTGAACGGGCAGGCTTACACCGTCATTACCTGTTCAAGCGCCTGTGAAACGGTCCTCCCGACGATCTCTCCTACCGGCTATTACGTCCTCGGCAACGATCTCAGCGTTAATTGGAATAAGCTGACAACGCCAATTGGCACAGACGCGCAGCCGCTCACAGGCGCCTTCAATGGCTTCGGCCACATGATAAATTTGGGGATTCAAAGCGATGGCCTCGGCCTGTTCGGAACCATCGGCGCCACTGGCGTCGTGACAAATCTTTACGCAAATTCAGTTAATCTTGGGCCCAATCCGAACAATAACGGCGCAAATACCACCGATCCAACAGTTAATCTTGCCGCGTTCGGATTGCTGGCGGACGTCAACAAGGGAACTATTCTTAATAGTTTCGCGATCGGAAGCGTGACGGCGCAGAACGGCTCGACGCCCAATGCGACTGTCGCCGACGTGGGCGGGTTCGTTGGCGATAACTACGGATTGATCGCCAATAGCTATGCCGCCGTTTTGGTCACCGGCACGCTGAACATAGGCGGTTTCGTCGGCGCCAACGAGGCCTCCGGCGCTATTTACACGAGCGCCTCCCGGTTTAGCAACGGCTCCTCTGTCCAAGGGACTGTGAGTTCCATCGCCTATGCTGGTGGGTTTGCCGGAGTGAATTCCGGTCTCATTTCTCAAAGCTACACCCGGACTGGCGTGGACTTATCCGGCGACGCATTGACCTCCAATTCTCTGGCGGGAGGTTTCGTCGGCAAGAACACCAGTACCGGAACCATTGATCAGTCCTATGTTTATTACGGCACCATTGATGGCACTGCGCAAATCTACGGGGTTCATACCGCCGGCTTCGTTGGAGATAACGCTGGCGCGATCACGAATTCCTATTCCACAGCATTGAGCAGCGGTTTTACGCAACCGTGGGATTCCGCCTTCGCTTATATCAATTCCGGTACGATCAGCACATCTTACGCGATCGCGAATGGGTCTACGTCCACCACAAAGCAGAGTTTTGGATTCGTAGCCGTCAATAATGGCGGCACGACCACAGATGATTATTGGTACGCGCCGCAATATAATCCCAGCACCCCTGCGCCTCTTGACAATTCGACGGCTACGCAGCTGACAAAGGATCAATCAAGCGTCTTCGCTAATTATGTCGGCTTTGATCCGACGATTTGGGGCGCGACGACTCATGGCGAATCGCCAATTCTTGTGCAACTGTCGGTTCTTGTCAGCCCTATTTCCGCCAATTCCAATCCGAGCTATGGCAGCTCGGCAAGCGACACGTTTAGCACTCTGGCGATAGCGGGTCTGCAGGGCATTGACAGCAGCATTTACTCCACAGCCGCTCCCGCTAGTCAGTTCGCGCTGATTACACCCCCGTCGGGATTTATCGACGCCGGCTCCTATTCTGCGACCTCGGTTGTGACCTCTGCGGTCTATACGAATATTAAAGGAGGCCTCACCATCGCGCCCGCGACGTTGACGCTCGCAAATGGGGTCGTGGCGGACAAGACCTATGACGGCGCCACGGTTGGAGCTGTCAACAATGGATTGCCGCAAGGCGGCTTGGTCGGGCTTGTTGGCAGTCAGACGCTGGACATTACATATCAGTCAGCAGCCTTCAGCGACAAGAACGCCGGACAAGGCAAGACCGCCACAGTCGCCTTTACCGTCACGGACGGCGCAAACGGCGGCAAGGCGGCCAATTACATTGTGTCCGACACCGCCACGGCGACCATCAATCCCAAGACCATCAGCGCCAGTTTCAGCGCCGCGGACAAGATCTATGACGGTTCCGCCCAGGCGACCGCGACGACGCAACTTAGCGGCGTCGTTTCGGGTGACTCAGTGGCGGTTAGCTACGCGTCATCTTTGTTCAGCGATAAAAACGCCGGCCAAAACAAGACGGTCACATTATCCGGCCTTACGTTGACTGGAAACGACAACAGCAATTACGTGCTCCAAGCAGCCTCGGTCCAGTCCACCGCGACGATCTTGCCTCGGTCGCTCGATCTCTATGGGACCGAGACCGTTGCGAATAGCACGAGTTTCTCGGCGACCGGTCTTTACGCCAAAAACGCCGTGCCTGGAGACGTTGTCAGCTTGACGGGAACGGCCACCATCGCGGGGACGACGGCGGGCGTCCAGGCAATCACTAGCGTGAGCAGCGCAACCGTCAACAATCCAAACTACACGCTCGTTGGCGCCAGCGGCTCGGTCCTTGTCGGCACAGCCAACTTGGCCGTGGATAAAATCGTCTATGGGACGGTGAGCATTACGTCATCGGGCTCCGCGACGACGGTAACCGAAAGCACGGACAAAGCGATTATTGACTGGCTCCGCTTTTCAATTGGATCCAATGAGTCAGTCACCTTTGTTCAGCCGAGTTCGACCTCGATCGTTCTCAATGTCGTAACGGGGAACGAACGCAGCGTCATCGATGGCGCGTTGAACGCCAATGGCCGCGTCTTCCTAGTCAACTCCAACGGCATCTTGTTCTCAGGCTCGTCGCAGGTCAACGTCGGGGCCTTGGTCGCGACAACCTTGAGTATTGACAACGGCAATTTCGAAAATGGCGTTTACCAATTCGCCACTTACGGCGGCGCCGGGTCAATCACTGAAATGGGTCAGATCACCGTCGCTAACAACGGGTTCGCCGCATTCGCCAGCGGCGCCGGCGTCACTTATTCCGGCAGCCTGTCGGCGCCCGGCGGCGCCGCTGTCCTCGCGGCCGCCAACAATATGACCTTGACCTTAGACAGCGCCACGCCCGGCCTTACGCGTTACGCCCTCGGCGGTCTCTCGGGCGTCGCCTCTGTTGGAGGAACATTGAACGTCAGCGCCTCGAGCGGAAATGGCGGGACCATTGAGACAGCCGGCGATACTGTTGCTCTGGCCAACAGTCTGGCGATGGATACTGGGGTCAACGGCACGTGGTCCTACAGCCAGAACGGCGATATTTCGATTGGCCCGAATGGCGCGTTTAGCGGGCAATCTGTCGGGACAAATCTGGCGACTCGTAATTTGAGCCTCAACTCCTATCAAGGCTCCGTTTCCGTCAACGATGCGGTGACCTGGTCGTCGGATGAGCGCCTGACGCTGACGGCGGGCGCGAATATCAACATCAACAACGCCATTACCGCCACGGGCGACCATGCCGGTTTGACGCTGGCCTATGGAGGCTATTCCGAGATGGGCGCGGTGACGGCGGGATCTAATTATTTGATCAATAATCTGACGATCGGCAAGGATTTGTCGATCACAGTCGGCCCGGCTTCGGTGACTCTCACGGGCGCCAACGCCGGACTAAGCATCAATGGCCAAGCCTACACGCTCATTCAAAGCTTGGCGCAGCTTGCGGCGCTTCCTTCATCGCCGGTCCTGGATCAAAACGGCAACCCCGTCTTTGATCCCAACACAGGAAATCCTGAATCCGCCGTCACCGGCTTTTACGCCCTGGGACAGGATCTTGTGGGAACGCAAACTTATTCCGGTCCGTTGATCGCTACATTTTCCGGCACGCTTGCAGGTCTCGGACACAAGATCAGCAATCTGACAATCAATGACACGGCCGGCACTGGCGGGAACGGACTGATCGGGTCCATTGGGACAGTTACGTATGATTACAGCAACTTCCCTCCCCAAATAAGCGTCACGGGCGCTGGAGCCGTTCGCGATCTTGGCTTGACGAATCTCGTTCTCACAGGGGATGGCGGCGGGCTGGCCGGTCAATCTAACATCGGAAGCACGATTAGCAACGTCTACGTCAAGGGCAGCATCAGTGGGGGAACCGACGTCACGAGCTTCCATGGCCCTGATGGCGGTCTTGTCGGCGCAAACTCAGGCGTCATCGACAATGCGCATGTCGACATCGCCATCACAATTCCAGGAGCTGGCAACGATATTGGCGGCCTCGCGGGATCCAACGGCTCAACCGGCCTGATCAAGAATTCGTCGGCCAAGGGAAGCATCTATGTCGGCGGATATGCGTTCGCCGACGGTGGCGGCGTTGGCAGCGGCTCGATCGGCGGCCTGGTCGGGAGCAACGGCGGAAATATCGACAATAGCCACGCGAATGTCGACATCATCGCCAATAATAGCTACTGGATCGGCGGCCTCGTCGGCCTGAACCTTAACGCCAACGACACAAGCACGAGCGCCAACATAACTAATTCGTCCGCAATCGGCTCGATCAGCTCCGAATGGCTTAGCACGCTGTTCAACGGCAGCGGCATCGGCGGCCTTGTCGGAGACAATGCCGGCGGCGCCATCAGCAATTCGTCCTCGACGGTTAGTGTGTCCGTCAAGGCGACGAATTCGAACGAAAATGGCTGGGCGACCATAAACGACGTGGGCGGGCTCGTCGGCACGAATGAAACTAGCTTCGGCGGGAATACAGCCGGGTCAGTCGTCAATAGCTCCTACAACGGGACTATAACGGCGACAGGCGCCGTTTCCTCCATCGGCGGCGGCGTCGGGAACAATTCGTCCGGGACTGTCTCCGGCATACAGACTTCCGGTTCGATAAACACAAGCCAGGGCGCCTCAACCCTCAGCGGTCCCTCTACCGTCGGCGGTCTTGTCGGCAGCAATGGAGGCAGCCTCAGCAATTCCTCTACATCAACGACTGTAACCGGCACGTTCTCGGTCGGCGGCGCCGTTGGATCGAACGGCGGCACAATAGCCAACGTCTCCGCAACTGGGTCAGTGACTGGCACGGGAAACGTCGGTGGATTTGCTGGCGAGAACGGCGGCTCGATAACCAACAGCAAGGCGAGCGGAAACGTGATCGGCAAGACTAATGTCGGGGGGTTCGCCGGTACGAACTTCAGCACGGACCCCAATGCGCCATCCGTCATTTCGGGGTCGACTGCTACCGGAAATGTCAACGGCGTTACGAGTGTCGGCGGCCTGGTGGGCTTTAACGGCGGCAATGTGATCTCGTCTCTGGCCTATGGGAATGTGCAAGGCGTGACGAATGTCGGCGGGCTCGTCGGCACAAACGGCGGGTTAGACCAATTCGGAAACCGTTTCGACGCGGTTGTCGATAGTTCGTCAGCATTCGGAACCGTCACGGGAGTCACGGACGTTGGCGCGCTGATAGGCTTGAACAACAATGGCGGCGCCGGTAACGCCGTGGTGACGAACTCCTCGGCGTTTGGCGCGGCGCTCGTCGGCGGCAGGGACACCAACGCGCTGATAGGAAGCGACCTCGGCAGTTCTACGAATAACACATATGTGAATTTGCCGGCGCAAAGCGCGGCTGCTCAAGCGCAGATCGTGGACGCAGCGGCCCGCGCGGGGACCGTTATAGCAACGACCAATACGGAACTCGCCGCCGAGTCGCCCCCGAGCGCGAACATTTCCGCTGCCGGAGCCAAGGCCGTGTATTCAGCGGCGGCGCCAAAGATCGAGGACAACATCTCGATCGAGTCGCCTCCTCCTCCGCCGGCAGCCGCGCCGAGCGCTGAGCGCCACAGCCGTCGTGAAGCCGCCAACACGACCTCCAACAGCCATCACGCGAGTCATAAAGAAGGCGGCGGCGGCGGCGGAGCGGGGTTCGGCGCCAGAATTCGCAGCATCGAGATTGATGGGCAGCATTTCGACCTCGAGCGTAAATCAAGCGACGCCCCGGCTCCGGCCGAAGCACAATAGGAGCGACCATGACGAGCATAAAATCAAGCTGGGGCTTTAGGCGCCTTGCGCTCAGCTTAAGCGTCTGTGCTGCATTTCTGCCCGCCCAGACATCGGCCGCGGGAGGCCCACCCGAAAGTCCGGATGCTGCCAAGAAGACAGCGGCGCTGCCAGGGGGAGCCCAAGCCGTAAGTGAAACGTTTGAGGACTGGCTTGTTGCCTGCTCTGTGGCGCAGGGCAAAAAGCGCTGCGTGATCAATCAACAACAGACAGATGCAAAGACCCAGCAACGCCTGATCGCGGTCGAGTTGCAGCCACGCAATGGAGGAGCCGACGGCCTGCTTGTGCTGCCTTTCGGGCTCGAGCTTGACAAAGGCGCCACACTCAAGGCGGGCGACGCTCAAATTGGCCAAACGTTGCGTTTCAAGACCTGCGTGCCCCAAGGTTGTGTCGTCCCTGTGAGCTTCGAGCAGAAAACACTCGAGACGCTGTATAAGGCGGCCGCCGTGGTCGTGACGGCGCATGCTGAGAACGGCCAGACCTTATCCTTTCAGATTTCGCTGAAAGGATTTGGGCCAGCACTGAGTCGCGCATCTGCTTTGGGGGAATAGCCTCGGCGGGCGACTCATGCGCGACGGTCTGTTTAATCGAGATCCAAGGACCGGCGTTTCCGTCCGCAAGGCAGCCGATCGGGCGAGAAAAGTTCAATAGTTTTCGTTTCAGTTCGTAAGGGCAAAGCTTATGCGGTACGGCGGAATTGTCGCATGTTGTGGAGCGCTCCAGGCCATGCTGGCGTCAGCCAGCCTGGCTATGGCGCAGAGCGACGCTCCAGTGATTCCTTACAATTTTGGCGGCGGCGTGCGGGAGTCTGAAGAGGTTCGTCGACCTCCAATCACGCCGCCACCGGCCGTGCCGGTGTTGCCGCAAGTCGTCGAGCCTCAGATGATCATCAAGGACAAGGAAACGGTTTTCGTGCGAAGCGTTGTCGTTGAGGGACCCCCCCTTGGCGCGGAGGCCGAGGCCCGCGAGGCGTTGGCGCCTTATGAGAACCGCGCGTTGACCCTTGCCGAGATCTACGAGGCGGCCGCCAAAATCACCAATATTTACCGCAGCCGCGGCTATCTCGTCGCCAAAGCCTATGTGCCAGCTCAAGACGCGCGAAGCGGCGTGTTGCGGATTAAGCTCGTGCCTGGCCTTTATGGAGACATTACGGTCAAGAACGCCTCCCTTGTGAAGGACGATTATCTACAAGACGTGATCAGTCACGCGCTTGGCGATATGCCTCTTATTCACAAGGATGAGCTTGAACGCGCCATGCTCTTGATCTCCGACCTGCCTGGGGCGGCCATGCCTCGGGTTGCAATAGGCTCGGGGCGACGGCCGGAAACGTCGGATTTTAATTTCAACGTCCCGGAGGCGCGCTTGATCGACGGCTTTGTCGCCGTCGACAATTTCGGGTCGCCGTGGACCGGGAGGGACAGGGCGAGCGCCGCTATCAATGTGAATTCTCCGCTCGGCTATGGCGATCGGCTGGCGCTGTTCGGCATCGTATCCGACACGACCCAACTGGTGAACGGGCGGGCGGCCTATTCCTTTCCGCTCGGCTATGATGGCGTGCGCGCCGAAATCGCCGCCTTCCAGACGACCTATGTCCTTGGCGGCATTTATGCGAACACGCAAGGAACCGGGACGGCCGACGCTCTCAGCGCTAGCGTGACCTATGCGATGCGGCGGCAGCGGGACGACAGCATTTATCTGTCCGGCTACTACGCCCACATGATGCTCAACGACAAGCTTCTTGGCGTCTCATTCGCGAATAGGACGATTGATCTCGGGACTGCTTCGCTCTCGCGCGACACGGTCGGCGTCATCGGCGGCATGCCGGTGACCACTAGCACGGTCTTGTCCTTCACCGCGGGCTATTTGAATTTTCCGGATCCGAGCCAACTCGCCTCAAATCTCGCCGGCGTTGATACGGCCGGAAATTATGCGAAGGTCAATCTGGCTTTCACCGCCGTGATTGCGCTCAACGACAAACTATCCTTTTCGACATATTTCAGGGGTCAGAAATCGCTGTCCGGAAATCTCGATTCGAGCCAGCAGCTGAGCTTGACCGGCTATTGGGGCGTTCGCTCCTACGACGAAGGGCTGGCTGGGGACAGCGGTTATCTCGTGACTCCCGAGCTCAAATACGCCTTGCCGGATTTTTATGGATATCGCCACGCTCTTGGACTTTTCACGGACGTCGGCGCCGCTTGGCTCGAAAACGGCTCCTACACGGTGAAGCAGAAGAGCTACACCCAGCTGAACGACATAGGCCTCGGCTATTATGCGACCTATGAATATTCGCCAGGCCGTAATTTTCTCGTGAAAGCGATGGTCGCTCACACCTACGGCGCTGACATAGGCGCGCAGACCTACAACACGTGGACCAAGGGACTTTTCCAGGTGGGCATGACTTTTTGAACAGGGGTCGATCCCCCTTCGCGGCCTTCGGTTTCCGTCTCAAGCCCTTGCTTATGACGGAGAAAACCTGAGAAGGGTCCGTTTATGCTCGGCGTGGATGCGTCGGTCTCGGGGGGCGCCTCGATCGAGGTTTAGGACAATTTGCAATGCAAAACGAAGTACAAATGGGATGGCTTTCGCCTGTAGTTGATTTTGGCGTCGTCGGGCTCTTGGCGGTGCTCAACATCGTCGTCGTCGCCATAGTCTTGGAGCGTCTGTTCTTCTACCGCTCCGTAGAGCCTAGCGATTTTGCAAGCGCGAAGGCGCTCGAGCTGGAGCTCACAAAGCGGCTTGTCATCGTCGCCTCGGTCGCCTCCAACGCGCCCTACATAGGCTTGCTCGGCACCGTCCTTGGGATCATGTTGACATTCTACAACTTGGGCCTTGATCCATCGGCGGACGTAAGCAAGATCATGGTTGGGCTCGCCCTGGCTCTGAAAGCGACAGCTGGCGGGCTCGTGGTGGCGCTTATCTCGGTCGCCTCCTATAACGCGCTTTTGCGCAAGAGCAAGGTGTTGCTCCTCAAATGGGAGATCATTCATGGATGAGCAACCCTTCGACACGCTCAACGTCATCCCATTTGTCGACATCATGCTTGTGCTGCTCACTATGGTGTTGACGACCGCGAATTTTATCGCGACTGGCCGCATTTCGATAACGCTCCCTCAGGCTTCCGGCCCGCAGGTCGAAAAGAAACAGGACAAGACCATCGAGCTTGCTACAGACGGAAAAATCTATTTCGAGGGCGAACTCCTGTCGCTGGATGAATTCCATAATCGGCTTGGCGCGCTCATCCCCGACCGCACGTCTTTCCTGATTCGCGCAGATCGTAATCTTGCGTTCCAACAATTCATCGACGTCGCGGACATCCTAAAGCGGCTGAATTTCACGAAAGTTTCCGTGCAAACGCAAAACGTCTCCAGGTAGAGGCCGAGCCAAGCTCGCTGTTAAGCGATGATCGGCTAGCCGGCGAGAGGCTTCAGCGCAGCCGCTAGAGGGTAGGATGATGCAAAAACTGAGGTTCACGATTTATCACGGCTTAGCCGCATCGGCTGCGCTCCATTCGGCTCTGGCTCTGCCCTTAGTCCTGCGCTTGCCGTCCGAGGCGCCGGATGAGGCGCCGACGCTCATGATCGAGTTGCAGGGCGTCGTTGCGGATACGCAAAGCGAGGAAAGGATTCTCCAAGAAACGAAGGGGCAGGCGCAAGAGGACGAACCCGAGCTTGCGGAGAGCGCTCCAGCACAGCCGCCCGCTTCCGAAACACAGCCGATGCCGTCCGGAGTCGAAGGCGCCGAGTCGCCAACGGCGCAGCCTCAGCCTGAGGAGGCCCCGACGCCTCGATTGGCCGCCCCCAAGAAAGAGACGCCCTCAACGGCGGTCGGCTCGGAGAATGTCAAAGGTGGCGCGGAAAGTGAGAAAGCGCAGACGATTAAGCTCAGCCAAGAAGAGATTAGTCGCCTCAAGGAATATGTGAAGCTGTTGACGAAAAGAGTTCAGGCCCATCTTGTCTATCCGGACGAGGGTCGGCGCGATCGGTTGCAGGGGACCGCGAAGGTATCCTTCAGAATCCTTTCGAATGGGCAGATCTCGGCCACGTCCTTGAAAGTTGTCGAAAGCAGCGGTCAACCGGAGCTCGACGCGAGCGCCCTGCAAACAGTTCGCTCGAGCATTCCCTTCGCGCCTCCGCCGAAGGAGATGACGGTCGCTATCGCGGTCGCTTTCGGCCGCAAACATTAAGAGGTTCTTGTTGCAAAGCGTTCAACGTCAGCGCCGATGAGACAAATTTGGCGGGTTGAAGAAGGTAGGATTTCTGGCTCATCATAGCCGCTTGTCCGCGCCAATGATGATGAGACAAGGACCTGGGGGGAGTTTACCATTGAGGGCATAGGACAAACATCCAGTGGTCATGCTCGTAATTAAAGGCGGCAAGACCATCGCGCAACAGGTCGATGTCGGCCTCGGTGGGTTGCCTGGAATCAGCCTGCGCCGGGCGCGCCTCGCAAGCCTGGACGAGCCCGATCAGCAATTGAATCGAGCGCGCCTCGCCGCCGGCGGCGCGAAAAGGCTGACGCGGGTCCGCGACGGCATGGTCAAATGCGTTCGATCAGCGCCATCGCTGCGGCCGGATTGCGCTGCTTGAAGCCGCTGATGACAAAGAGGAAAACGTCGCGCTCCTGAACGTCGGGCTGCGGCTGCGGCTGCGGCGCCGCCGCCGTCTCCAATCCCTGCGCAAGACCGCCTTCGCGCCACATCCTTGCGCGCGCCGCCCACAGGTCGAGCGCGTCGTCGGCGTATCCGAGCGCTTCGGCCTCGGTCGCTCCCATGATGCGAGCATAGACGAACCGCGCGGTCAGGTCGGCGATCTGCGGATATTTGGAGTCTGCGGCGATAACGACGCCGACGCCATATTCCCGCGCGAGCGCGACGAAGTTTGGCGTCCGAAAGCTGTCGTGGCGGACCTCGACGGCGTGGCGGATGGGTCTGCCATCCACGGATTTTGGCAGCAGTTTGAGGAAGGCCTCGAAATCGTCGGGATCGAACCGCTTGGTCGTCGCGAACTGCCAATTGATCGGGCCGAGCTTGTCCTTCAATTCCAGGACGCCGCTCTTGAAAAAGCGTTCGATGGACTCGCCTGCCTCTGCGAGGACGCGGCGATTGGTGGTGAAGCGCGGGCCTTTGAGACTAAAGACAAAGCCGTCTGGCGTTTCATCATGCCATTTAGCGAAGCTCTCCGGCTTTTGCGAACCATAATAGGTGCCGTTGATTTCGATCGACGTGAGTTTTCTGCTTGCATATTCAAGCTCGCGCTTTTGCGCGAGACCTTCGGGATAGAAGGCGCCACGCCAAGGCGCGTATGTCCAGCCGCCGATGCCGATTCGAATTTTCGATGGCGCGTCTTTCTGCAATTTTTGCCCCTTTGTGCTCAGCGCTCCACGTCATGACGTCTAATGCGCAACTTCCGCCAACCTGTGGCGCATTATTCGGGATAGGAAAAACGCGGCCTCCTATGATAAACTTAAAAAATATAAGAATTCTGGCTAGAAAATAGGATTGAGCCGACGCGAGGCGGACAGGGTTTCAAGACGAGACTTCGGGAGCAAGCAATGCGCAAGTCGATACTTTTTATCGCCATCGCCGCAGCCATTCTTATGGGCCTCCCAGGTTTGGCCTTTGCGCAAGCGCCTGGGGCGGGGCCCGCGGCGGCGGCGGCGTCGGGGACGGCGACTCCCGTCATTACCCGGGGCGGCGGCTTTCCTGGCACGAGTTTGGGGACCGCGGGAGCCGGGGCGGGCAGCACGTCCGCGACGATAGCTTCCCCCGCGCGCTCGCCTGCAATGATCTCGGGCGTCGCTCACATCGGCGCGGGAACGGGCGGTCTCGGCCTCGGCATGGGCAACGCGGTTGGCGGGGTCAGAGACACTGCGACAGGCGCTGGAGTGAGCGGCACGACCCTTGGCCTCCGCTCGACCACGGGCGGCATTTTCGGCTCCGCCGCCGGACTGAGCGCTCAGACCGGCGGGATCAACGACGGTTTCACCTGGGGCATAAACACCGGCGGGGTCAACGGCAGCGCCATTGGAGCGGGCACCGGCGGGCTGAAGGATCTGAACACGCTTGGCGCCTCGACCGGGGGCACCAGCGAAGGCAATAACGCCCCAAGATATCGCGTTGTTCAGTAGGTCGACGCTGACATGCGCCTTCCCTTGATTCCGCCGAGCGAACTGTCTCCTGAACAGCGTCCTCTCTACGACGACATGCGCGAGGGGATCGGCAAGAGCTTTCCTGGCTTCATCGCCATGGGCCAGGACGGCGCTCTCATGGGGCCCTGGAACCCCTGGCTGCATGAGCCTCGAATCGGCAAGCCGATTTGGGATCTGGTCAAGGCGCTTTCTACGCAGTCGAGCCTGCCGGATTCGGCCCGCCAGGTCGCGATTCTCGTGACGGGAGCGCATTTCCGGGCGGGATATGAAATCTACGCCCATGTCGCGGTCGCCGAACATGATGGATTGGGGGACGCCAAGCTCTCGGCAATCGTCGCCGGCCAACGGCCGGCCGATCTCACCCGCCAGGAAACCGTCGCCTATGACGTCGCCGCTGCGCTTACGAGCGGCGGCGTGCTGCCGGAGCTGACCTATCGGGCCGCGGCCGAGGCCTTTGGCGCGCATGGCGCGGCGGAGCTTTGCTATCTCGTCGGGCTTTATTGCCTCGTCTCCGTAACCCTCAACGGTTTTGACGTGCCTGTGCCGGAGGATGGAAGCGCGGGCTAAAGGCTCCTTAAGAAAGCAGGGTCCGGTTCAGCGGCGCGCGGCCGGCGGCCTTCGCCAAGGCTTCTATCGGCAAGAGGGCTTCCATCGGCAAGCGCTTCGTGCGATGCCCTTTGCGCGACCCTTTTCTGCTTTCACGAGACCCAAATGGCCGATTTTTTCCGCGAAGTCGATGAGGACTACCGCCGCGACCGCGCGATTAGGTTCTTGACCAAATATCAATATTGGTTCATCGCCCTGTCTGTTCTCATCGTCGCCGGGACGGGGGCTTGGCGCTACTATGTGCATGCCCGCACCGAGGCCGCCGAGGCGGCCGGCGCGAAATATGAAGCCGCCCTCCAACTGTCGAGCGAAGGCAAGTCGGCTGAAGCGGAGTCGGCTTTCGATGAGATCGCCAAGACGGCGCCCAAGGGCTACGCCAGCCTGGCGCGCTTGCGCGCGGCGGATGAAATCGCAATTCGCGATCCCGAGGCCGCGATCAAGGCCTATGACGCGCTGGCGTCGGATCCTGCCTATAACGAATATTTTCGTGATTTCGCCCGGCTGCGTGCGGCTATATTGAGCGTCGACCTGGGCGATCCGAAAGCGGTCGAGCAAAGATTAAGCCTGCTCGGGGCGCAGTCCTTCCCCTATCACAACACGATCCATGAGCTGCAGGGGCTCACCGCTCTGCGGCGAAATGATTTCGAGGCGGCGGGGCGCTGGTTCGACGCCATCGTGTCCGATCCGCAGGCCTCGCCCGCCCTGCGCCAGCGCGCCGAGGCTTTCCTCGGCCTCGTGCAGGCCGGAAATCCGTCGCCTGAAACACCGACGCCAGGAAAGGCGCCCGCTGTGAAATCGCCGGCGGAAGCGCCTCCTGGAGAAGCGCCGAAAAATTGATGTTCACAGTCGCGATCATCGGTCGCCCAAACGTCGGCAAGTCGACCTTGTTCAATCGGCTGGTCGGCAAGAAGCTCGCTCTCGTCGACGATACTCCGGGCGTCACCCGCGACAGGCGCGAGGGCCTTGCGAACCTCGGCGACCTGACCTTCAAGATCATCGACACCGCGGGCCTTGAGGAGGGCGACAGCGCCTCCTTGCCGGGCCGGATGCGGGCCCAAACCGAGATGGCGATCGAACTCGCCGATGCGATCTTCTTCATCTTCGATTCGCGCGTCGGCCTCACGCCGGACGATCGTTTCTTCGCCAATCTCGTTCGCCGCGCGAATAAGCCGCTGATCCTCATCGCCAACAAGGCCGAAGGCCGCGTCGGCGGCGCGGGCGCGATCGAAGGTTATGATCTAGGGCTGGGCGATCCCGTGCCGCTTTCGGCCGAACATGGGGATGGCTTCGCCGAGCTCTATGCAGCCCTGCGCGAGGCGCTTCCCGAGGCGACCGAAGCGCCTGCCGAGGCCGGGGAGGGCGAGGCGCGGCCGCAGTTCGGCGAGGACGAAGACGGCTCCGAGCTCGATATTACGAAGCCTCTGCGGATCGCGATTCTCGGCCGTCCCAATGCTGGCAAATCGACCTTGCTCAATCGCATCCTCGGGCAGGATCGCCTGCTGACCGGGCCCGAACCAGGGCTTACCCGCGATACGATCGGCATCGATCTCGAATGGCGCGGCCGCAAAGTCAAAATGTTCGACACCGCCGGCTTGCGGCGGCGGGCGAAGGTCGAGGACAAGCTTGAAAAGCTCGCGAACGCGGACGCCTTGCGCGCGGCGAAATTCGCCGAAGTGGTGGTGCTTCTCCTCGATGCGACGATTCCTTTCGAGAAACAGGATCTGACCCTCGCCGATCTCGTCGAGCGCGAGGGCAGGGCGCTTGTGATCGGGCTCAACAAATGGGACCTGATCGAGGCGCGGGGCTCGAAGCTCTCGGAGCTGCGCGAGGCGGCGGAAAGGCTTTTGCCGCAGGTCAAAGGGGCGCCTGTCGTACCGCTGTCCGGCGAGACCGGCGATGGGATCGACAAATTGATGGAGGCGGTTTTTCGGGCGCATGTCGTCTGGAACAAGAGAATAGCGACGGCCAAGCTCAATCGCTGGCTCGCGGGCGCGCTCGAACAGAGCCCGCCCCCGGCAGTCTCCGGGCGGCGCATAAAAATCCGCTACATGACGCAATTGCGCGCGCGGCCGCCCTATTTCATCCTGTTCGGAAATCAGCTCGACGCTCTGCCCGCAAGCTACGAACGCTTTCTCGTCAACGGCCTGCGCAAGGCCTTCGATCTGCCCGGCGTTCCGATCCGCATATCGAAGAAGACGACCGACAATCCTTACAAAGACAGGGCGACGCGGCAGAGGTAGGGATGCTCGGCCGCTTCAGCGTCAGAGACTCAACTTTGAGTTTCCGCTCATGAAACATGGGGACGTCGAAGGTTTGCGGTGCAGAAATTCGGCGACAGCTCGTCCACATTCATGTCGCTGAGGCTGAGCGTTGGATCACAAAGGGAAAAGGCGCAATCAAATGGGCGTAGCTGTCATGTCGTTCGTTTGCGGCAAAAGCCGTACGTCTCCAGCTTCATGCGCCCGCGACGCTGATGTCAATGACTTGGAGGGCGGAAGTCTCTATGCCTAGGAACTCGCATAGCCAAAATCTATAGACGGTGGGGAACTCAATTTTTAGGCTATCATTCAATGGATATCGATTAAAGTAGATTTATTTAGCCATGAGGCTCCGGTGCCCGATCCGAACACGACCGCAAAAACGGTGGCCCCTCCTCCGTGGCAGTGGCTCAAACTGCCCGCGGCAGTTCGGTGGCTCCGCGAAACTATAAGCATCGTACTTTGGCTCGGCCTCTTCATACATTGGTTTATTGTTGATCTACGCCCTTGGACCGTCTCCTACATCCAACTACCAGAGTGGATATACACGTTTCGCTTCTTGATTATACTAGGGCTAATCAGCGCCTTTTTACTTGTTCTTGGGGCTAGGCGTTTCGTACTATTTTTTGGCTATATTGGACTTTATCCCTTTGTCGTCCTTCTCTGGCATTTACCTATAATGGGTGTCAGAAACTGGGCTCTCTTGGTTGCTTTTGCTCCAGCCATTTATTCGACCGTTATAGCTTTTAAGTGGAGATTTGCCCTGTTTACGGCTGCACTAGCCTGCGGGGCAATAATTCTCTGGAACAACTCCAAAGTTCTTTGGAACGACTCTAACCTGATTGTAATTGGAGCAATGTTCTATCTCGGGTTCTATCTTGTCCTTCACTTCGTCCGACGCTTCAATGTCGCTTTCTCGCCTGACACAGTTTTTGCTACCTGGATCAGCCTAATTCAGCATATATCCGCTCGAATAAAAAACGATGCATATCGCCGGCCCAAGGAACTTGACCTCGAGTCCAAGGAATACCAACAGAAAGTTACGCAAAACCTTATTGCAATGTACGTGACTTCCGGCTGTCTTCTGTACATTGCCAACGGCCTCAGACGCGTTAGCAAAAGCCGAAAACTAGATATTTATTTTATTTCTTCACTTATTAATACGTTTCTACTCGCTACAGTCGTTTTCGCTCTTGAGTATTATGGCTTGGAGAGAACTTATCCTGGTAGTTTCGTCGGTATTATTAACCCTAGTTTCTCTAGTTTTTTTGGGTTAAGCTTTAGTACAATATTACCATCGGGCATCTCCCCTCTTGTTGGTGCCACAAATCTAGCCCAGATGTTGAGATATGCAGAACATTTGTCTAGTATACTTGTTTTAGTACTTTTTGCGTTTGTTATTCTGACTAGCATCCGAGAAAGGCATAAAGAGGATCTAGATAAGGTAGTCAATGAGCTTAGCAACACGTCCGAGAGCATCAGAAGTTTTCTTCTAGAAAACTATGAACTCACAACTGCTGCCGTTGAGTCATGGATTTTCAAGCACAGCCCCGCTATAATGAAGCCTTTGTTACGGCTTCGGTACGACGACGCGGCGGCTTCAGAAATTATTGAAGCATTGGAAAATGCGGCAGGGGATGCCGGTGAGGTAGCCTCCGAAGTGGCAATTGTCGAGACTAGGTTCCCGGCCTCCGACTGACGTCCGACACGGTTCCGAGTAATTTCCGTTCCTGCTGCGCTGTTCCTTCTTCCACCGCGCAGATCCCCTCCTCGAGCAACGCAGAAATGCAAACCGAGACACCGCCGGCTCGGCCCCGCGCTTGAACTCGTCCGGGCCGTGATGCGATGATGGCGCCGCCGGCGGCCGCAGGGCGCGGCCCGTAGAAGGACCAACCGCATTGCCCGCACAACATCAATTTGCAGGATTGCGCCGCGCGCTTTTGCGTGTGGCGGAAGCGGTCGTCATTGTCTACGTCGTCCTCGACGGAATTATAACGCCGATTTTCCGCCCCGTTCTTCGCTGGACGGCGCAGCTTCGCCTTATCCTCAGCCTCCAGGATTTCGTCCGGCGTCTGCCGCCTTACGCCATTCTCGTGTTTTTCCTGGTTCCCCACGCCGTCATCGAACCGGCCAAAATCTACGCCGTCTATTTGATCGGCTCGGGACATCCGCTCATCGGGCTGATCACGCTGGCGCTGACCTATCTCATCGGCCTCGTCGTCGTGGAGAGGATCTATAACGCCGGCAAGGAGAAGCTCAGAACGATCGCGTGGTTCGCCAAGATCCTGGATTGGCTGTTCGACTTTCGCGATCGTCTCATCGCATGGGCGAGATCGACGGAGGTGTGGGCTTTCGCCGTCAAGACCAAGCGTTGGGCCGCCGACGTCATCAGACAAGCGCGGCTGCGCGTCGGAGCTTGGCTGACCTCTAAATTCGGCTGAGCTTGCTTCCGAATTACGTTGCAGCCGACCGGCGCGCTTGTGGCCGCCCTGCGGCGCGCCTATGCTGAAAGCATGACTGGCGCGCCTCTGAACAATAGCTCTTCCGACCCGCAATTTGAACGCAGCCTTGAGGCTGCGAGGCCGCTAGGGGAAGAGAGCGACTTTGACGCTTTCGAGACGGAGCCGCCGCGCCGGCGGAGGTTCCGGCCGGTGCCGGTTCGCATCATCCTGCCTAATCTGGTCACGCTGCTGGCCCTTTGCATGGGCCTCACGGCGATCCGCTTCGCAGTGGATGGCCAGTTCGAGATAGCCGTCATCGCCGTGATCGTCGCCGCGATCCTGGACGGATTGGATGGACGCATCGCGCGCGCCTTGCGCGGCACGTCGAGATTCGGCGCCGAGCTCGATTCGCTTGCCGATTTCGTCGATTTCGGCGTTGCGCCGGCGCTCATTCTGTATTTCTGGAGCCTGCACGAGATCAAAAGTCTCGGCTGGTTCGCCGCGCTTGTTTTCGCAATTGCCGCGGCTCTTCGTCTGGCCCGGTTCAACGTCATGCTTGACGATCCGAGCCGCCCCGCCTGGCAGGCGCGTTTCTTCACCGGGATGCCGGCGCCGGCCGGCGCGATCGTCAGCCTTTTGCCGCTCTACCTCAATCTCTCCATTCTCGCGGTTCCGAATATTCGGGATCTCGTCCCTTTCGAGATCGTCTATGTGCTGTTCGTCGCCTTCCTGATGGCGAGCCGGATCCCGCATCTGTCCGGCAAGAAGATGGGCCGGGTGCCGCGCGAATATGTGATTCCCGTTCTTTTCGCCATTGTCGCCTGCATTCTGCTGCTTGCGACCTTTCCGATGGAAATGCTCGTCGGCCTGACCCTGATCTATTTTGCGACCATTCCGCTCGCCATACGGAAGTTCAGAGCCTATGAAGCCGCCGACGCCGCCCGGAGCGCGGCCGCCCTCCCGCCCCTGGCGCAGCCGCATTAGCGTGTGCGGGAAGGGTTGCGGATTTTTCGGTTAAGATTATGTAAAGGCGGAGCCTTCAAGGGCGGAAGCAGTTCATTGGGACGCGCCTGCCAGAGGGACGCCAGCGGCGACGTCCTTGCTGTCCCGCCATTAGACAGAAGCCATCTCGGCCGAGAGCCGGCGCGGCGAAAACCGTTCCGGCCGCGGCAAAACCCAGCGCCAGTTCACAAATGCTCGGTTCTCGATTAGGGTCCGCGCAAATCGCCTGCGCCGGAGTCTTGTTGCCTCTTGCGGGATCTCGCGAAATTGTGATGGTTGATCATCGGTCGGCGGGCCGGAATTCGCTAGGCCCCATGCCGCTTTGCGCGTGCAACGCGCCGCCTGCGGCAGGGCCCGGCCACGGAAAAGAGATGACGGATTTAGGTACAAGGAAAGAAATGTCGAAAGAAGAATTGCTTGAATTTCCAGGGGTCGTCGTCGAATTGCTCCCGAACGCGACCTTTCGGGTCAAGCTCGAGAATGAACATGAGATCATCGCCCACACGGCAGGGAAAATGCGCAAGAATCGCATCCGCGTTCTGACCGGCGACAAAGTGCTTGTGGAAATGACCCCTTATGACCTGACCAAAGGTCGCATCACCTATCGGTTCAAGTGAACTTGAAATTTCATGAGGGACGATCGCCGTGACCGCTGAAGAAAAAGCTTGGCGGCCAAGGCTTGTGCTGGCTTCGGCGTCGCCGCGACGGCTCGAGCTGCTGCAGCAGGTCGGGATCGAACCCGACGCTTTGCTGCCAACTGATCTCGACGAGACGCCGGGCAAGAACGAATTGCCGCGCAGCCTCGCGGCGCGTCTAGCGCAGGAAAAGGCGAGGGCCGCGGCCAAGGTCGCGGCGGTGACGCCGGAGCTCGCCAAGGGCTATATTATCGGCGCGGACACAGTCGTGAGCGTCGGCCGCCGCATCTTGCCCAGATGCGAAGTAGTGGCGGAGGCGGCGCAATGCTTGCGCCTCTTGTCCGGGCGGTCGCATCGGGTCCATACCGGGGTTTGCCTGATCACGCCAAAGGGGCATGAGCGGCGCAAGCTTGTCGAGACGCGGCTGCGCTTCAAGCGTTTGTCGTCGAGCGAGATCGAAGCCTATCTCGGATCGGGCGAATGGCGCGGCAAGGCGGGCGGCTATGCGATCCAAGGGCTCGCCGGCTCATTCGCCTTGAAGCTTGTCGGATCTTATTCTTCGGTCGTCGGCCTGCCGCTTTACGAGACGGTGTCCCTGCTCGCCGGCGAGGGATATCCAGCGCATCTTTTCTGGCTTAACCGCGTTTGACGAAGCGGCTTTAGCTTGAACCTCCGGACAGGTCGATGCATTCCGACAAGCGCGAAGATCATGACCCCGAACGCTCCGCCGAGGCGTCGGCGCGGCCTTGTCCGATCTGCGGCAAGCCTTCCGTCTTCGCCATGCGCCCGTTCTGCTCCAAGCGTTGCGCCGATATAGACCTCCATCGTTGGCTCGGCGGCGTCTACGCCATCCCTGTCGCGCCCGAGGACGAGCCGGACGCCGGTCCCGAGGGCGCAAGCGAGGATTGAGTCGATGCGGCAGTTGAGCAGCATGGCCCGGTGACGCGAAATCATGTTTTTTGTTGTCTCCAAGATCTTTTGGCTTGTCGCCGAACCGCTCTCCTTGCTCGTCGTGCTGGGCGTCTTGGGCGTTCTTCTCGGGTTCACGCGTTTTGCGCGCGCAGGCCGCGCGCTCACCGCCGGCGCCATGGTCCTCCTCGCGATAGGCTTGCTGACGCCTCTCGGCGCGGCGCTGCTCCGGCCGCTGGAGGATCGGTTTCCGCTTCCTGCCGCCGATAGTCCGCCTCCGACCGGAATCATTGTCCTAGGCGGATCAATCTCCCCCGCAAAGACGGAGGCGCGCGACCAGATCATTCTCACGGACGCCGCCGCAAGGTTGACGACTGCAGTGGAATTGGCCCGGCGCTATCCCAAAGCGCGGCTGGTGTTCACGGGCGGGTCGGGCAGCCTGAGAGAGGAGCAGGCGGAAGCAATCGGCGTGCGGACGCTCTGGCTGGCGCTCGGCGTGCCCCCCGAACAGATGAGCTTTGAAGCGAAGTCCCGCAATACCTGGGAAAACGCGGTATTCACGCGTGATCTGATCCAGCCGAAGCCCGGCGAGACCTGGCTTCTCGTGACGTCGGCCTGGCACATGCCGCGTTCGGTTGGAATTTTCCGACGCTTGGGTTTTGAGGTGACGCCCTATCCCGTCGACTATCGCACATTCGGCGACGCGCGCGATTGGCTGATGAATTCGCCAGTCTTGGAGCGCGCCTTCATGTTCGATTTCGGCGTTCGCGAATGGATCGGGCTTTTCGCCTACCGTTTGGCGGGCAAGACCGACGCGCTGTTTCCCGCGCCATCGCAGTGAGCGCCTGCTTTCAGAAATTCGCTTCCCCGGCTCTTTCAGGTTGATCGCTCGCCATGACTTTTACCCTCGTCATCGCCAATAAAGCCTATTCCTCCTGGTCGTTTCGGCCTTGGATCCTCATGCGGCATTTCGACGTCGCTTTCGACGAAATCGTCGTGCCGCTGGCGCAGGCGACGACTCACGAGGACATCTTGCGCTATTCGCCGAGCGGCAGATGCCCGGTCTTGCGCGACGGCGACATCCTTGTGTGGGATTCGCTGGCGATCATCGAATATCTCGCCGAACGGCTCTCGCAGACGCCGATCTGGCCGAGGCCGCAAGCGGCGCGGGCCGAGGCGCGCTCGCTCGCCGCCGAGATGCATTCGGGGTTCATGGCCTTGCGAGGGCTTTTGCCGATGAACATGCGCAGGCCGGTCGCGAAACGCGAGTTGACAGCAGAGGCCGAGGCGGATGTCTCCCGGCTCGAACAGGCCTTTTCGCAGGCGCGCAAAAGATTTGGCGAAAGCGGCGCCTTCCTTTTCGGCGAATTCTCCGCCGCAGACGCTATGTTCGCGCCCGTGGTCAATCGCCTGCATGTTTACGACGTGTCGGTCACGCCGCAGACGCGCGCCTATATGGACGCGGTGATGGCGCTGCCCGCCTGGCGGGCTTGGGCCGCGGAAGCCGCCGCTGAGGCCTGGAGAATCGAAAAATACGAGATCTCATAGCGTCCGTTGGTCAATGTCGGATCTCGTAATTCGTCGGACGGCGCGCCTGGAGTTCTTCTGCGGCAACTCGTTCCGAGCTCGCGAAACGTGGGCTTGCCGTTAGCTGCATTGCAACATCCAAAAAATCGCGTTCCGACGCTCAAAATGCTTGCCGTTGCGACTTACAAGGGCGAATTATAAACGATTCATGAGTTCTAACCGCGCGAGGCGCCTAGTGAATCGCTTAATGGGCAAGGGCGTGGCGATTACGCCAAAGTCCAGCGCGAAATCGGACATTGATCAGTTTCTCGACGCCGCGGCGAAACTGCCCGCGCCGGCCGCGAGCGGGCGGGGAAGGCTGGTTTTCGCGCTGGATGCGACGATGAGCCGGCAATCCACCTGGGACTTGGCGCAGACGGTTCAGACCAAGATGTTCGCAACCGCCGCCGCGCATGGCGGGCTCGAGGTTCAGCTCGTCTATTATCGCGGGTTTGGCGAGTGCAAAGCCTCGCCTTTTATGTCCGGCGGGCAGGGCCTCGCCGGGCTCATGACGAAGATCTCGGTCGGCGCAGGCCAGACGCAGATCGAAAAGGTCTTGCGCCATGTCCGCGACGAGGCGCGGAAAACTCCTATTCGCGCGCTTGTTTTCGTCGGCGATGCCATGGAGGAGCAGCTCGACGTTTTGGCGTCGGTCGCCGGTGAACTTGGTCTTTTGGGCGTTAAGGCTTTCCTGTTCCAGGAGGGGCGCGACGCGATCGCCGAACAGGCTTTCCGGCAGATCGCCTTGCTGACCGGGGGAGCCTATGCAACATTTGACTCGTCCGCGCCGGAGCGGCTCGTGGCGCTTCTATCGGCGGTTGCGGCCTATGCCGCCGGCGGGCGGCGCGCCCTCGAATTCGAAGCGCGCGCGCGGGGCGCGGCGGCGGCGAACCTTCTTTTAGCGCAATTGCGTTGAGTGGCGTCGGATGCTTTATCTTCTTGCCGGGTTTCTGGTGTTCTGGCTTGGGCTTTATGCGCTCAAGGCTTTCACTCAGGCCAATCCGGCCGAGCTTGCGCGCTTCATGCGGCGCGCCGGCGGCTGGGCGGCTCTCGGCGTCGCCGCGATCCTTTTGTTGCGTGGACGCATCGACATGGCGATCGGGCTTGGCGGGCTTGCGGCCTGGCTGCTGAAAGTCGGCTATGGCTCGCCATTCCGGCTGTTCAAATCAGCTGGCGGCGCGGGGGTCGGCCGGGTTTCATGCGTCAGATCAGCGATGATCGAGATGGAGCTCGATCATGAGACCGGCAAAATGCGCGGGACCATCCTCGCGGGTCCGGACGAGGGCAAGTTGCTAGACTCGCTGACGCGGCCGCAATGCGAAGCCCTCTATTGCCTCTGCTGCAGAGACGATCCCGAGGGAGCCCGGCTTCTGGAGGCTTATCTCGACCGCAGGTTTTCCGGTTGGCGTCCGACAGACCAGCAAAGGCGCGACTCTGGGGCCGCCGATGGGCCGCGCCGCGCCGGCGCCATGTCCAAGGATGAAGCGTATGAAGTTTTGGGACTTCAGAAAGGCGCTTCGCGCGAGGAAGTCGTTCGCTCGCACCGTTCGCTGATGAAAAAGCTGCATCCAGATCACGGGGGGACGACGGACCTGGCGGCGCGCGTCAACGAAGCGAAAGATGTCCTGATGCGGCGTCATCAGTAGAGGTCCAGGGGCCTTATTCGAGCAATGATTGAAACGGCGGATTAAGGGTCAAGCCGCGCTTGCGGCCACAGCTCTCAGTTCTTGGTCGCGAAACAGGAAAACCCTGAGCGCTTGAGGGTCTTGCAAACGAGTTCCGCGCTTTCAGCCTGGAGCCCGGCGAAGCGAGCCCGGTAAAGCGTTTCGGAACCTTTCTGCACCTTTTCGGTAAATGGCTGCGCCGAGACCAGGGCCTTGGCTTCCGATTTGGCTCGGGCGAGAAGTGCGGTCGCCTTGTTGACGTCGTCGGTGGCGCCGATCTGAATCATCCAGCCGCTGCGCGCGGACGCGGGGCGATGGGAATCGGCGATCGTCGCGCTGTCGCCGCGGGGCGGCTCCAGTTTCGCCGTCAATGTCTTGTCCGAGCCATGGTCCCTCGAAAGCGCCAGAGCCCCGCCGCCGCGCGTCGCAGCGGGAGTAGCGGTTGCGGCGGCGGCCGAAGCATGGCCCGAACGTGCGGTGGAGCCGTCGAACGTTGCGCCTTTCGAACCCGTCTCGTTGGATGCGGTGCGCGCATCCGCCGGCTGAAGTTTCGCCGCGCCCGAGACGAAGGCCGGGCGCGGTTTATCGAAGGGAACGTCGGCGCTGATGGACGCGACCCGCACAGGATCTATCTCCGCCGGCTTGGGCGCGGCCGTCGATGCGGCGGGCTTGGAGCCCGCATTCGGATCCGCCTTGAGCTCGGCGGCCCTCCTCTCCCAATCCTGACGAGCGGGAGCCGGCCTTTGCGCCTCCACAGCCTCAGCAAAGGAGTCTCCCGAGGCTGTCTCGGAGATTGCGGAGGCGGTGCGGGCCGTGGCGCCATCCTCAATATTATCTTCGATCAGATTGGCCATCAGGCGGTCGCGCGAGGCGGCGCTGGCGCCGCCCAAAACGGCGGCGACGATATGATGTCCGTCGCGCCTCACCGAGGCCAGAAGATTGAAGCCGGAGGCGCGGGTGTAGCCTGTCTTGATGCCGTCCATCCCTTCGACCCGATCGAGGAGATGGTTATGGTTCATGATCGTCGATCCGCCATAGTAGAAGGCGTGCGTCGCGAAATAATGATAGTGGCGCGGGAAGCGCTCCTGAATGGCGCGTCCGAGAATTGCGAGATCATGCGCGGTCGTCACTTGCTCGTCATTCGGCAGACCGGAGGCGTTGGCGAAATGCGTGCGGATCATTCCGAGCGCATGCGCCTTGTGGGTCATCAGCTCGGCGAAACTGTCTTCATCGCCGCCGATCCTTTCGGCGATCGCGACGGCGATGTCATTCGCCGAGCGGGTCACGACCGCCTTGATCGCGTCGTCGACGCGGATCGTCCCGCCGGGACGAATGCCGAGCTTGGTCGGGGCCTGTCGGGCCGCATGGGAGGAGACGCTCAGATCGCTATCGAGCCTCAGATTTCCTCTCTCAAGTTGCTCGAACAAGAGATAAAGCGTCATGACCTTGGTGATCGACGCCGGATGCCGGAGATCGTTCTCGTTGCGCGCATAAAGCGTGCGGCCGGAATTGGCGTCGACGACGATCGCCGCGAAATTCCTCGCGTCGACGCTCGTCGTCGCGCGCATGCGCCGCCCAAAATGCGCATGGCGCGAGTGATGGGAAAAATGCGGATAGGAAGAGGAGTGGCGATGATGCGGCCAATGATGACGGGCTTCAGCGGGCGAAACGATTGCCCCCGCCGTCAGAGCCATGGCGAAACCATATAGGGCGACGGCAATTTTTGTGCGACGAACAGTCGCGCCCAACTTCAACATGTCTGGCATCCTTGGTCTTCGACATGGATGGTCCTCTCGGCAACGCTAAGTGCGCTCGGTTACCGATGGGTTAAGAGCACGGTTTGAGCTTCCGCAAACCGTCCCAATTCGAACTTATGCTGCGCTGCAAGATCAACTTGACGTGAATTGTGCGCTGCACTATACACAAATTGCAGGCCTGTAAACGCGCCTGCGGTATAGCCGCCTCGAACGAGGGGAGAACCGGCGCATGCTCGACGAAGGAAGATCAAATGGCCTACCAACTCGATGATTTCCAGAAAATTGGCAAAGAGCAACTCGAAGCTGCGACGACGGTGACGTCCTCCCTGGCGAAGAGCTGGCAGACGATCGCTGCGGAAGCGACCGAATATTCCAAAAAGTCTTTAGAGAACAGCTCCGCCTTCCTTGAGAAGCTGCTTGGCGCCAAGTCCTTTGAGAGCGCTATTCAGATTCAGTCGGAATACGCCAAGAACTCTTACGCTGGCTTCGTCGCCCAGGCCACGAAATTCGGCGAACTTTATTCCAACCTCGCCAAGGAAGCTTTCAAGCCGGTCGAATCCGCGATCGCCAAGGTTCAAAGCTTCAAGGAATAGGCTGCATTGATCTGCGCATAAAAACTTGCGCGGAGCCATCGATTGAACTTCGCGGAATTTTGGCCGCGGAAATCTCGGATAGCAATTCGAACGGACTGCGATCTGAGAGGCTCGGCTTTCGCCGAGCCTTTTTTGGATGGAGTTCCCGCAAGGACTATTGCTTCTGGCGCTTTGGCTGGAAGGCGACGTCGCTCCGGCGAACCAGGCGCTCGGTATTCAAGCTCCGGGTTTGTGAAAGCTGGAGCTCCATCGACCAGAGAGGATTTCATGGCTAAAACCGAGGAAGATGGCGGCCCTGAGGTCGCCGAAGAGACCAGGGAAGAGGCCTCAACCGAGGCTGCGGAGGAGACCAAGCCCGAGGCCAAGGAAGCGACCGGCGAGAGGGTCTTGGCCGAGGCTGCGGAGGAGACCAAGCCCGAGGCCAGGGAAGGTGACGCAACTGGCGAGAGTCGCGATCTTCAGCCGCTGGGCGACGGTCGATTCGAGACGACGACCGCGCCAGCTTGTTCCTTTCTCAATAGCGTCCAGGCGATCGCCGCCGAAGCGAATAATTATTCAAAAAATGCGCTGGAGAGCAGTTCTTCTCTCATTCAAAAGCTTTTCGGCGTCAGGTCGTTTGAGGGCGTCATTCAGATCCAGTCTGAATTCGCCAAGACGTCCTATGCCGGCTTCGTCTCGCATGCGATGAAAATGAGCGAACTCTATTCCAATCTCGCCAATCAGGCGTTCAAGCCGATCGAAGCGGCGATCGCCAAGGGTCGCCGCTGGAAGGAATAGTAGGCTCTAAACCCTGCGATATTATCGCTGAGGTCTCGGACGCGAGGGCCGCAAGGCTTCCATAAACCGATTGAGATCTGAAGGGCTCGGCTTTTGCCGGGCTTTTTTTTGGAAAAATTTCGCGCCTTAGCGCTGCCTATTTTCGCGGCGCCAAAGGAGAGCTTCCAGCGGGTCCGCCAACGGCGTAATTTTTGCTCGGCATCATGCGTGGCTCATGTTTCGAGCGGATGACAGCAAAATACGGCGATCGCTTGGCCAATTTCCTCGCGCCATTCAATTCCCTCTTGCAGGGAAGCCGCGCGCGTTGTTCACTTGGCTTCCGCCACTGGCCAAATGCGTGCGGCGAGATATCTAATTAGGAAGGCGAGGACTTCGGTGGTGACGGACGGACCTCTTCGGCGAAGTGTTTTCTGGGCTGGCCGGCCTGTTTGCGCCGAGACGCGCGGCGGCATTGGTTTTGCTCAGTCGGTTGCGGCTATGTCCCGGCCGATCCAAGCCGCCAAGGACCCGCAGAGAGGCGGAGATGGCGGCCCAGGTTCCGGCACAGCGGTCATTACGCGGCCGAAAACGCAGACGCGCCGTCCGAGCATGTATCGCGTGCTGCTTTTGAACGACGACTATACGCCGATGGAATTCGTGGTCTCGGTCTTGAAGAAATATTTCAACAAGGGTCCCGAGGAGGCGACGCGCATCATGCTTCATGTTCACCAGCATGGCGTCGGCGAATGCGGGATCTTCACTTACGAGGTCGCCGAGACCAAGGTCACGCAAGTTATGGATTACGCCCGCAAGCACCAGCACCCGTTGCAGTGCATCATGGAAAAGAAATGAGAGGTTGGAGCCAATGCCGTCGTTCTCCCGCAATCTCGAACAATCGCTCCACCGCGCTCTCGCCGTCGCAAACGAGCGTCATCATGAATACGCGACGCTCGAACATTTGCTCCTCAGCCTGACCGAGGACAGCGATTCGGCCGCCGTCTTGCGCGCCTGTTCGGTCGATCTCGATCTTCTGAAGAAGAACCTTCGCGAATACATCGACCAGGAGCTCGACAATCTCGTCAGCGACGGCCGCGAAGACGCCAAGCCGACGGCGGGGTTCCAGCGCGTCATTCAGCGCGCGGTGATCCATGTCCAGTCGTCCGGCCGGGAGGAGGTCACCGGCGCTAATGTGCTCGTGGCGATTTTCGCCGAGCGCGAGAGCCATGCCGCCTATTTCCTGCAAGAGCAGGACATGACCCGCTACGATGCGGTCAATTACATCAGCCATGGCATCGCCAAACGGCCCGGCCTTTCGGATGCGTCCAAGGCGCCGCGCGGCGCGGAGGAGGAAGCCGAGGCCCGCGACGCCAAGGATGGCAAGGAGGGCGGCGATTCCAAGAAGAAGGAAGGCGCGCTCGACGCCTATTGCGTGAACCTCAACAAGAAGGCGCGCGATGGCCGCATCGATCCTTTGATCGGGCGTGAGGCCGAGGTTCAGCGCACGATCCAGGTCTTGTGCCGCCGGCACAAGAACAATCCTTTGCTGGTCGGCGATCCAGGCGTCGGCAAGACCGCGATCGCCGAAGGCCTCGCCCGCAAGATCGTCAAGAGCGAAGTGCCCGAAGTCCTCGCCGAGGCGACGGTTTTCGCGCTCGACATGGGGACGCTGCTCGCCGGCACCCGCTACCGCGGCGATTTCGAAGAGCGCCTGAAGCAGGTGATGAAGGAAATCGAAAATCATAAGAAGGCGATTCTTTTCATCGACGAAATTCACACGGTCATCGGCGCGGGCGCAACGTCCGGCGGCGCGATGGACGCGTCGAATCTTTTGAAGCCAGCGCTGGCGCAAGGCACGCTACGCTGCATCGGCTCGACGACTTATAAGGAATATCGGCAATATTTCGAGAAGGATCGCGCCCTGGTCCGGCGCTTCCAAAAAATTGACGTGAACGAGCCTTCGATCCCCGACGCGATCGAGATCATGAAGGGGCTGAAGCCCTATTTCGAGGAATTCCATAAGATTCGCTACACGAATGAGGCGGTGAAGGCGGCGGTGGAGCTGTCGGCGCGCTATATTCATGACCGCAAGCTGCCGGACAAAGCGATCGACGTGATCGACGAGACCGGCGCGAGCCAGATGCTGCTGCCGGAAAACAAGCGAAAGAAGACGATCGGCATCAAGGAGGTCGAGGCGACCATCGCGACAATGGCGCGGATTCCTCCGAAGACGGTCTCGAAAGACGACGCCGAGGTTCTCGAACATCTGACGGAAACGCTCGAACGCGTGGTCTATGGCCAGAACAAAGCGATCGAGGCTTTGACATCGGCGATCAAGCTGGCGCGCGCCGGATTGCGCGACGGCGAGAAGCCGATCGGCAGCTATCTCTTCTCCGGTCCGACCGGCGTCGGCAAGACCGAGGTCGCGCGCCAGCTCGCCGTGAGCCTAGGCGTCGAATTGGTCCGCTTCGACATGTCCGAATATATGGAGCGCCATACGGTTTCGCGACTCATCGGCGCGCCTCCCGGCTATGTCGGTTTCGACCAGGGCGGACTTTTGACCGATGCGATCGATCAGCATCCCCATTGCGTCCTGCTCCTCGACGAGATCGAGAAGGCCCATCCGGACCTCTACAACATCCTGTTGCAGGTGATGGATCACGGCAAGCTCACCGACCACAGCGGCAAGCAGGTGGATTTCCGTAATGTGATCTTGATCATGACGACAAACGCCGGCGCGGCCGATATGCAGCGCGCCGCCTATGGCTTCACGCGTTCGAAGCGCATAGGCGAGGATGTGGAGGCGATCAATCGGATGTTCGCGCCCGAATTCCGCAACCGGCTCGACGCGGTCGTGACCTTCGGTCATCTGCCGTCGGAAGTCATCAGCAAGGTCGTCGATAAATTCATCATGCAGCTCGAGGCGCAGCTCGCTGACCGCAATGTCACGATCGAGCTCACCGACGAGGCGCGCAACTGGCTCGTCGAGCATGGATATGACGAGCAGATGGGCGCGCGGCCAATGGCCCGGGTCATTCAGCAGACCATCAAGACTCCGCTTGCGGACGAAGTCCTGTTCGGCCGCTTGAAAAACGGCGGAACCGTGCGGGTTGTTGTCACGGCCGAGGAAGATGGCGTCAAGAAATTGGGTTTCGTCTATCCCGAAGGTCCGATTCTGCCGCGGCCGGAGCGCGATATCGTCGAGGCGGGCAAGAAACGCGTCCGCGCGGAACCCGAAGTGCGCCGCGCCAAAGCGCGACGCTCCAAAGGCGATGAAGGTGGCCTCGGCGAGTCTTCAGGCCCTGACGATGATGAGGCTGAGACGGTCGGCGGCGGCGAAGAGCCCGACCTGAAGCACTGAGGGGGCGACATAGTTCAGAGGGGCGCCAAGGCTTTCGGGTCTGAGCCTTGGGGTGGAATGCGAAAGGGTCGCGGCGACAGCGCCGCGACCCTTTTGTTTCTGCGCTTGGCGCGAACGGGCGGATTGCGGATTGGTCAGCCCGATTCGAGCGCCGCCACGATCCTTCTGCGAAATCCCTCAAGAACCTCCGGCTTTTCCATTTCGCCAGTGTGCGGCCGCAATCCGACATCGGCCCAGCGCGGCAGAATATGAAAATGGAGATGGAAGACGATCTGGCCGCCGGCCGGCTCGTTGAATTGCTGGATCGTGACGCCATCTGCGGCGAGCGCGGTCCTGACCGCCCGGGAGATCTTCTGCAAGGGCCCCATCAGCGCGGCGAGGGCAGCGACGTCGACGTCGAATATATTGCGCGCGCGGGCCTTGGGAATCAGAAGGACATGGCCGTCCGCGCGCGGCATGATGTCCATCAAAGCCAGGGCCGCCTCGTCCTCATAGACCTTGTGGCAGGGCAATTCGCCGCGCAGGATCTTCGCGAAGACATTCGCATCATCATAAGGCTCCGGCATGGTCGCGCTCCCTCAAATCGGCCGCATCGATTTGACGAGAACGGCGACAGCGGTCAAGGTCCCTTCCTGAACGGCGTAAGTTCGCCATATTCCTCCATGGCCGCGTCGATATGGACGCGCTCCCTCTGGAGATATTCATCGATGGCGAGGGCGAAGCGCTTGTCGGCTATGTCATGCGCCGAATAGGTCGGGACCGGGCCATAGCCGCGGGCGAGCTTGTGCTCCCCCTGTGCGCCCGCCTCGACCCGGGCGAGGCCGCGTCCGATCGCGAACTCGATCGCCTGATAATAGCAGACCTCGAAATGAAGGAATGGATGTTCCTCGATCGCGCCCCAATTGCGTCCATAGAGCGCGTCCTTGCCGATGAAATTGATTGCGCCCGCGATATAGCGGCCATTGCGCTTGGCCATGACCAGCAGAATATGTTCCGCCATGGTCGCGCCTACGCTCGAGAAAAACTCCCGCGTCAGATAAGGCGCGCCCCATTTGCGGGCGCCGGTATCCTGGTAAAATAGAAAGAAGCTGTCCCAGTGGCTCTCCTTGATGGCGGAGCCGGTCAGGAGCTCGATCTCGATGCCCGGCGCCAGCGCTTCCTTACGCTCGCGGCGGATCATCTTGCGCTTGCGCGATGCGAGATCGGCGAGGAACGCCTCGAAATCCGCGTAGCCCTTATTGATGAAGTGAAATTGCTGCCCCGTGCGCTGCAGGAATCCGGACGCGCCGAGCGCCTGCCATTCCGAGCGCGTAGGAAAGGTGATGTGAATCGACGAGGCTTCGATCTTTTCGCGCCAGCTCCGAAGCCCGGCGATCAGCGTCCGCCGCGCCGCCTCGCCATGGCCAGGGGCGACCAGCAGCCGACGGCCGGTCGCCGGCGTGAAAGGCACGGCGACCTGAAGCTTGGGATAATATTTTACTCCGGCGCGTTGATAGGCGTCGGCCCAGCCATAGTCGAAAACAAATTCGCCCATGGAATGCATCTTCAAATAGGCCGGCGCCGCCGCCGCGATATGTCCGCCGTCATCCTTGACGACAATGTGCGTGGAGGTCCATCCGTGGCGCGGGGCGACTGATTTCGAGGTTTCGAGAGCCTTCAAGAAAGCGTGAGTTATGAAAGGGTTGAACCTTTCGACTTCATGTTTTGATTGTTCCAGTTCGCGCGCCGCCGCATCTTCGACGCAACGGTCTTCGGCCGCATCCGCCAGCCGATTTGGCGCCGGCGGATTTAGCTCATGCTCAGGGACCCCCGGATTGGCGCAGGCGTCCCATTCGGCGGCGTCGATCTCGTTCATCGATTGAACGACATGAGCCGTATAGCGCGAAGGCATGGCGGCGAAATCCCGAGCTGGAGCAGGCGTCCAGCTTAACCCTCTTCGCATGTGCAATAAAGACGCCATGGCCTCAGCCGGGTTCGCGCACAGAGGAACATCTTCGCATTCACGGCGCGCGAGTCGCTTGCGCGCCGCGACGCTTGCGCCGGAATTGCTCGATCGCCTTTTCGGCTGCCTCAAGGCCGCTCAAATATGCGCCATGGGCGGTGGTGAAATCATGGAGCGAGCAGGCTTCGCCCGCGAAAAACAATCTGTCCTCCACCGGCGCCGCCAGCGCGGCGCGCGCATCGGCATGGCCGGGGAGCGCATAGGAATAAGATCCGCGCGCATAGGGATCGCGCCCCCAGCCCGTCTCGGAGAGGGGCCGCAGACGCGCCCGAATTCCGCCGCCGAGCAGGCCCGCTAGTTCGGTTGCGGCGAATTCGAAAAAGGCGCCTTGACCCTCGGCCTCCAGCTCATGCGCAAGACGCCCGCCAAAATAGCCTTCGATGAGCGGCCGGCCGAAGGGGCGCAAATGATAGCTTCCGGTTGCGGTTCGGTTCGGATCGCCGAAAAGATGGCCGTCGACGGGGAGCATTTCGGGCGCATCGATCGTCATGACGAGCTTGTCCGCGAGGCCGAGCGGCAGGCTTGAGGCCGCGTTGACCTTGTTGGGCAAGTCCGGGCGAAACCGGATCGTTTGCGCGGCGATGAGCGATGTCGGCGCGGTGAGGATGATGGCGTCCGCCGCCAATGGTCCCCGCGATGTTTCGACGCGCAGGCGCGCGCCCTGGCGATCGATGAGCGTGACGGCGCAGTCGAGGACAATTGGCAAGCCGGCTCCATGCGCCGCAATCGCCGCGCCATAGCCTTCGCGCACCCTCCAGTTGACGCCGCTATCGGCATAACGAGTCAGATCACAGGCCGAAACACGCTCAAGCTCGGCGCCGTTCATAAAGCTGCTTTCGGCGTCGATCAGAGGGTTCCAGCGGCAGCCCGGTTCAAGCAGCTTTGCCGCCGCGAAATCGCCCCCGCTCAAATCGACTGCCGCGAGACGGGCGTGGAAATGCTGCGAGGCCTTATGGAAAGACGCCTGGTCTTCGCTGCTGAACCCGAGGTTCATGCTCTGTGTGACCCATGCGGGCGTGGTCTTGTCTATGGTGAATCCCGTCGCCTCGGCCAGACGAGTCCATGGATTGCGGTCAGCTGAATGCAGCCAGCCGCATCCGAGATCGAGCGGATAGTCCGCATGATTGGACGTATAAGCGCGCCCGCCAATCCGATTTCTGGCTTCGAGAACGGTCAGCGAGACGCCGGCCGTCGTCAGCCGTGCGGCCGCGGCCAGTCCGGCGGCGCCCGCGCCGATGACAATGACCTCGAGATCGTCCAAAGCTGGCGAAGCCATCTGGCCTCCTTTTGCACTGTCTGCTGAATTTGCCTAAGCTCATTCGACTCGATTGGGCCGCGGCGCGCCTGGCGCATTTCCTTCAAATACTTAATCAGGATTCCGAGGCCGGCCATTTGTGCTTGGGTTTAAGTTCGGCGCGGTTTTCTAAGACATGTTCATGAGGCAAAGTATGACGACCATTTGGGTGCGCAAGTCCATGGCGGTCCTCGAGGCCGAGGCTAAAGTTTGCGAATATGATGCGGCGGGCGATGCGACGCAGTTGCAGTTGCGCCGGACGCTTTCGCTGACGAGCCTGATCGCGCTTGGCATTGGCTGCATCATCGGCGCGGGCATTTTCGTTCTGACCGGTCATGCCGCCGCCGCCTATGCCGGGCCGGCCGTGAGCCTGTCCTTCGTCCTCGCCGGTCTCGTCTGCGCCTTCGCCGGTCTCTGCTACGCCGAAATGGCCTCGACAGTTCCGGTCGCCGGAAGCGCCTATACCTACGCCTATGCGACGATGGGAGAGTTCATCGCCTGGATCATCGGCTGGGACCTTATTCTCGAATATGCGCTCGGCGCGACGACGGTGGCCATCGGGTGGTCCGGCTATGTCACGAGCTTCTTGAAAGATCTCGGCGTCGTGATTCCGGACGGCTTGGCGAGCGCGCCTTTCGCCTTTGATCCGACAGGCGGAGAATGGTCACGCAGCGGCGCGCTGTTCAATGTTCCGGCCGCCTTCATCATCGTGTTGGTCACGATTTTGCTGGTCGTTGGAATTCGCGAATCGGCGAGGGTGAATAATGCAATCGTCCTCATCAAGCTGACGATCATCATCGCCTTCATCCTGGTCGGCGTATGGTCCGTCACGCCTGTGAATTGGGTGACTGAGAGCAACCCCACAGGGGCCTTCATTCCGCCCAATGCCGGGCCGGGCGCTTATGGCTGGAGCGGCATCGTTCGCGGCGCCGGGGTCGTCTTTTTCGCCTATATCGGCTTTGACGCCGTATCGACCGCCGCGCAGGAAGCCCGTAATCCGCAGCGGGACATGCCCATTGGCATTCTTGGATCGCTCGCGATCTGCACTGTGCTCTATGTGCTGGTGGGCATCGTCCTCACCGGCATCGTCCCTTTCGACAAGTTGAACGTGCCGGACCCCATTGCCCTCGGCGTCAATGCGATCGGGCTCGGCTGGTTTTCCGCCATTATCAAGCTTGGCGCGATCCTGGGATTGAGCTCGGTGATTTTGGTGTTGCTGCTCGGGCAGCCGCGCATCTTTTTTTCGATGGCGCGCGACGGGCTCTTTCCCCCTATCGCCGCAAGGGTGCACCCGCGTTTTCGGACGCCTTACGTCACCACGCTGGTGACGGGCGCAGTCGTCGCCATTCTATCGGGGCTGCTGCCGATTGGCCTGGTCGGCGAGCTCGTCAGCATCGGCACCTTATTCGCCTTCGCTGTGGTTTGTCTCGGCGTCCTGGTTCTGCGGATCACCCATCCCGAGATCCGCCGTCCATTCAAGACGCCCTTTGTTTTTGTGGTGGCTCCGCTCGGCGCGGCTTCGGCGATTTTCCTGATGTTTGGCCTGCCGAGCGACACTTGGCTCCGCCTTGCGGTGTGGCTCGTCCTTGGCCTCGGCATCTATTTCTTCTACGGCCGCCAGCATAGCCATATGGCTCGGCGCGACCTGAACAGTTGAAGTCGTCCCGCCAGAGTTTTTCAGCGCAAGCCGCCGCTCCTCGCCATTGGACGCGAGAAGCGAGGGGAGGGTGGAGCGTCAGACCCGGCGGGCGATGGATTTGAGAAAGCCCTGGTAATCCTCGGTCAGCTCCATGTCGACGGCGAGCGTCGAGGAAATCAGAAGCGCCGCGATGAAGCTTTCGTCATTGCGAGCGTCGGCGAGCGCTTCCTTGATCGGCGGCACATTCTCTTCCGGCTTTACCAGCTGCGACTTCAGTTGCGTCGTGATCGTGGTCCATTGGGACCGAACCCAGGCCGCCAAGGGCCCGATCAATTCGACCTTGAAATTGGATTTGCGGGCCTTCTCCAAGAAGCGGACGCCGGCGTTCCAAGTGTCCTTCGGCTCGAAATGGCCGTCCTCCATCAAGGTCTTGCCGATCATGCCGACATGGTCCTCGAGAGTCTCTGGCTTTGCGTCCGGCTCCTGCTTGAAATGCCAGAAAGCAAAGGAGCCGGGGTAATTCTCTCCGTACAGGGCGATGAGGTCTTTTTCGACCTTGTCGAAGGCCGCTTTATCCGCCTTTAGCGCCGCGGCAATGCCAAAGGCGAAGATGGAATCGTCGGCGATCGTCTTGACCCCGGTCAGGTTGAGGTCCGACTTGGACAGTTTAGGAATGGAGCCGTCCGGATTCGGCGTGGCCTTTCCGGCGCGCTGCGCCATGACATGGGCGGTCACTTCCAGCCAGCCGGTCAGGCTCTCGGAAAAGAGGCTCGGATCGACCTCGATGATGGACCGGTTCATCGGGTCTTTACGTATCAGCACTTCATTCATGGATCGATCCTCGGCGCCTTCCTGGACAAGGCTTGAATAGGCAAGGGTTCAGTCTTGCGCTTAGAGCACGTTCCGAAAAAGTTGATCGACTTTTTCGATCAGAACATGCTCCAAGTCTTTGAGTTTTTGCTTTCGATCGGATGGCGCGATCCGATCGGGAGGCGCTCAGCGCGTCAATCGGCGGGGCCGCGGCGGACGCGACGCCCACGCGCCGATCGCACGAAGACTAATGCGGCATGGGTCCGGACCGGCGCTTGGATAAGAAGGGGCAGGCTGCAGAAAAGCCCGGCGAGAGCCAAGCTCCAGAGCGCATTCCAAATCAGCGAAGTCATGACAGCTCTCCATTTATTCATTGTGCCGCATTTTCGAACAGAAACGCGATAGGGCGAAGCCGCAATCACGCGAAAATGCTTGTGTCCTCGCCTTCTGTTTTGGACTTCGATCCGCGTCCGTCACACGGGCGCGGCGAGCCAGCGCAGCCGGTCCAAAGCGCCTTGCAGGATATAGGCCGCGGCCATCCGGTCGATGACTTCGGCGCGTTTGGCGCGCGAGGCGTCCTGCTCGATGAGGGAGCGCGTCACCGCGGCGGTCGAAAGCCGCTCGTCCCAATAGACGCAGGGCCTAACCGTCAAACCGCCAAGGTTGCGCACGAAGGCGCGGGTGGCCTGAACGCGCGGACCTTCCGACCCATCCATATTGAGCGGCAGTCCGATGACGAGCGCGGCGACGTCGAATTTTTCCGCGAGCTCTATGAGCCGCGCCGCGTCCTTGGCGAATTTTGTTCGGCGGATCGTTTCCAGCGGCGTCGCGATCCGGCGCTCCACATCTGAGAGGGCAAGGCCGATCGTCTTGGTTCCGAGATCAACCCCGATGAGGCGCTGTCGCGCGCCGATGCGCGGCTGCAATTCGACGAGATCGAGGATTTCCGCAGCCATCGCCAACCTGTCGCGCGCGCTTGTTAAGGCGGCTGATCCGAAGCCTCTTTGCCCGGCGCCGGCTTCGTCTTAAATCATCCTGGCGCGTTCGTGGAGATTTTGCACATGAAACTGACTTGGCTCGGCCATTCGGCGTTCCGCATAGAGCTTGACGCGGCGGTCATCCTGATCGACCCGTTCCTGCGCGGCAATCCGAAATTCAAAGGCGACTTCTCGGAGGCGACCGAAGGGGCGACCCATATCGTCCTGACCCATGGTCATGACGACCATGTCGGCGACGCCGCCGAGATCGCCAAGGCGACGGGCGCGGAGGTCGTGTCGAATTATGAGATCTGCGTATTTCTCCAGTCGCAGGGCGCGGCCAATATCAATCCCGGCAATACCGGCGGCTCGATCGATTGCGGCGACTTTAGCGTGACCTTCACCCAGGCCTTGCATTCGTCGGGCACGATCTTCAACGGCCAGTCGATCTATCTCGGCAGCCCGAACGGCATAGTCATCAAGCCGAAGCATGGCCCGACGCTTTATCATATGGGCGACACCGATATTTTCTCCGACATGGCGCTGATCAGCGAGATCCATCAGCCGAAAATCGGCCTGGTCCCGGTCGGCGATCGCTTCACCATGAGCGGCAAGACCGCCGCGCTCGCCGTGAAGCGCTTCTTCACCTTCGAGACCGTCGTTCCCTGTCACTACGGGACGTTCGATCTTTTGAGCCCGGACCCGAGCGAGTTCGCCGCCGCGATGCAAGGCTCTCCGACTAAAACAGCCGCGCTGCAGATCGGCGAGGCTTTGGTTTTTTGATCGCAGCCGCGCTGGGCAAATGGGTTGCGCGCGCAGCCAGAAATGATGACATTGCCGCCATCATGGGCAGCAGGAGAGCGACATGGACTTTATTTGGGAGTTTCTTCACAACGAGACCGTCCTCGCCATTATCGGGTGGATCGGCGCGCTCGCCGTCGTGGCTCTATGGATATGGATCGCCCGCTTCGCGATCGGCAAAAGAGTGAAGCAATTCGAACGGGAATACGCCGCGAAGGCGGCCAAGGAGAGCGCCGCCGACGCGCATGAGGGGCCGAAGGAATAGGGCGGCGCCTATCCCTGACGCGAGAGCCGAGGCAAGACGCATGTGGTCGCGGGCTTGGGCCCTTTTAAGAGACGAAGGCAACCGGGGAATCCTCGCATTCCTCGGCGGCGGGGCCGTCGTCGTCATTGGCGGGCTTTGGGCGGCCTTCACCTTTTTTTATGAGAAGGCGGGCGAGAAGCCAGCTCAATCCCAAACCATCGAAGTCCATAATGGAAATGTGATCGGCTCGGGACCGAACGCGACCTTCAATGCGCCCGTGACCGTCAATCCCGACGCGAAGGAGGCGGTCGCTCCGATCAACGAACGGCTCGACAAACTTGCGGCTCAGCAGAAGGAATTTGCGGTTCAAATCGCGCGCGAAAAAGGGGTCGAGGTCGCGCCGCTTCTGTCCGTCCTCGCTAAGCTCGGCGAGAAGGGCGTGCGCGAGGAAGACATCCCGAAGCGGCTCGACGCGGCGGCGGACGAGTTGATCAAGCTCCGCGCGGAAATTGACCGCCTCCGGGCCGGACCCCCGGCCTTGGCGGCGGTCGCGGAGGAGGCGCAGGCGCTTATCGACAAGGGCGATCTCGACGGCGCGCGTCACGCCCTGGAGCGTGGTCGCGAAGCTGCGCGCGCTGAACGGGTCGAGTCGAGCCGCTATGAAGCGGGCTTTCTGGCTCAGGAGGCCCGCGTCGATGACTTGCAGATCGCCTATCGTTCGGCGGCGGCGAAATATGCCGAGGCCGCTGCTCTTGTCGCCTCTTTTGATCCGCAGCAACAATGGCGGCTTCTGAACGATCAGGCGAGCGAGCTCTATAAGCAGGGATATGAATTCGGGGAGGACGCGGCGCTTCTCGATGCGATCGACGTCTATCGGCGAAGCCTCGCGCTGTCGCCGCGATCGGCGAGGCCGCGCGACTGGGCGATGACGGAGAACGACCTTGGCGTTGCGCTCAAGACGCTTGGCGAGCGGCAGGTCGGAACCGGCCTGCTCGATGACGCCGCATCCGCTTTTCGAAGCGTGACGGAGGAAATGACTCGCGAGGACGCGCCTTTGCAATGGGCGATGGCGCGCAACAATCTCGGCGCGACGCTTGAAGCCCTTGGCGCGCGCGAGACTGGGACGGCGCGGCTCGAGGAGGCTGCGACGGTCTATCGCGACGTCTTGAAGGAATTCGCCGGTGAGAAACACCAATGGGCGATGGCCCAGAACAATCTTGGCGGCGTGCTCACCCTGCTCGGCCAGCGCGAGACGGGGACGGAGCGATTGACTGAGGCGGTCGCCGCCTATCGCGAAGCTTTGGCGGAGTTCACGCGCGAGGGCGCGACGCTTGAACAAGCCATGACGCAGAACAATCTCGGCATCGCGCTCCAGGCGCTGGCGCAACGCCAGGGCGACGCCGCGCTTCTGGAGGAAGCGGTCGCGGCCTATCGGGCCGCATTGCAGTTATTCACGCGCGAGGCTACGCCGCTGAAGTGGGCCGCCGCCCAGAGCAATCTTGGCGGCGCGCTTGCGGCGCTCGGCGCGCAGGAAAACGGAACGACGCGGCTCGATGAGGCGGTCTCGGCCTACCGTGAGGCGCTTAAGGAGCAGACGCGCGAGCGATCGCCCCTCCAATGGGCGGCGAACCAAGTTAGTCTCGCCTCCGTCCATATCGCTCTCTTCGCCAAGGATCGCCAGCCGCGCCATCTCGACGACGCGCTTGAAGCGGTCGACGGGGCCGCTGAGGAATATCGCAAGGCGCAATCGGCGGCCGACCGCGAAAAGGCGGAGCGCCTGCAGGACTTGCGCAAGCAAATCATCGCCGTAAAAGATAAAGCGTAGCGGCGGGATGCGCTAAAGCTCTTGCATTGCTCGCGCCCAAGCCGCGGTGCTATAGGCACATTCTTCGCTAACCCCCAAAATTGCTGCAAGGGAGAGCACATGTCTGTCGATCAGGCGACCGTGCGACGCATCGCGCATCTGGCCCGGATCAAGGTCAATGAGGAAGACGTGCCTCACCTCCAGGGCGAGCTCAACGCCATTCTCGCCTTCGTTGAGGAATTGGCGAGCGTCAATGTCGAAGGCGTCGAGCCGATGACCTCGGCCATGCCTATGCCGATGAAAAAGCGCGAGGATGTCGTGACCGAGGGCGACATCGCCGACGCCATCGTCGCCAATGCGCCCGCCGCCGAGGATCATTTCTTCGTCGTGCCCAAAGTCGTGGAATAGGAGCGGACGCAACATTGACCGAGCTCACCGAACTCACCCTCGCCGCCGCGCGCGAGGCCCTTGCGAAAAAGCAGATCTCCGCCGTCGATCTCGCCAAGGCGCATATCGCCGCGATCGTTGAGGCCCGCGCGCTGAACGCCTTCATCACGGAAACCCCGGAGGTCGCGCTCGCCATGGCGGCTGACTCCGATGCGCGGATCGCGCGCGGGGAGGCGGGGCCGCTCGAAGGCGTGCCGCTTGGGATCAAGGATCTTTACTGCACGGCGGGCGTGCCGACCACGGCGGCGAGCCATATTCTCGAGGGGTTTACGCCGGCCTATGAATCGACCGTCTCGGCCAATCTTTGGCGGGATGGGGCGGTGATGCTCGGCAAGCTCAATCTCGACGAGTTCGCGATGGGCTCGTCGAACGAGACCTCCTATTTCGGTCCGGTGATTTCGCCCTGGCGGCGCGCGGGTTCGAATACGCCGCTCGTTCCCGGCGGCTCTTCGGGCGGTTCGGCGGCGCGTCGCCGTCGCCGCGCGGCTCTGCTACGGCGCAACCGCGACCGACACGGGCGGCTCGATCCGGCAGCCTGCGGCCTTCACGGGAACCGTCGGGATCAAGCCCACCTATGGCCGCTGTTCGCGTTGGGGCATTGTCGCCTTCGCCTCGTCGCTCGACCAGGCTGGCCCGATCGCGCGGACGGTGCGCGACGCCGCGATCATGTTGCGCTCCATGGCGGGGCACGACGCCAAGGACACGACCTCGGTCAATATTCCCGTGCCGGATTACGAGGCGGCGGTCGGCCGCTCAATCAAGGGAATGAAGATCGGCATTCCGAAGGAATATCGGCTCGACAACATGCCGGCCGAGATCGAAAAGCTCTGGCGCCAGGGGATCGAATGGGTGAAGGAGGCCGGCGCGTCGATCGTCGACATTTCGCTGCCGCATACGCGCTACGCCTTGCCGGCTTATTATATTGTCGCACCGGCGGAAGCGTCGTCGAACCTCGCGCGCTATGATGGGGTGCGCTACGGCCTGCGGGTCCCTGGCAAGGACATCGCCGATATGTATGAGAGCACCCGCGCGGCGGGCTTCGGCAAGGAGGTGCGCCGGCGCATCCTGATCGGAACCTATGTGCTCTCCGCCGGCTATTACGACGCTTATTATGTCAGGGCGCAAAAGATCCGGACCTTGATCAAGCGCGATTTCGAGCAGGCTTTCGCCGATGGCGTCGACGCCATCCTGACCCCCGCGACGCCTTCCGCCGCCTTCGGGCTCGGCGAGAAAGGGTCCGCCGATCCGGTGGAGATGTATCTGAACGACGTTTTCACCGTCACGGTGAACATGGCGGGCTTGCCGGGCATCGCCGTGCCAGCTGGCGTTTCGTCGGAGGGCTTGCCGCTCGGGCTTCAAGTGATTGGCCGCGCCTTCGACGAGGAGACCTTGTTCGCCGTCGCGGCGGCGATCGAGCAGGCCGCGCCGAAGGTCGAGCCGCCGCCGAAATGGTGGGCGTGATCGCGCCTGCACGTAAGCGGAGAAGACCACGGGATCTCGATCTCGGCGGTCGGAGAGCGAAGTCGTCGCTCTATCATTCAAATTGCTGCGGAGAGGCTGTATATTTAGCTATTGCGCGCTCAAGGGCGCAGGTTCGCTAATGGGCCGTGGGCGCATGGAAACTCTGCCTGAACGTTCCAATGCGAGGCGGGCGAGAGACGCCGCTTTAGGCCTGAGTCTCCAAAGCGAGCCGCATCGAAAGGTTTGTGATGAACACGCACGCAAAACCCTCCAAGCTCATCAAGGGCGCGACCGGCGATTGGGAAGTGATCATCGGCATGGAGATCCACGCCCAGGTCACATCGCGCTCCAAGCTTTTCTCCGGGGCTTCGACCGCGTTCGGCGAGGAGCCCAACGCCAATGTCTCGCTTGTCGACGCCGCCATGCCCGGCATGCTTCCGGTCATCAACGAGGAATGCGTGGCGCAGGCGGTGCGCACCGGGCTTGGCCTCGAGGCCCAGATCAACCTGCGCTCGGTGTTCGACCGCAAGAATTACTTCTATCCCGATCTGCCCCAGGGCTATCAGATCTCTCAGTACAAGAGCCCGATCGTCGGCGAGGGGCTCGTCCATGTCGACGTCTCTCCGACTGAACAGATCGAGGTCGGGATCGAGCGGCTGCACCTTGAGCAGGACGCCGGCAAGTCGCTGCACGACCAGTCGGCGACGGACTCTTTTGTCGATCTGAACCGCTCCGGCGTCGCGCTGATGGAGATCGTGTCGAAGCCCGACTTGCGCTCCTCGGAGGAGGCGCGCGCCTATGTCACCAAGCTGCGCACCATCCTGCGCTATCTCGGCTCCTGCGACGGCAACATGGAGCAGGGATCGCTGCGCGCCGACGTCAATGTCTCGGTGCGCCGTCCGGGCGAGCCTCTCGGCACTCGTTGCGAGATCAAGAACGTCAATTCGATCCGCTTCATCGGCCAGGCGATCGAGGTCGAGGCGCGCCGCCAGATCGGCATTCTCGAAGATGGCGGCAAGATCGATCAGGAGACAAGGCTCTTCGATCCCGGCCGCGGCGAGACGCGCTCCATGCGCTCCAAGGAGGAGGCGCATGACTATCGCTACTTCCCCGACCCGGATCTTCTCCCGCTCGAATTCGACCAGGCCTATGTCGATCGCCTGAAGGCCGGACTTCCCGAATTGCCGGACGCCAAGAAGGCCCGCTTCATCAAAGATTACGGTCTGCCGCCCTATGACGCCGGCGTCCTCGTCGCCGACAAGGAGACCGCCGATTATTACGAAGCCGCAGTCAAGCACGGCGGCACGCGGCGCGACGCGAAGCTTGTCGCCAATTGGATTACCGGCGATCTCGCGGCCTACGCCAATTCGGTCGGCCTCTCCGTCGCGCAGACGCACATCAAGCCCGGCCAGATCGCCGGCGTCGTCGATCTCATCAGCGATGGGACAATCTCGGGCAAGATCGCCAAGGACCTTCTGACGATCATCATCGCCGAGGATAAAGACGGAGACCCGCGCGCGATCGTCGAGGCGCGCGGGATGAAGCAGGTCACCGATACTGGCGCGATCGCCGCCGCCGTCGATGCGATCATCGCCGCCAATCCCGACAAGGTTGCGCAGGCGCAGGCCAAGCCTTCCATGCTCGGATGGTTTGTCGGCCAGGTCATGAAAGAGACTGGCGGCAAGGCCAATCCGCAAGCCGTCAACGAGCTTCTGAAAGCGAAGCTCGGCATCTGAAAATGTGAGGCGGCTCGCGAATCACTTTGCATGATTCGCGAGCGGCGGCGCGATTGGAGCGTTGGCCATGCCGTCGCGCAGCGTTTTTTTTTCACTGCGCACGAATTTTTTTTGTTCATGAGCTGCGTCTTCGAATAGCGCTTCGCGCTTCGCTCACACGCGCCCTAACGCCGTCGCGGATTCCGCGCTAAAGACCATCCATCGCCACAAGAAATGCGTCGCGAACATAGCGCGCGAGACTGAGAAACGCGTTTGCGTTTTGCGCCCCCGCGCGACTTTAAACGGCTCCGAAAAATAGAATAGAGCCTATGAAAAACAAAGGCTTTTAGAACAGGAGACGCAGTTGGCGATAGCCGATGGAGATCGCGTCGATTGCGATTGCAGTTGGCTCGGCTGCATCCTTGTTGTGATCGCGGGAGAGCTTGCAAGCGCGACGACGAAGCCTCGTGAGAGAGCATCTTTCAAAGGCCGATGAATGACGCCGACAGCATTCTTGAACATGTCCGCGATGCTCTCTTCGCGCTCGCGCGGCTCGTTGTTGAAGCAACGCCTCTTGCACGACTGATTAACAACGCTACGCTATGCAAGCCTCTAGTCGGCGTCATCAATCCGGCTGACAAAATGAAAGAGGGGAGCTCGAACATGGTGAAGGCAACCACCAAAAAAGCGCCAGCGAAAAAGACTGCTGCAAAAAAGACTGCGACGAAAAAGGCGACGGTAAAGAAGAGCGCGGCCCCAAAGGCTGCGCGCAAAGCGGTGACGAAAAAGACCGCCGTCAAGAAGACTGCGTCCAAGAAGACCGCATCCAAGAAGACTGCGGTGAAGAAATCACCCGCCAAGAAGGCGACAGTCAAAAAGACCGCCGCCAAGACCGTCGCGAAAAAGATCGCGAGGTCGGCGCCGCGCAAGGCGCCGGCAAAGAAAACCGCCGTCAAGAAAGTCGTGCGCAAGGCGCCTCCCCGCAAACCCAAGGTGGCTCCCCCGGCGCCCCCGGAGACGGTTTGAGGGTTCGCGACAACGCGACTTTCGCAAAAGGGGACGGAGACGGTTGGCGGCGACGCTCTTACGCTGTTGCAGCGCGAGAGCAAGTCGGCGTGACTCTGGCTGTCTCCGTCCCCTTCGCGCTGCAAGCTTCGATCGAATGGAGCGAACCGCGACGGCTGATGCGAGACAGTCCTTTGCTTTCGACGTCTGCTTCAGCGGAGGCTTTTTGATCAACCGGCCAGCATCCACGGCGCGGCCGTCATCTCGCTAAGAGCGAGACGACGCAGGCCTGCTCGATCACTTCTGTCGGCTGTTCGCCGCAGATTATATTGTTAGGCCGCTTCTGAATGGATCAATGAGCGAGGCAGACTTGCGCGAAGTCGCGCCAGGTCTTGTCCGTCGCCTGTCCTGACGCTTTCATCTTTTGCCATTCAAGTCCGCAAGCGTGCATCTTTTCCCGCGAAGCAGGAGGAAGGGGATGCGGCGGCGCGTCGACGACGCTTGACGCAGATGGCGGCAGAGTCAAAGGAGGCTCCGGAATCGACGGCGCCGACGGCGGGGCGGTCGGTGCGGAACGAGGACCCGCCAAGTCGGCCGGACGCACGGGCGGCAATGGCGCAATGAATGGCGGTTTTGGTCTGCTCGGCTCCTCCTGGCTCTGAGCGGCGCATGCGGCCGCGATGAACGCGGCGACACTCAGCGTTGCGGCGACGGTTCTCGACGCCAGACCTCTACCGCTGCATGATGGCGAACGCACTTGCGCTCCTTTCGTGAGTTTTTGCCTAAGCGACCTTTATCCATTTTATCAGAACGGCGCGCGGGACCGCCTATTCTGAACTTCGCGCTCGCTCTCCATGAAGAGCCATGAAGGGCGAAATTTTGTGATGGCGCCGTCGCATGTTGCCGCGCTCGATGGCCTTGCGTAACCGAGCATGTTTGACATTGGGCGCGTGACCTTTCTAAAGGGGCAACTAAACTTGCCCGGCATGGGGGCGCTCGCCGGCATGGCGATTGAAATAGCGCTTCGCCGAATAGGCTGTGCGTGACCGTTCAGCTTTCTGTCCGGTCTTCCGCGATTGGGCCTGAAACGAGTCGCAATTCGCTTGCGAATCGGCGGAACGCTTCGCCCGGATGGCGGCTGCCGCGGGTTTCCTTAAGTATTAACTATGACTTACGTTCAATTCGTAGAATAGCCAAGGTCTGCAAGAGCTTTCAAAGAGGCTTAAGCAGCGAACGTTTTCCCGCATCACCTCGATTCTCGCCGATTCGCGCGATGAAACGACGGTTTCCATGGGGTTCAACCCCAAGGCGCATATGAAAAAGCGCCGTTCTACAAGGCTCAGACAGTTTCGGGAAAAGCTGGCGGAGACGGAGGGATTCGAACCCTCGATAGGGCTTTACAACCCTATAACGGTTTAGCAAACCGCCGCCTTCAGCCTCTCGGCCACGTCTCCACGCCTGCCGAAACGGCGCGTCGCGACGCCGGTTCCAGATGGTCTTAGGACATATGCCCGAGCGTCGGGGCGAAGGCAAGGCCCCATGCGAACATCGGGCTTGGCGCTCCTTATGCGAGAGTGGCAACAAAGCCACACCGGCAAAGCGAAAGTCGGCAAGCATCTAAAAGACGTTTTACTTAACGCCCTGCGCGACTAATGTGCCCTTGCGAACGGGGGCCAACCCGATCGTGGAATCGGATCGAACGTAATTGGCGGGCGGGGCCGCTCAGTTTATAGTTGCGTTCGATCCGGGCAAAGAGGGGACCTGGGATGTTTGGAGAATTAAACAGCTTCGCGCGCGCTCCGGCGCGGCTCTCCAGTAGACCAGTCCTGATTGGGTCTTTACAACGGAGGTTTGAAATGAGGCTCTTCAAGGGCTTGCTCCTGGGATCGGCTGCGGCCCTGGTGAGCGTGGGCGGCGCCAAGGCGGCCGACCTACCAGCATTTAAATCGGCGCCGGTCGAATATGTCCGCATATGCGACGCCTATGGCTCCGGCTTCTTCTACATTCCCGGCACCGACACTTGCCTGAAAGTTGGCGGCTTGGTCCTCGGCGAAACGCGCGGTTTCGACCCACAATTCTCCATCGGGCCGAGCGGCGGCAGCACCTTCTGGGGCAACGGGACAGCGGCCGGACACACGGCCGTAGGCACTGCGTTCCCTGCCTTGGGAGGCGTCGGCTTTATTCCATCCGCCAGCCAATATACCAATCCGCGCTCGCGCGACGCCTATTCCTTCGGGGCCTTGGGCCGGGTCGAGCTTGACGCCAGAACCAAATCGGACTGGGGCACGGTCCGCGCCTTCCTGCGCGTCGACTCCTATTACGGTTCCGGCGGCAACGCCGCCACCGGCGCGCTCAACGGCCTTGGCGGCCCCATCATCAATACGACGGGCGGATCAACCGTCCAGCGCGACACGACGATCATCAATAAGGCGTTCATCCAATTCGCCGGCTTGACGGCGGGCTACGCGCAATCGATGTTCGATTTCTACGCTGACGCCTATAACTACAACAACTTGCGCGGCTCGAACGCAACCGTCTCTTTGCTTGCCTATACCGCAACCTTCGGCAATGGCTTCTCGGCGACGCTCTCGTTCGAAGACCAGGCCTCGCGCCGCGCCTTCATCGGGAGCACCTTCGCCGGCTCCGTAAGCGCCGCGGGCGTAACCTCACCCATTCTCTTCGATGGCTTTTCCGGGACGTCCTTTCAGGCCAACCCGGCCGGCGCGCGCATACCGGAAATTGTCGGCAATTTGCGGTATGATCAGCCCTGGGGCTCTGTCCAGATCTCGGCGGCGGCCCATCAGATCTCTTCCAGCCTCTTCGCCAGCACGGCCCTGCAAACCGCTACGGCTTCGACGGCGAACGCGGCGTCTACCTATGCTTTCCCTGTCACATCCAGCAATTCCTACGGCTTCGCGGTCCAGGGCGGCGTCCAGTTGAACATGGATTATCTGTCGCCGGGCGATAAGCTCTGGCTGCAAGCCGCTTATGAAAGGGGCGCTTTCGGCTATATCGCCGGCAATAATCTCGGCTTCAACTATGGCTTGGGCGTCAACGCCAATCGCTACGCCGGCTCCGGCTTCACCTGGTCCGACTACTCCGCCGGCTGGAATCCGCAGCCTGGTTCGGATTGCGTGTGGACCGGCTTTGGTCCCTTTGCCTCCGGCGGCGGCTCCTGTCAGCAGACCTCGGGCTGGGATTTGACCGGCGCTTATAAGCATTACTGGATCCCGACCTTGGCCTCGGCCATTTACGGATCTTTTTTGCAATATAATAATCCCCAGAACGCGCTCAACGGCTTCGGCGGCGCGGTCGGCGTGTCGAATATCAAAGAGGGACGCGTGGGCACCAATCTCGTCTGGACCCCGATCAAGGGTTTCGACATCGGCACCGAGTTCATGTATGTGCGTGTGACCCAGTCGCGGCCTGTCGGGCTCGCGGGCGACTCCTTGCTTACGGCTGCCGGACTGCCGGCGTTCCGCCCCGTCACCAACGAGTACGAAGGCCGCATCCGCGTCCAGCGCGCGTTCTAATCGGCGCTTCGAAACCTGAGCTGGTTTATGAGCCCGGCGCGAAAGCGCCGGGCTTTTCTTTTCATGGATCCCAAGTCGGGACGACAATTGCGATCCTCGAACCTTGCCGCCGGCAAAATCGACGACGCGGCGAGGCCTTAAAATCGAGGCGCTTGACGCCGGATGGTGTGTTGGTCAGCGGTCGCCGAGGCTGCCGCCGGCGTCGGCGAGCGCGGCTCCGACTTCGAGGCCGAGATCGTCCATTGTCGCTTCCTCGACGACATTCACTTCCTCGCCCTTGGCTTGACGTTCGGCTTCGGCCGCCGAACGGGCGACATTGACGGTGATCTGGGCGCTGATTTCCGGGTGCAGCTGGACCGGAACCTCATGCAGTCCGATCGATTTGATCGGCGTCCGCAGAACAATCTGATTCCGGTTGGCGCTGAAGCCGCCTGCTGTGATCGCATCCGAAATGTCGCGCGGCGAGACAGATCCGTAGAGGTGGCCGGTCTCGCCGGCTTGCCGAATGATGACGAAGATCTGGCCATTGAGCTTTTCCGCGACAGCCGCGGCTTCATTCTTGGTTTCCAGATTGCGCGTTTCGAGCTGCGCCCGCTGGCTTTCGAAACGGCTTTTATTGGCTTCGGTGGCGCGCAAAGCCTTGCCGCCGGGGAGCAGAAAATTGCGGGCGTAGCCGTCCTTCACGCGAACTGTGTCGCCCATCTGTCCGAGCTTGGCGACGCGTTCGAGCAAAATCACTTCCATTGAATTGATCCTTCGAGTTGATTTCAGAGTTTGCGAGCGACCGACTTATCTTTGCGGTCGCGCAGGGAGAAGGCGGCCTCGATGAGGCCAATCAGGGCAAAAAGAACAAGCGGCCAGGGCATCAGCGCGAAAAGGCCAAAATAGATCAAGAAGAGCATCGGCTTGCGGAACCGCGAGCCGTGCGAAAGATCATGGATGACCGCGAGGCCTTGCAGCGCAAAGGCTGTTCCGAGCGCCGCCGCAACAATGGCGCTGATGAGGCCCGGAAGTCGGCCAAAATAGGTCGCCGCGATCGCGGCGGCGAAGATCAGGGCGTAAATGCGCGGCAGCTGGAGCTCGCGCGCAATGTTCGGCCAAGGACGCGGCAATCGTCCGGATACCTGCACGACGCGGCCTGCGAGCCATAGATTAAGCAGGAGCATCACGAGGCTTGACCCGGCCATGGCCGGCGCCGCGGCGAGCACTATCCACCTTGCGATAGCGTGTGGATCGATCGCGCCCGCAAGCTGTGGTTTGTCTTGGATCAAGCGCTCCAGGACCGCGGTTGTCTCCTTGACCGCGAGATCGAGCGCGATCTCAAACCCGCCGCTGCGGAAGCTCACATAGATAGCGGCGGCGACAGCGAGCGTCGCTGATATGGCGACGGCGTAGGTAAGGATTCGCTCGAGGGGACAATATTCCCGTCCAAAAGATCTGCCCGCCGCGGTCGCTATGGTCCATGGCGAACTTCCTTTCGCTCGGCTCACTGCTGCGAGGAAACTGAGCCACAAGGCCGGCAACCCAAGGCTCAGGACGAAGACCAAAGCCGCGAGGGCCGCTTCGTCGAGGCTCCGGAACCATTGCTCGGAGGGCAGCTGCGCGATCGCGAGGCCGAAAACGGTCAGCGCCGCCACAATGGTCGCCCCGACGCCCGCAAGATTGCCGAAGCCGAGCATGGCGATCATGATTGGAAGCGGCGAAAGATAGGCCAAGGCCATGGCGAGCAAGGTCGCCTGATGGACCAGGCTGAACAAAACGCCCGCCGCGAGCCCGGCCCCGATCGCGACGGCGTGAGGCGCGCCAAATTTAAAGAATCTAAGGAAACGGTTCTTGATCATGCCCTGCTGTCCCGCTGAAAAGGCGGTTAGGGGCGGGTCGGAAATGCGCCTCCGCCCGTCCCAGCAAAACCACCCGGCGCTCGCCGGATGGTCACTGGTTGCTTTGTATCGTCGAGCCTAGAGCATTTTCCAAGATTGAGGAATATGCCGATCAGCGGATGACATAGGGTAGAAGCCCGAGGAAGCGGGCGCGCTTGATCGCCTGCGCGAGCTCGCGCTGCTTCTTGGCTGAAACCGCCGTGATGCGAGAGGGCACGATCTTGCCGCGTTCGGAAATATAACGCGAAAGCAGACGGGTGTCCTTGTAATCGATCTTCGGCGCGTTCGGCGCGGAGAAAGGGCAGGTCTTCCGACGACGGAAGAAGGGCCGGCGGGGCGCTGCGGGAGTAACCATCAGAAGCCTCCCTCGTCATTCGAGATCGCCTCATCGCGCGGACGACGAGGGCCCCGGTCGCCGCGATCGGGACGCGGGCCTCGGCCGCGATCGCCACGGTCGGGGCGATCGCCGCGATCGTCATCGTCGCGTTTGCGCATCATCACCGATTGGCCGGACTCAAGCGCCTCAACCCGGATGGTCATGAAGCGGATGATGTCTTCATTGATGCCGAGCTGCCGCTCCAATTCGGTGAGGGCGGCGGGCGGCGCATCAATATTCAGTAGCGAGAAATGCGCCTTGCGGTTCTTCTTGATTCGATAGGCGAGGGACTTGACGCCCCAATATTCGACCTTCTCGACCTTGCCGCCGAAGGATTCGATCACGGATTTGAACTGCTCCGTCAGCGCTTCCACCTGTTGGGCGGAAATGTCCTGACGAGCAAGATAAATATGCTCGTAGAGAGCCATGGTGCTTGCCTTTCCTTCATGTTCGCAAAGCTTCGGCGCAGAGCCCTTCGAGCCTTGGAAAGGCTCGAGCAGACTACGAAGGCGGAGACACTGGAAAGCGGATCGACGATCGATCCTGCCCGACGAAGCGAGCTTTCCATTCAGCCCCCGGCCAAAGCCGCGAAGGGCGCTTTATACAAGGAATCGGCTCGCGCGCAAGGCAAGTTCCGCAGCAAGCTCGGCTGTCTCGTCGAATTTTGCTCTCGAGCTTTGGCGGCGCGAAACTCGAGGGATGGCGTCGCTCAACTGCTCATGCGGCGGCCGAGGGTACGCCTAAATGCAAGGACCCCATTCGCCATTGGCGTGAATGCGCCAGGCTTTCAGCCCCGCCTTAGCGACGACGATGCGGCCGGCTTTCGCCATGGCGACGAGGTGCTTGAAGACGAGCGGCGTGCGCCAAGCCAACGGTTTCGCCGGATCGCACACGGCGCGGTATTCGTCGCTGTCTGGATCTTCCATCAAGATCGCGCCGACGCGGTCGGGGCGAAGCTGCGAACTCATTCCACGATCGCTTTTCCACAGGCATTCATAGTCGCGACAAACATCCGGCCGGGTCGCATAGACGCCGCAGCCGCCGCCTTTATGGCAATGCTCGCACAAGGTCCCGGCGGGTTTTGCAAATTCCGTGATCTCGAGGACCTTGCAGCAAAAGCTGCATTCGCCGCAGGCTTTCCCGGGAATCGCCAACATGGAGTTCTTGCCTTGGGATCGATTGTCGATCCCGATTATTCGGATTTGATCGCGCGGCGCGTGACCGGACGCTAGAGAAGTCTCGTAGCGCAATCCCTTTTGCACAAAAAGAGTGGTTGCCGATCAGGTCGAAAGGAATCGTTCATGCGGACGGATGTGCGATGAGACGCGCTCAATCGGCTGACGGACAACCGTCGAATCCTCAATTCTTGAAGCATGTCAGAATCGATGATGTCGATCAAGGTTTCCGCGGATCCGCCCTCAGGTTTCGGTTGAGCCTGGGCGTATGGCGAAGCGGATATGCGTCTTCGACGATAGCCCCGGCCAGGCCTGCATTGCGCGGCGAAAGACAAAGGCGAAGCGGGGTTCCGCTTCGCCTTCGTTTAAAAACAAGCGTCAAGCCTGCTCAGTATTTGGCGACGATCGGCGCGGCCGGGGCGCCGAACTTATAGCTCAGGCCGACGCGCACAGTCTGCAAGGTCTCGTTCGTCGTGTGGGACGGAAATGCAAAGCCGTTGATAGGACCGTTCAAGGCGTCGTTGAAGGTCTTGGTGCCCCAGCTGTAATAGCGATATTCGACACGGGCCGTCACATTGTCAGTGAAGGCGTATTCGACGCCGCCGCCGACATCCCATCCATATTCGTTGGCGATGTAGGACCGGGCGCCGCCGAACGCCACAGGGGTCACGAATTGCAGGGAATTCCGGAAGTCGCCGTAAGCGAAGCCGCCGATCGCGTAGACAAGCACGCGGTCAAACGCCCAGCCGGCGCGGGCGTCGGCCGATCCAAATTCGCGGAGCGAGTCCGTCACAGTATTGAACGGAAAGGCGAGCCTGTTTCCGCTTATGCCGGCGAAATTATATTCGCCTTGAATGCCGATGACGAGCGGACCAGCCTGAATATTGTAGCCAACGTTAAGGCCGCCGAAGACGCCGGCGTCGTTGAGGCCAAAGTGGCTGAAAGGAAAGACATCGAAGTTTGTATGGTCCCAAGCGCCGCCAACCTGCGCGGTGACATAGGCGCCTGTCCATGAGAAAACCGGCGGCGGCGGCAAAGGCTCCGGAACGCGCGACGGAAGATCGGCCGCGAGCGCCGCTGTTCCTGCCGTGAGCCAAATCCCGGCCAGTGACCCGATCAGCCGCCGCGAGAATGCGTGTTTCATGTTACCTCTCCCCGTAACCGTTTGGGTTTCTTTGTCGTGATCGCTTATTTCCCCTTAAGCATTAGCACCGGGATTGGATGCGACAAGCCGAACTTCGCCAAAATGCCCCATCCCTAGCCTTGTTAGACTTACTATTCCGGCGCATGTTGTATTTTTGCGCCAGAATTGGCTTCGGTTGGGTGGCCGCCGAACAGATCGCGCCAGTCGCGGCAATCGTGATCCTTGATCCAGAGATCAGACATCGGCTTCGCGTTTTTTGACGCCTTCGGCGAAGCACGCCGCGCCGACGCCCAAGCGAACGCCGCGTCGGCGCCGAAGGAATTATGCGCTCGGCGCTTGACTCGCGTTTCCGGCAATGCGAGTCGCACGGTGCAAAAAAACAACAATGTGGGATTGGATGTTCAAGGCTTTCATTTTTCCGGGGCAAGGGTCTCAATCCGTCGGCATGGGGAAAGCGTTGGCGGATGAATTTCCGGCCGCGCGCGCGATTTTGGCCGAGGTCGACGAAGCGCTGAAGCAGAATTTGTCCCAGCTGATGTTTGAAGGCCCGCAAGAGGAACTCACTCTGACCGCCAATGCGCAGCCGGCGTTGATGGCGGTAAGCCTCGCAGCCGTCCGCGTCCTGGAAGCCGAGGCGGGATTGGATCTCGCAAGAGACGCGGGTTTTGTCGCAGGTCATTCGCTCGGCGAATATTCCGCGCTTGCGGCGGCGGGCTCCTTGACGGTCGCTGAAACCGCGCGCCTTCTTCGCTTGCGGGGCAAGGCCATGCAGGAGGCCGTGCCCGTCGGCGCGGGGGCCATGGCCGCATTGCTCGGGCTCGAATATGACGCGGGTCTCGCGATCGCCAGGGAAGCGGCGGAGGAAGCCGGCGCAGGCGAGGTTTGCCAGATCGCCAATGACAATGGCGGCGGGCAGGTCGTCGTGTCTGGAACATGCGCCGCGGTTCAGCGCGCGATCGAAATCGCCAAGACGAAAGGCGCGCGCCGCTCCGTTCTCTTGCCGGTGTCTGCTCCTTTTCATTGCGCGCTGATGCAGCCCGCCGCCGAGGTCATGGCGGCGGCCCTCGCCTCCGTCGTGATAAAGCCGCCCTGCGTCCCTCTGGTCGCCAATGTGCTCGCGGCGCCGGTGACGGATGGAGACGAAATTCGGCGGCTGCTCGTGGCCCAGGTGACCGGTGCGGTGCGCTGGCGCGAAAGCCTTGCCTACATGGCGTCCCACGGGGTCTCTCTTTTTGTCGAATGCGGCGCCGGAAAAGTCCTGTCCGGCCTGGTCAAGCGCGTCGCCGAGGCGGCTCAAGCGCTTCCGGTTGGCGTCCCCGCCGACATTGACCTTTACAAAGCTCAGGCTTGAGGCGCGTCCGCCCGCATTTGGAGTCTCTGGTAATGTTCGATCTATCCGGCAAGACCGCCCTCGTCACGGGGGCGAGCGGCGGCCTCGGCCAAGCGATCGCGCGCGCCCTGCACAGCCGCGGCGCGATCGTCGGCCTCTCAGGAACGCGACTCGACGCGCTCGAAAAGCTCGCCGCCGAGCTTGATGCGAAGGTCCATGTGTTGCCCTGCGACCTCGCCGACAAGACCGCGGTCGAAGCGCTTATTCCGGCGGCGGAGGCCGCGATGGGGGGCGTCGACATTCTCGTCAACAATGCGGGCGTCACGAAGGACAATCTCTTCATGCGCATGAAGGATGACGAGTGGGATACTGTTCTCGCCGTGAATTTGACCGCGATATTCAGGCTTTCGCGAGCTTGCCTCAAGGGAATGCTGCGCAAGCGTTATGGCCGAATCATTGGGATCAGCTCCGTCGTCGGCGTCACCGGCAATGCGGGGCAGGGCAATTACGCCGCGTCGAAGGCCGGCATGATCGGCATGTTCAAAAGCCTCGCCGCGGAAGTCGCGAGCCGCAACGTGACGGTCAATTGCGTCGCGCCGGGATTTATCGAAAGCCCGATGACTGACGTCTTGAACGAAAAGCAGAAGGCCGCGATCCTCGCTTCGGTGCCTATGGGACGGCTCGGAGCCGGCGACGATGTCGCAGCGGCGGTTCTCTATCTGGCCAGCTCCGAGGCCGCCTACGTCACCGGCCAGACCCTGCATGTCAATGGAGGAATGGCAATGATTTAAATAGGTTACAGTGCGGTCGAAGGGCTCCGCGCGGGCTCTCGCCAACTTGATTGAAGTATGTTACCAACCGTCGTTGAGCAGTCAGGGCAGCAATCTTTGCGGGGATGAAAGGATTAAGGTTCTGGACTTTATCCCCCAATCACGGTCATACGGGCGCGCGGACTTAGGATCCCGATCGTATGCGTCGTGGCGCCACCCAATACCGCGCATCGATGTCGGCCGATGTCGGCAAATTTTGTGAGGACAAGGATCTAACGACCATGAGCGATGTCGCCGAGCGCGTAAAAAAGATTGTGATTGAGCATCTCGGTGTGGATGCCGAGAAAGTCGTCGACAATGCCAATTTCATCGAAGATCTCGGCGCTGATTCTCTTGACACCGTCGAGCTCGTCATGGCTTTCGAAGAGGAGTTCAGCGTCGAGATTCCTGACGACGCCGCTGAAACCATCGTGACCGTCGGCGACGCCGTCAAGTTTCTGGAGAAAGCGACGGCGGCTTGATCTTTCGAGCGCTGGTTGCATCGGACGCGAAAATCTCTCTGAAACAATTGCTTCCTTGAGGCGGCGAAGGGGTCGTTGAGGTCGGCCTCGGCGGCGTTCCGCTATTTTGACCAGGTCCTGAGATGCGAAGGGTAGTCGTCACTGGTCTCGGTATGGTTTCGCCGCTCGCGAACGGCGTCGAGCCCACCTGGAGCCGTTTACTTGCGGGCCAGAGTGGGGCTCGACGCATCGAAGGGTTTGATACTTCGGATCTTGCTTGCAAGATCGCCATGCCGGTTCCGCGTGGAAATGGGGCCGACGGGACCTTCAGTCCTGACGATTGGATGGAGCCGAAAGAACAGCGCAAGGTTGACGACTTCATCCTTTACGCCTTGGCGGCCGCAACGCAGGCGCTCGCCGACGCCGACTGGAAGCCGGTTACGCGCGAGGACCAAGTCAGGACCGGCGTTCTGATCGGCTCGGGAATCGGCGGCCTTACCGGCATCGCCGAGACCGCGATCATTTTGAAGGAGAAAGGCCCTCGCCGGGTGTCGCCTTTCTTCATTCCCGGCCGTCTCATCAATCTCGCCGGCGGATATGTCTCGATTCAGCACGGCCTCAAAGGACCAAATCACGCGGTCGTCACGGCATGTTCGACGGGCGCGCACGCCATTGGCGATGCGGCTCGCCTGATTGCGCTCGAGGATGCCGACGTCATGGTCGCTGGCGGCGCCGAATCGGCGATCAGTCGCATAGGCATCGCCGGATTCGCCGCCTGCCGGGCGTTGTCCACCAATTTCAACGACCAGCCGACGCAGGCCTCGCGCCCTTACGATAAGGATCGGGACGGCTTTGTCATGGGCGAGGGAGCCGGCTGCGTCGTCCTCGAATCCTATGACCACGCCAAGGCCAGAGGCGCCCGGATCTATGCGGAGCTCATCGGCTACGGCATGTCGGGCGACGCCTATCACATCACCGCGCCGGAGGCGAGCGGCGACGGCGCCTTCCGGGCGATGACGGCTGCGATCAAGCGGGCCGGCATTTCTCCGGCCGAAATCGATTACATCAACGCGCACGGCACCTCGACCCCGCTCGGCGATGAGATCGAGCTCCATGCGGTCCAGCGGCTGGTCGGCGACGGCGCGAATGCCCTTTCGATGTCCTCGACGAAATCAGCGATCGGACATCTCCTCGGAGCGGCGGGGGCGGTCGAGGCGATCTTTTCGATTCTTGCGATCAGGGACCAAATTGTTCCGCCGACGCTTAATCTCGATCATGCTTCTGTCGAGACGCGGATCGATCTCGTCCCGCACAAGGCGCGCAAGCGCGACGTCGCCTGCGTCCTGTCCAATTCCTTCGGATTCGGCGGGACCAACGCGTGTTTGATCTTCCGGCGGGCGGAGTAAGCGTCGCGGCAAAACAGCAATAAAATTTCTTGCCAAGACTCGATTTCGCCATATTTTCCGCGCGGGATGCGGATAAAGCCTGGAAAGGCTTCGCCTTATCTGCGTTTGGTGAAATCGTCCGGCGACGATCTATTAAATTGAGTTGATAGGCGGCATGGCTCCAGAGTCCGACGGCAACGGTGGAGGGGGCAGAACCGATCCGTCCCGATCGGGCAGTCGGTTCGCCGGCCAGAGGGTCGCGCCCCAAAGCCCGAATGAAGCGCTGCAGCCGGAGGCTGCGCCTCCGCCCCCGCCTATACCGCCGAGCCGGCGCAGGCCGGCCCTTTCGGCCTTCAGCGGCTTTCTTTCGTTCCTCCTGATCGCCGCGGTCGCCGCGATGTTCGGGCTCGTGTGGAGCCAGCAGCGCCTGCGCGAGCCGGGGCCGCTCGCCGCCGACAAGGTCCTTTACATTGCACCCGGCGCCGAAGTGCCCGACATTATCGCCGAACTCGACCGCGAAGGCGTGATCGACAGTCCTTTCGCCCTAAATCTGGCGCTCCTGATCGACGGCAGCCGTTCGAAGGTCAAGGCTGGCGAGTATCTCTTCAAGCAGAACGCCAGCTTGCGCGACGTGATCGATACGCTGGTCAATGGCAAGCAAGTCTTGCACGCGATCACGATTCCCGAGGGGCTGACCAGCGAGCAGATCGTCGAACGGCTTCGCGAGATCGACGTCCTTCTCGGCGACGTCAAGGACCTTCCGAAAGAAGGCACCTTGCTGCCGGAAACCTATAAGGTCGCGCGTGGGACGTCGCGGGCCGACCTCATCAAGAAAATGCAGGACGATCAAAGGCGCATCGTCGATCAGATTTGGGCGCGCCGCGCCAGCGATCTCCCATTGCGCTCGCCTTATGAGCTCGTGATCCTCGCCTCCATCGTTGAAAAGGAGACGGGCCGGGCGGACGAGAGGTCGCGCGTCGCCAGCGTGTTCATGAACCGACTCGCGAAGAGGATGCGGCTGCAATCCGATCCGACGATCGTTTATGGCCTGGTCGGCGGCAAGGGCACGCTGGGCAGAGGGATCTCCCGCGCCGAGCTCGAAAAGCCCACGCCTTACAATACCTATACGAATGACGGATTGCCGCAGGGGCCGATCGCCAATCCCGGCCGCGCGGCGCTCGACGCCGTGGCGAATCCGTCCCGCACCCAGGACCTCTATTTCGTCGCCGATGGAACCGGCGGCCATGTCTTCGCCGAAACGCTCGATCAGCACGCCCGCAATGTTCAGAAGTGGCGCCAGATCGAAAAAGAGGCCAAGGACAAGCCGGATAAGCCGGCGGGAGATGTCGACAAGGCGGCGCCCCAGGTTCAACCGCCCGCTGGCGGGGCGGCGCGCGGCGATCAGCATGGCGCGATCGAGTCGCCGCGCTCCGTCTATGGGTCTCTCCCGACTTCGTTCAAGGCGGAGGCCGCGGCAAACGTCCAGCCTTCGTCGCTTTCTAATGCGCCGGCCGCATCGGCGATCGCAAAGGCGGCGCCGATGATGGTGGGGCTGGCGCCGCCCGTTCAGTCCGAACTCGACAAGAAGCCGGCCAACCGCGGCGCCGACAAACACGGTTCGCCGGTCAGCGCTTTTACGATGGGGCCGGGACTCGAAGAGCTCGGCATCACGGTGCGCGGGGTTCAGCCGTCAGCGGCGGCGACGCTCGACGGTCCGATCGGCGCGTCGGAAATGGTGGATGCTCCGCCGGAACCCGCCAGCATCCGCTCCGATCCGAAGGCGCGCGCCGCGCAGGAGCCTCTTACCGCAAGGAGCGACGAGCCGCCGCTTGAGCCGGAAGAGTCCGCCCCTCAGCCGCCGCAGACGAGCGCGCGCGTGGCGCGCATCCGTCACCTCGACGCCTCGGAAGGCAAGCCGTTCGACCCGCTTCTCGATAAGACCTATGATTTGAACTATCCGAAAACCGTGCCGGCGTTGAGATAGTCCAGCAAGCCGGATCGCATTCGCTTCGCTTGGATTGGACCGAGCATAGGCCGCGCCCTGTCTTATATTGGGAACGCGGTTTCGGTCCCCGGCCTCGCGCTTTCTAGACCGCAGTCGCGTGAAGATCATAGGCGTCGCTGCTGTCGATTTTCACAGTGACGATCTCGCCCACGCGCAGCGGCCGCCGCGATGCGATGTGGACCTTGCCGTCGATCTCCGGCGCGTCGCCTTTCGTCCGTCCCTCCGCAGACCGGGCCGTCGCCTGATCGACAATGACGGACATGCGCTTGCCGACTTTGTCCTTGAGCCTTCGCGCGCTGATCGCTCGGCTTAATTCCATGAAGCGCCGGTAGCGGATCTCTTGAAGCTGCGGGTCAACAGGCGCCAGGCCGAGGTCATTGGCGGGCGCGCCTTCGACCGGCTCGTATTTGAAGGCGCCGACGCGGTCGAGCTTCGCCTCGGCGAGCCAGTCGAGCAGGAATTGAAAGTCTTCCTCTGTTTCGCCTGGGAAGCCGAGGATGAAGGTCGAGCGCAGCGTGAGGTCGGGACAGAGCGCGCGCCATTTGCCAATCCGCTCCAATGTCTTTTCCTGGTCGCCTGGCCGCTTCATGGCCCGCAGAACGCTCGGGCTCGCATGCTGAAAAGGAATATCGAGATAGGGCAGAATCTTGCCCTCCGCCATCAGCTCGATCACGTCGTCGACATGGGGATAGGGATAGACATAGTGGAGCCTTGCCCAGACGCCGAGGGAGCCGAGCTCGCGCGCGAGGTCGACGAATTTCGCGCGTATGGCGCGGTCGCGAAGACGGCTTTCGGCGTATTTCAAGTCCAAGCCATAGGCGCCCGTGTCCTGGGAGATGACGAGGAGCTCCTTGACGCCGGCCGCAACGAGAGTCTCGGCCTCGCGCAGCACATCCGCCGCCGGACGCGAAACAAGATCGCCCCGAAGCTTGGGGATGATGCAGAAGGAGCAACGATTGTTGCAGCCTTCGGAAATCTTCAGATAGGCGTAATGGCGCGGGGTGAGCTTGATTCCTTGTGGCGGCAGCAGGTCGAAGAGAGGATTATGCAGCGGCGCCACGGCCGTATGGACGGCCTCCATCACCGAATCGAAATCTTGCGGGCCGGTGATCCAAAAGAGGTCGGGAAATTTTGCGCGAATCGAGTCCTGCTCGGCGCCCATGCAGCCTGTGACGATGATCTTGCCATTTTCGGCCGCCGCCGCGCCGATGGCCGCAAGTGATTCGGCTTTGGCGCTATCGAGGAAGCCGCAGGTGTTCACGATGACCGCGGCGGCGCCCTGATGCGTCCTTGTAAGCTCGTAGCCCTCGGCCCTGAGGCGGTTGAGGATCTGTTCGCTGTCGACAAGGGCCTTCGGACAGCCGAGCGACACGAATGAGATTTTCGGAGCCGGCGCGCCTCGCGGCGCTCCGTTGACGGAGGCGGCGCTTTTTTTGGTCTGATCGGGAGCCATGCGGTTGCTTGGCATGCGGAGCGGCGCCTTGCAAGCGCGAGGGCATCCATATTTCCGCGTTGTGGCGCTCGTTCTCCCGGCCGCGCGGATCGCTGCAAAAAAACCCGGCCAAATGACTGGCCGGGTTTTCTTTGTCCTGCACTGCAAGCCGAAGCTTGATGGCGAACTCAGTATTTGGCGACGACCGGAGCCGGAGCGTAGGTGTCGAACTTGTAGCTGAAGCCGACCTGGACGCGATTCTCGGTGACGTGACGCCGGATAAAGATGCCATTGTCAAAGGCGAACGCTGGATCCCAGGTGGTGTGTCCGAAATCCGTATAGCGGTATTCCGCCCGGACCGACCAATTGTTGGTGACGGCGTATTCGAGGCCGCCGCCAACTGTCCAGCCAACGCGCGTGGTGTCGACATTGGCGCTGCCGCTCCCAAACGCGCCACCAACGGTGAAGAACGGATTGAAGGTCGTGTGGAACCCGCCGAAAGCGACGCCGCCGGTGCCATAGAGGAGCACGCGATCCCAGGCCACGCCGACGCGGCCGCGGATCGAACCCTGAATGTCCAGGTTCGTGTTGATATTGCCGCTCACGAAGGCGCCAAGGGCGGGATCGAAGAACGTCCGGTTATTATTGTTCCTGCTAAGGCTCGAACCGTCGACGTCGCCTTCAAGGCCGACGACCCACTGGCCGAGCTGCAGGTTATAACCGACATGGGCGCCGCCGATCACGCCATTGGCCTGGTCGCTGAAGCCGCCGAAACTGCCAAAGCCATCGCCCCAGGAATTATTGAAGTTGCCCCAGGCATAGCCAATCTGGCCGCCGATATAGACGCCAGTCCAGGTGAAGATCGGAACCGGCGGGACATAAACCGGCGGGGGAGCGCGCGAGGGCAAATCGGCCGCGAGGGCCGAACCGGCAAGCGCCACAGCGCCGACCGATGCGAGTAGAAGTTTGCGTATCATATGCTTTCTCCTTTCAGAGGTTGGAAGCATCTGCAACTTACCCCGTTTGAGCCTAGCTACAACGGGCAACGGGGCGAAAACGGGGCAGAAGACGCGCAATTCAGATCGGTGTGACTTGCATGCAACGAAGAGCGATTGGCGGCCGCTGAAGCCTTGGCTTTCATTGTTGAAAATCGACCAAAATCTCTAAAGTTTTCGTGAAGAGAGACAAAAAAACCCGGCCAATCGGCCGGGTTTCTTGTCTTTGAATCGACTTCGCAAAAGTGGCGATTTGACGTCAATATTTGGCCACGATCGGGGCCGGGGCCGCGCCGAACTTGTAGCTGAACCCGACCTGCACCCTGTTCTCCGTGAAGTGCGTGTGCACGGCGTCCGCCAAGCCCACCCCGGCTGTAGTCAGCGGGAAGGAATTGATCAGGTAATCGTTGTAACGTCCGAAATCCGCATAGCGATATTCGGCGCGAACCGACCAATTGTCGGTGACCGCGTATTCGACGCCGCCGCCGACGGTCCAGCCGGCTCTTGTTCTCGAAATGCTGTCGAACCCAAAAAAGTCCGAATAGGTCGTCTTGATCCCGGCGAAGGCGGCGCCGCCTGTCGCGTAGATCAGGGCGCGGTCCCATGCGAAGCCGGCCCGTAGGCGAATCGACCCTTGCAAGGGGGATGTCGTGTGGACCGTGGCGCCGAAGCCCGGATTGACGAAGGCCGCGTCAAGCGGGGGCGTGAAGAAGGTCGGCGCAATGACCGTCCTGTTCAAGCCTGTGCCGTCGACATCGCCTTCGAGGCCGAGGAGCCACTGGTTGATTTGCAGATTGTATCCAAGGTGGACGCCGCCGATGACGCCCTGCGGGTTGCCGCTGAAGGGTCCGCTCAGGAGAAAGGTTCCCAGAGGGCCGGCCGGGGCGGCAAATCCATAGGGGGTGCTGTTCAGATTTCCCCAGGCATAGCCAATCTGGCCGCCGATATAGAGACCCGACCAGTTGTAGGGCGCCGGGGCGTAGACCGGCGCCGGCGCCGGGGCACGGAGATCAGCCGCAACGGCCGATCCGGCGAGCGCAATGGCGCCAACCGAAGCCATGAGTATTTGACGTAACATCAGCGCTCTCCTTTCAGGAAGTTGAAGCTGCGGTAAATTACGCCGATTTAGCTCGCCAACAACTGCTCCGCCCATGAAATGCGCGTTAGTTGGGCGTATTGCTGACGGCTGTGACTAGAATGCAACGTAAATGCCTTGAACGGTCGCAAAAAGCTTTGACTTCATCCGCGCTGGTTCAGGCAAAACATCGATATCTAGGCATAAGGGCGGCAAAAGACCGACCAAATGGGCGGGATTCGGTAGAATATGGGGGCGAAGAGCTATTTGTCGGTCCGGAACGAAGCGCGCGTCCCAGCCGTAAATCTTGACGTGCGGTCCTGTCGTCTGGGGAAATCGCGCGGCCGCGCGCGCAATGCGGCGCGACTGGGCCGAGGCGGTTTTGGGCTGGAGCAGACCAGACGTAAGGCTATGTCTGCCCGGCCTGCCCATTTTTGCGACGCCAAGCGACATTTACCGGCGCGGCGGGCGCGGAAGCCTATCCTGGAAAAGGGTCGAGCAAAGGCTTCTCTTTCCGAAATGTTCCGACACGACTGGGCAAATGTCGGCGTCCATTCGACGCATGGGTCCGGGGCCTCAATATTGCCGATCAATATTTGGCGGCGATTGGGGCGGGACCGAACGCATCGAATTTGTAGCTGAACCCCGCCAGCACCTCATTCTCTGTTTCGTGACGCTGCACGAAGGAGCCCGGCGCCGAATTGAACGTATTTTCATTGAAGGTGCCAAAGTCGGAATAGCGATATTCCGCCCGGACAGACCAGTTGTTGGTGACGGCGTATTCGAGGCCGCCGCCCAGCGTCCATCCGGCGCGGGCGTTGTTGACCGTGTCATAGCCAAGGAAGGATGAGTAGGTGTGAGTGAAGCCGGCGAAAGCGACGCCGCCGGTTGCATAGAGCAGGACGCGATCCAGAGCGAAGCCCAAGCGCGCTCGGATCGAACCCTGCACGGGCAGCCGCGTGCGGAGCGTAATTACCCCCGAGTTGAAGGCCGTGTTGAAGCCGGTCCCTTCGACATCGCCTTCGAGACCTAGGACGATTTGGTTCAACTGCAAATTATAGCCGACATGGGCGCCGCCCACGATGCCGTTCGGGGTGAACCTTTGGCCGTAAAAGGCGGCGGCGGGCGCAAATACGGTGAAGCTGTCGGCGCCCCAGCCGTAGCCGAGCTGGCCGCCGAGATAGAGGCCGGTCCAGGTGAAGATCGGGACCGGCGGAGCATAGACGGGCGGCGGTTCGCGGTAGGGAAGGTCGGCCGCAAGGCCCGATCCCGTGACGGTGAGAAGAGCAGTCGTCGACAAGAGAAACCGACGGATCATTGTTTGGTCCCTTTCAGAAGTCCTGAATTCTCAGAGCGGCCTCGATTCAGCAAAGTCAAATCCTGGGAATTGATAGTATCTGACAACTGATCTTGTCTCACGCCAAGTGTAGCAAGCCTCTGTCTTTTGAGTTGCGAACTTCGCATCGCAAAGGAGGCGATCGAAACAGCGTTTAGAATTGCTTACGGAAATATGCTGAAAAATCCTTACCAAATTGTATCGAAAGTTACTTACTAAAGCTTATTTAAGTTTAAAGTTGTGAATAGAATTATTAATTCGTGTAGCTGAAAAAAGGCGGCGGCCAATTTTATGCCGCAGCCGACATTTGAACCCCGCGATGCAAGACGAGTTGCTCGATCGGTTGCGGTTGAGACCGAGCAAATCAGGCTTTTTGCTTTGTGCCGCGTGCTGGCAAAGTGTTGACCAGAGCGCGATTGTCAGGCGGAGAGCAGAGGCCGGCGGAATTCAAAAATGCTTTGCAATCGGGACGCTTGATTTGGCGCCCGCGGCGGATCCCGTTAAGAGAGAGTCGCGAAGCCGTACCAGGTCAAACGGCGAATCTGGTCTATGATCGCAAAAAGACGAGAGTCGGCTGGATCCTTACGGCGTGGCCCCGATTCCCGTCCATGGAATCGGGAGGCCTGACGCAAGCTTCGTGAGGGAAGCCGAGGTCGATGTGATTGATCGAAGGTTGGGCTTGGACCTCGATCAGGGGAAGGGTGGCCGAGTGGTTTAAGGCAGCGGTCTTGAAAACCGCCGTGGGCGAAAGCCCACCGTGGGTTCGAATCCCACCCCTTCCGCCAATTAGCATTGATTTCATTGAAGTTTATACGCTTTATCGAATTGTTTCCCTATCTGTACCCATATTAATTTCGGGGAGCGCTACGCCCTCGACACCCCTTGTGCGCGATGCTCGGGTCACTTCAACCGCATCGCCGACTCGCCTCGCGCGGTGCTTTAAGAAAAGGTTTCCGAAAACCACATACGAACGATCGGAAACCCGACTGTCTGAGCTTCGATTGCACTCCCAAAATGCATTGAGACCCAAGCTTTTCACCTGTTTTCTCAAATCCCTAAAGCAAGTTCGGACGAACCGTCATCGAACGATTGGAAACCGCCGGAAGGGTGACGGAAACCGAAAAGCCGGAGATGCGCCCCAGCTTCCTTGTCACAGCAAACAGGATCGATTCATGAGGTGTTCCCTCACTCTCGCCAAGACGGTCGGCTTCCTCGGCATTCTGGCCATTATCGTTCTGTCTCTCTTGCCTGGAAGCGATCGACCTCACACCGGCCTACCAGGCAAAGCAGAGCATTTTATCGCTTATTGCTTTACCGCTTCGGCCCTGGCCTTCGGGTTTCGGTCGAGGGCGTCTTGGGTTGTGATCGCTATCGGTGTCACGCTACTGGCGGGATCGATGGAGATCCTGCAGCTTTGGGTGCCGGGCAGACATTCTGATATCGGCGACGCATTCGTCAGTAGCTTGGGCGGCCTCCTGGGAATCGTTCTCGGTGGGACCCCGTTTTGGCTTAAATCAGACGCTGCCTTAAATCGAAGACGCGCCGCGGCTTTGGCAGATCGAGCCCGGCGCTAGGTCACGCCCCCTTCGCCTGACCCGCCTCCCATCTCTCTCGGCACAAACTCCTGCTGCTCAGCTTGTCGCCAGAGGCGACTCGCCTAGCTACTTGGCCATGCCATGGCTAGGCCTGCTCCCGCCGCCGAAGTCTGAGCTCGGGCGATTCTCTCGGTGGTTGCCCGAACGCGCCTTGCTCGTCTTAAAGGGGGCGGCCACCCTAACGTTGGGAAGAGCTTCGGCGCGACCGACGCTGCGCTCGTGGGCCGCCAAGTCGGGGCTAGACTGAGGCTCGCCAACTTGGGGTTTCTGGGCGACCTGCCTGGAAACCCGCTCATCTTAGATGGCCTGCAATAGTTTCCTTCTTCCGCGATATGGCTCGGAGCGCTCCAGCGCGGTCACGCGGCCTCGGCTGGGGCGTTGTTTCCCGCTTCGGCTTTTATCTCCTCGCCGATGATCTCGAATGTCGTCTGGAGCTTTTCCCGGACGGTTTGGCGACCGTAAACGGTGAGGAGTTCTCGGCAACAGAGTCAATGGCGAGATCGATCAGGTCGAGGATATATTTCGCATCGAGGATCAGGCTTTGCGCCTCACTCAATTTGCTCATGTTCGGGTTCCTATCTAAGCGGCCCCGAGGTCATGCCCTTCAGGCCGCGACAAATGTAAGGGATGATTTGATCTAAGCCTTGCCCCATAAGACGCCTGGCTGCTCCAAATCGAGCAAGAGCTTCGGCTCTTTTCCTCCTTCAGGAAGGGTGTCCTTGACCCACGCGAAGGGATCTTTCTCCGGCTCGGCGTTAAAGCGGCGCGCTAGCTTAAAATTGATGGCGAGTTTGCACTTCCGGTAATCGCAACTGTTGCACCTGGAGCAATCGTATTCCGGCATTTGCCGTAGCTCGGCGATCTGCAATGCGATCTGCTCGAAGATGTCTATGCCTGCGATTAACGGCCGCTCGCGGACGATTTGTTCGATCTTTGATTTCATAATCATGCCTCCATCACTAGAATTTCGCGGAGCGCTCCCCCAATCTGCTCAGGCGTCTGTAAGCGAGTGAAGCAGCTCCTTGAATGGCTCGTCGCTATCATTGATCTCGTCGAGGCATCCGAGCAGATATTCGGCTTTAACGCGGTGTTCCTCAGGCGAGGCGCAAGGGTAGGAGCAGAGATCTAAGCACGCTGCATCTTTGGCCGCGCACGCCTCGTCAACAGCGCTTTCCGCGGCGGCAAAACCCGAAGCCACTCGGTTTTCCTCGACTTTCGCGCAGACTTCCTCGAAATATTGCTTCCTGTCCTGCAGTATTTCCCGCCAAAAGTCGGCGAACCGTTCCTGCATGGCAGGTGTCGTATAGATCTTGAGCATTTTGAGATGTATTTCCTCGTAATCCCCGACGGCCGCAATGTGCTTTTTAGTTCTTTCCAGATCGCGGAAATCGAAAGCTCCGTCAGTGTAGTCGATCGATTTGCAGAGGGCCTTGAAGCAGCCATCGGCGGCGTCATGCGCCTTCCAGGCAGCTGTTTCGGCCGCAGTGGCGCGGCGATGCGCTTCGATAAGTTGCAAGAGATCGGGCGAGACCGCGGGCGACGCCTGCGCGGCCTGAGCGAGTGCACCGAGTATGGCGCCCCCGGTGGCGGCGGCTCCGATGCTTCGAACGATCGAGCGGCGGTCGAGATCAGGCGAGCCGGTATTGGCTGCCGGAATGTTGGATTCCGTCATTGTGGTTGCTCCAAGTTGTTGAAATATTAGCTTCTCCCCAAATTTGGGGAGAAGTTCAATCCCCGGCGGTGACCGCGAAGGCGTCACCCTCGATTTGGATCACGGTCTTGCCGTGCCGGATCAGTGCGGAGAATTGCTCGCCGGCTGAGACCAGGCGAAGGCTTCGCCCTGACGTTCCGACGTCTCCCGCGATGCGCTCGGCTTCGGCCTCGAGGCGTTGCATCGCCCGCCCGGCCATCGATGCGGGCCGGCGCACGCCGTCGAGCTCGCGCGACGCCTCGGCGACGGAAAGATCTGTGCTTTTCGGTTTTGACATGTGGACTGCTCCAGTTGGTTTCGTATCAGAACTGTGATACCGTACCAATATGGAGACAGATATGCAATCACTATTTTGGTACACGGTCACAAAATGACCGGAGCACAGCTTAGAATGGCTCGGGCCGCGCTCAAGATGGGGGTGCGAGAAGTTGCTGCGCTCGCGCAGGTGTCGCCGAATACAATTACACGCATTGAGGCTGACCTGCCCTCAAATGCCTCGACGATATCTGTCGTCCGATCCGCCCTCGAAGCGGCGGGCGTGATCTTCGTCGAAGAGAACGGCGAGGGAGCGGGCGTCAGGCTCAAGAAACATACAGAGACGGTTGCCAATCTAACGGGCCAGATTGATGCCCTGAAGGCCGACATGACGCCTGAGCCGGCGAACGAGAAGCCCAGCCCCAAAAAGGCCATGAAACAACTGAGGCGCGCGCACGATCAGAACGAACTGGTGGAACTGAAGAACCGCCGGACAAAGGCCCGTGCGAAGGAAAAGAAATGAGATTCTGGCTTTTTCATTCATCATACCGAGACTAATTGAATTTCAATTCAGAATTCCCATATTAGTTAAGTCGATGGACGGCTAGATTACTTGGTTTCGTGCAGAATACATTTCGCGCTGAGCCGACAATCTTCTTACCCGAAAATGCAATTTCGACGGCCCGCGAGGGAGTGGGCAAGCTACAGGCTGCATCTAGAAAGAGTTTTCATGACCTTATTCAGCACAGCGGCGACACTGAGTGACGTGGAAGCCCGTTATGGGGCCGAATCCGAAATGATTTATGTCCTTGCCGGAGGCTTGATGCTAGCCGGCCTCGCATTTGCGCTCTTGTTGACGTTCGCCGTTTAAGCTCGGCTGAGGAAGGGCGTGACGTGATCGAATCGGCTATTTCTTTTCGCCGCCGACAAGGCGCAACGAGCACTCTTTCATAAGCGAGGCGAAGGCGTCGAATTCTTCGGCTGTCATTTGATTACGCGTAGGCTCGCGTTGCGCGCGACTTTATAGACAACATAAACTGCTCGGACTACCACGGCAGCGACCATGGCCGCGCCCGCAAGCCCTAACGCAATCGTGTTGGCTGCTTTTCGAATTCCCTTCATTGCCGAGATTCCGACGCTCATTGGTGATGCTGAGAGTTTAGCGCAGTCGACGTAATTGGTCCAACAAACATCGGACAGATAGGACGACGCAAAATTGCGTTCTCCTATTCCAAGCTCATTCAACATTTTACGGGTATCGCGCAGCACGTCCGCGTGCCGCTTTCCGGTCAGCCCTGCGATTTCGAGGCTCGACATTGTCAAGGCAGGACGGGCGTGAGGCTGAGGAAGGGAACAATCCAATGAGATTATGCTATCAGGCCCTCGCATCCTCGGCGGTTTCATTCGCCCGGGCGTCATTGCTATGCCGGAGCAAACGCGAACTAGGAGAAGCCCATCCTTTTTAGGCTATGGCTTGGCAAGCTTGACCCAAATCAATGATGGTTTCCGCTATTTGCCTGATGATAACACGAATTTCGCGACGTCGCGGCGTTATGAGACGCAATAGTAAGGATAGGCCATGCGCACAACTACAAATATTCATGCGATGTGGCTCGGCGGCGCCCTCGGCATCGCTGGCGCATTTGTAATCGCGTCGGCGAGCCCGTCCTGGGCTATCCAGCTTCCGTCAAACACGGGACCCGTGAGAGCAGCAGCAGCGACGCCGAGCCACCTGACGGAAGTGCGCTACTACCGTCGAGGCTACTACCACCGCCGGTATTATCGCCGTGGGTATTATGATCCTGGAGCAGCGGTGGCTGGAGGTCTTGCGCTCGGCCTCCTTGGGGCGGCCGCTGGGGCCGCGGCGGCACCATACTATTATTATGGGCCTCCTGCGTATTACTACGGCCAACCCATGTACTACGCACCGTATGGCTATTACGGTTACAGGCCGTATTGAACAAGGAAGGTTCCCGCCTCGGGTCGATCCATCCGGCGAGAGACAACCAAATCCGACAATCCGCCGGCCGCAAGCGCCTCTGTCGAGCTCATACCCGTCTCCTGAAAGCCCAGAACCAGGCCAGCCGGGCTGCGGCAATGGCAAGATTCCGCGCCGCGAGAATGATGTTTCTCATTGCCAAGCCCTCACTTGCTCTCGATGGTCGCCTTGAGCGCGCCGCCAAAGCATTCCGCGACTTCCTCGCCCTTGGCCGCCAAGGCACCGCCCAAGAATGGCCGCGGCGGGATCTTGCTGGTTCCAAATTCCTGATATTTCGCGATTGGGCTATTAGTGCCGACGTAACCTTCGGTGCCGCTCACGACCTCATGCTTGATCGAATCGCGGAGTTAACCGGTACGGAGCAAAGGTTAATTCGGGGCGTAGCCCAGCCGCGCGCGCTCTTCCTGCGTCGATTCCGCGAGCTGAGGCCATTTATAGCGATAAGTCCCGATCGCGTCCTTGGCGTCGTCCTCAAGGATGGTGCAGGCCTTCTCCATCGCGGCGAGCTTGTGGTGATGCAATTCCTCCGCGAGCGCGACGAAGGCCGCGCCGAGTCCGGCAAAGGATGAAAATTTCGGCATGGCTCAGCCCTGTTCGGTGGGCGAGTAGCTCGGGCCAGCCCAGCTCCCCCGCGTGTCCATCCCGCTCGCGCTGGTCGGGAACGTCGCCGCCGCTACGACATGGCTCATCGTGGTCTGCGCCATGCGGCGGCCGTCCATTTGCACTGTCACCGGGATATTCACGGCGAGATGACGCGGGGGCGGCACAAGCGAGGAATGCTTCTCGATCGGCGGCTGTGTGTCCGACTTCGGCGCCGGCGCGGTTCCACCGCCAAGCCAGCTCGGGAGATATTGCTTGATCGAGGATAGCGCGTTCGAGATCATATTGCTGATGGCTTTGAACGTGGCGTCGATCACCCCTGACACAGCGCCGGGGATCTGCCCAACCCCCGCGATAATCATTTGATCGATCTGCTTAAAGGCAGTCGCGATCGGGCCGTTCTCCGAAAAAAGTTCCTTCAGCTTGTCGCCATAGACGAGATATACCGGCCCAGCCGCCGCAATAGCTGCAGCAACAGCGGCGACGCCAGTTGCAAAAGGCCCCATGAGCCCGATCGCTGCGGCAATTCCAACTCCGACAAAAACCGCACCAATCGACACCATCGCCGCGCCAATGGCGACAAGCGCCGCCCCGATGGCCTTGACCGTTTCAGGGTTTGCTTGAACCCATTGGGCGATGTTCTTGAAGACCTCAGTCAACGGTTTGATCACGGTGTCCATCAAAGGCTGAACGAAGTTCTCGCCGATGGCTGTTTTCACATTCTCCCATTGCGCCTGAATGGCTTGGTGGAGCGCTCTAGGATCATTCTCATTGATGTTGCTGATCGCGTCTTTCCCAACGCTGTTGATGTTCTTGATCTCTCGGTTGAGCTGCGCATTCGTGGTCGGGAGCAACAATTCATCAAACGCGGCCTTGAGCAGCTTGTTCCCTCTGCCGATTTCGCCAGCGATCAAAGCCATCTGCTTCATGTCTTCAATATCGACCCCCATGCCTTTCAGCTTGGCGCGATAGTCATTCGCCCATTCGAGCGGGTTTTCGCGTAGCTTATCCGATTCAAAGACAGAGCCGACCTTGAAGCCCTTGAATTTCTTCCCTTCGAAAAGTTCGTCATCAAGGGTGTGAAGCTCCCATCTGACCTGTGCATCTGCTTGGATCTTGCTGCCAAGCGCGCCGCCACCCCCGCCGAACAGGTTGCTGTTGAGCTGATACATTGCGGAGCCGGCACGACTGCCTAGGCCGAGCGCCTGCATAGCTGGAAACACCTTGGCCAGCATTTCATCGTTCCAGCCGAAGCGCGCATCGCCAGTCGAGCCGATGCCGGTAAGATATTTCTCCGGGTTGAACCGACGCCCGAGCGCAATCGTTGTCGCAGACAGCGCGGCGACGGCGGGCTCCAGCACCTTCATGGTGGTGCGCCCGGCAAGATCGAGCGCCTGGACCGATCGCGCAATCGCCGCGTCAGATGACCCGCTGCCGAAACCTTTCTCTTTCGAACTGTCAAGCACGTTCTTCATAAGATTGAAGCCCGGCAACAGTTCAATAGAATGGCTTATGTCCTGAGTGATATTGTAAAGATCATGCAGGGCCGCAATATTATCCGTTGCAGTTGTCCGCATATTCTTGCCGGCTTCTGCCCATGCCGCCCCGGTAATCTTCGCCATGTCAGCCATGCGCGACTGAACCGGAAGCGCAGCCTCGAACATGGTCTTGACATGAACGATCTTCTCGCCAGCCTCCTCGAGGTTATGGAGACCCTTCATAATTTCAACGCCGGCAAACATAGACGCCGCTCCACCGAGCGCCATCTTCATCGAAGTGTTCATGTCCTTGAACGTGCGGTCTATGCCCATGGCGCGAGCCGCGATCGTCGCTAGGACACCACTAATACCATCGACGCACGATAGGCGGATTACGGTGTCATACGGACTCGCGGTCGTCATCCATTCCCCCTAGTTCTTGCAGGATTTTTGCGACCGATTCCTGGCTTGATGCGAACAAGCGTTGACTTTCCACAGGTAACGTTTTGAACCGCGGATGTTTCGCTATCTGCTCGCCGATCAAGCTCGCCGCGCGCGTGCTCTTTTGCACAGACTCCACATGCCGCTGCAAACTCGCAGCCTCAGCCATGTATTGTTTTACCAATTTGCCGAGATCTACCATATTCAATCCCCAACTTTGCCGCCGTGATATTTTGCCACGTGCCGCTCGACGACCACGCGCACATGCTCAATGCACCGGGCCTTAAATTCCTCTGACACCGGCCCAATGCCATGCCGGAGCTTAAATTCCTCGACCCTGCTTGCGGCGGGTTTCGCGGGCGGCAACATTACTTGGCGGCGGTTTCGTCCTGTCTATTTCCATCCCTCAGGCAAATAAGAGTTGGGGCGCCGCGCGAGCGACCATAAGATCCGAAATTGCATAGACCAGTGCGTCAAGCCGATCGGGTGATTTCGCCGAGCCCGGCGCGAATGAGCACAACTGGTCTTCAAGCTCTGCAAACATGCCGACGTGGTGCACTCGGCCTTGCTCGTAAAGCGCGCTCACGGGCTCAGCTCTGACGATCTTGCCGCGGCTGGCGTGAACAAGCCGGATCGGAGCATTCGGATCGACCATCCTTATCGTGTTCTCGACCATGGCGCCGCCTTGGTTTTTTCTCGGCGACGATCCTATCCGCCCGATGCCGGCGAAATGCGCCGATCGCCTTCGTCGCCCATTCTGTCGGCGAATATCGACCGGAGAGATCCTCGAGCACATAGCCCTCGCCTTCATAGTCAATCCCCGCAACTATGATTCCCGTCTCATCGCTATCTTCGCCAACACTCACCGCAGGATCGATCGCGACCACAATGCGCTGGAAGTCGAGGAAGTAGTCTCTCGAGACTCGGCCTAATTCGATCGAACTCCGCGACCACAATGCGCCTTCGATGTCCTCCAGGATCTCAGCGTTGAGCTCTTGCCGGCCGAGCCGCGTGTTCTCATATCTTCGAACAATTTGCGAGAAAAACGCCGGCGCCAGGTTCGCCCGGTTGTCATATGTAGACCCGCGTGTCACAACTACATCTTGCCCGTTGCGCGCAACAAGTTCCTTCAGAATCTTGATCGGCTTCGGCGTCGTGGTGATCGTTGTGCGCGGGTGCGCGCCGAGGCGAAGCCCGAACAACAACATGTCCCAGGTCTCCCCGACATTGCTCCATGCCGCGAGCTCGTCACACCATGCGACATGATGTTGAGGCCCGCGAAGACGCTCCGGCTCCTCAGACGAAAACATGGTGGCGATCGTTCCGTTGGGCCAAGTCAGCCGACGCTTCGATGGCTCATAGGTCGGGCGGCTCCAGTCTGGGCAAATGCTCAGGATTCCGCTCTCGCCTTCGACCATGGTGTCGCGGACGTCCGCCGCAGTAGGGCCGACCAAGGCGATGCGGGAGACGCCGGCCTCGGCTATCGACCTCCCATATTCCGCGCCGGTCCTAGTCTTGCCAAACCCACGCCCGGCGAGGATCAGCCAATGCGACCAGTTGCCAGGCGGCGGCAATTGTTCAGGCCGCGCCTTTGCGCTCCAATCGTCACCGATCGCTTGCGCGAGGCGGCCAAAGATCGATCTGCCCAGCTCAGACATTCTCGACCTCCCGCGCATCGATCAATTTCGCTGCTGGCGCGGAGTGGCGCGCGTCGAGGTCTCGAAATAGTGCGATGATGTCCGCGCGGGCCTCGGGATGGCGAGCGCATATCTGCAAAAGGCCGCTCTGGAGATCCATGAATGGAGCGGAATTCAGTATCTGGGTGTTATTGGTGATGTTGATCGTCGCAGCGGCGAACTGGCTAACTTCGCCCGTTATGCGCCCGATTTCGCGCAACACCTCGACCATGCGACCGGAAATGCGCTCGATTTCATAGGGTTTGCCGCGCTGCGCCGCACTGTCGAGCGCATTCATCAAGATCGACCGCACGATAGCGAGATAATCGATAACAGTTCGGCTTTCATCGGCCGCCGCGTTCGCAAGATCCGCGACCTTCGCCGGGCCGAGCAAGTAGCTCGCCTTCGTCTCGTCGCTGACATGGTTCTCGACATGCCGCCAAACAGCGTCACGGTGCAGAGCGGCCTTTATGTTGATGGGCGTAGGCGCGGTTTTGACGGCGTGAAGTTGCATCGCTTCAGTTTCCTTTCTTTGCGAATTCAAGATCGACGATGCGCCGCTCGATTGGATGCAGCCGGTCATAGACCAAATCGTCCTTGGCCTTCGGGTCATGCGGCGGGAAATCAAGCATGTCCGCCGGCGCACGTGGGTCTTGCGCGAGCGCGCGCGCGAAGGCTGCCCACACCTTGGCAGCAGCGTCGATCTCCGACTTGACCGCGGCAACCGGAAGCTCGTCGAGGCCGCTTGATCCGGCGAGATCCGGCAGCACGGCCACAAGACGGCCGGGACGTGGACAGCGAAGTGCGGCGTCCAAAGCGCCAATTTGCGTCATGATCTCGCGCAAGTTGTCTTGCGTGGTGAGGTAGTCGGCATAGAGGCCCTGCGCAGCCTCACGGACCGCCGCTGCGGCGAAACGCGGCTTGCGGGCGCTGAGCGTCGCTAGCAAGGCTTCTGTGCCAGCGATCTCGGCATTAATGTCCGCCAATGCCTTTTCAGCTACGGCGATCTGCTGGGCGGCGGCCGCAACCTCGGCTGCTCGATCAATCGCGCCAGGAGTGACGACGCCGCTCAACGACCATTCGACTCCAGCGCGGATGCGGTCGAGGATCGACTTCGCTCCTGCGGAAACATCTTCAGCGACTCCAGCCCTGGCGCAAAGGGCGCGGTCGATCTGCACGACCAGGTTATCCCTGCCGGATTGGAGCTTGGCCAAGTCAGCCTCGACACTCGCGATCCATGCCGAAAAACGGGCCAGCCGAGCCCGCTGGGGCGTCAAGCCTTTGGTGTCCGCCACAATGCCGGCGGGAACGTCGCCAGTGCCGTCCTCTGGCTCAAGGTCGATGTTGAGCGCATAGGCCGCGATCATGAAGCGCATACGCACGTCGTCAGGATTTTCGAAAGTCAGGAAGGCGACGCGGCCTTGCGTGACTTCGAGCCCGAGAATATCCGGGCGGCCGGTTGCAATGGCGAGAGTTGCGGCGACAAGGAACGCTGTCTTTCCATGCCCCGTTCTTGCGGTAAGTGTGTAAAGCGAAGAGGCGCGAACGACGGGCTCTACAGCATAGGCGAGCGCGACATATTCTTGGCAAAATTCCGCAAGCGTCTTAAGCCGAATTTGCACCGGCTTCGGCGGCGCGGCCTGCCCGTTACTCCAGGCGGTGGGCTCACCGAGGCTCGAAAGCCGATCTATTTCAGCAGGATCGAGCGGCCCGTTCATCCCGCACCGCCTTCCGCCGCATGTTTCTGTAGAGTGCGGAGGCCGGCTTACGCTGAATTGCCTGTTGGGCGCTCTGGATAGGAATCGTTTACATTGTCAACAATTCCAACTTGTTCAGGCTCAACCTTGGTATGCTGATTTGCGCCGGTAGGGTTCCCCGGCCCGCGCTTCGTAATCTCGATCGATAGGCATCCCCAGACATCGAATGCGATCAAAACTTCGTCGAGGCTGTAGGCGACAACATGGGGCACGCCAGATCGAATGCACCACATTCTGAAATCGTCTTGTGCGTCCGAGAGGTCTTCGCCGATCCTCTTGAGTTCGAGGCAATGTAGCTGTCCGATCGGCGGCACGAGAATGAAATCCGGCCACCCGGCTTTTGCGCCCATATTTTTGAGTTTGGCCGCGGTCCGCTTGTCGCGGAGCTCGCCGTTCGGAACATGGCACCATTGCCATTCTGGTCGAGCGTGGTCGCGCAAGAGCTTCGCGACCGACATATGCAGGGAGAGTTCCTTCGGACGCGGCGTAGGGGCTCGCCGGAGCCTCGGCTTGCGACCTTCGCCGATCAAGAGAAGCGGAGGCGTCGCCTTGCTCATGAACGCCTCCCATACGTTGGGAGAGCGACTGCGAGCGCCAGGCCGAGCCCTTTTTCGAGCCGCCGCGCCTCCGGCCAAGCTTCTGTAATATCGAAAGTCGAGAACACTTCGACGCGCGATCCATCGGCAAAAACGATGTCGACGGAGAACTTCGGCGTCCTCAACCCAACGATTTCCCAAAGATGGACACAGTCCGGCGTCAACGCGGCGGTTGGAAAGACAGGGCGATCCGTCATCGGCCGCCCCCCGCCAGCTTGCCGAGTTCGGCGGCCATGGGCGCGAGGGTTACGCGCGTCGCCCGCCAATGTTCGCGCAAGCATTCAAGGGCGAGCGCATCGTCGGCGTCCATGAGCGCTACATGGGCGCGTGTCCCGAGCAGGCCGATTCGCATAATCTCGCGGGCGATGGCCTCCCGCAAAATCTCGGTGCGCATCGAGCGGCAGGTGATGGAACTTGCATCGATGGTGAGGCTCATGCCGCCCTCCGATTCGGGAAGGCGAGCCCAGCAATCAGCCGCGCGTGATCAGGCCGAACGCCGAAGCGCCGGGCAAGATATTTGGCTTGAATTTCTAAGAGTGGCGCCGTATTTCTGAACGTGTCATCGCCGGGAAACGAAGACACCAATTCAGGGGAGCCTCCCGCCGGGGGCTCCCCTTCTGTTATCTCGGCCATCGATCAAGCGAGTCTCCTCGATCTTCGACGAGGCGCGCCGTTCACGAAGCGGCGCATATTTTGCGTCGGGGAGGGATGCGAGGTAAGCGTCAACCGTCGCCATCTCAACAAGGACGCGGCGACCGCACTTTTTGGCGCGATAGTGCCTTTGCCGAATATGGTTCCTAATCGTCCAAGTTGATTCGCCCGTGTAGATTGCGACGTCGGTGACGCCGCGATATGCGGGGTTGACCACAATTTCTTGCATGGCGTGGCTGCCTATCTGTTGAAACAACGCACAACAGATAGAAGGCTCGTCGAGCGAGCGTCTTGGCTAAACGCCCGGCACTTTTGCCAACTTCATTTCCTTGAGCCAATCAGGGTAAAGTTTTCGAATGGCGTCGCAAACGGCGTGGAAATTTTCCCCAGGAATCCCAAGCTCTATTGCGACTAATTTTGAGGCGAGATTGACGGTCACCTTTTTCTTGTCGCCATTAATGTCCTGAACGGTTCTGCCCGCCCAAAGATGGACGTAGTCCATAGCCGCCCATTCCGGCCGAAAGCACCGATGTTTTCCGGCGAACGTCATGATGCGCCCCTTGACTGATCCGCCATTCATCTCACGGCCGACATGATAGGCGAGGCGGAGTCGACTCTGTCAAGGATGCGGAGCACCGGCTTCGCCGGCGCGAGCAAAGCTCGCGTCCTTGACAGGGTCGATCCGCTCGCCAAACTCGCCGCCAAGAGATGAATGGCGATTTGCGATTTCAGACCACAGCAGCCCTATTTCGGCTGCGCCGCGATCACCTTGCGCAGCGTCTCGATCGTCGAGACGTCGGCTATTCCATCGACCAGCTCCGGCCTGAAATGGCGCTGGAAGGCGGTTACGACCGCTTGCGTCTTGCTCCCATAAAGGCCGGTGATGTTCAGCCCATAGCCGTAGATCGCGAGCATGGATTGCAGCGATTCAACCTCACGCCCATGCGCGCCGCGATCAATGCGCGGACCGTCCTCGATCGGGCAGGGGGCGACGTAATGGCCGACGCCGGCCTTGGCCAAACGCTCCCAGGGGAAATATTCGCCGGGATCGATCTTGCGGTCGGGCGCGAGATCGGAATGTCCGAGCACCCGCTGCGGCCTGATCGCATGCCTTGAAATAATGTCCTGGCAAAGCGCGATCACCGCCTCGATCTGTTTTGATGGATAAGGCGGCGCGCCGGCGAGATGGCCAGCGTTTGCGATTTCGATCCCGATCGAAACGGTGTTCATGTCGCGCTCGCCGGCCCAATAGCCGATGCCCGCATGCCAGGCGCGGCGCGCCTCTGGCACGAGCTGGAACAGGCTTCCGTCCTCGAAAACGAGATAATGCGCGGAAACCTGCGCGGCGGAGTCGCACAGCCGCCGCAAGGCGGCCTCGCCCGTCGCTATTCCGGTGTAATGAAGGATGATCGCGTCAGGCGCTCGGCCGCTGCGCTCGCCATGGTTTGGCGAGGGCTCGATCGTCGCGGCTATAGATGTGTCAGGTTTCAACAGCGGTAATTTTCAATAGCCGTAATAGCCCACGCAGACGGGATTGCCATAGGGGTCATAGCCCCAACGGGCGCAACGCGGGGGCGGCGGCGGAGGCGCCGGGTAATAGGCAGGCGGCGGCGGGGCCGCGTATTGGCGCCGACGATCGCGCCTGTCGCCGCGCCGAGAGCGCCGCCGGCGAGCGCCGCGCCGACGCCTCCGCCGGTGGCTGCGCCCAGGGCCGCGCCGGTCGCGCCGCCGAGAGCCGCGCCGCGGCGCGCGCTGTTCAGGCGTATAGCCGCAGCCGGCCAGCGCCAAAGACGCAACGACGAGCGCCGCGAAAGGAAGAGTCTTATACATGTGCCTTGTCCCAAGCGTTTCCGGTTCGCTCGACCCCGTCGGCCCAAACACAACAAGCCACGCGCCGGGTCAAGCCTGAACTCGTTCTTTGGCGTGAATTTCCATTCCGGCGTTATTTGAGGCACAGCATTAATTGCTATTCGATGAACAAGCGATTGACGGTTTGACGCTTCGCGCTTATGTCCCAAGCGCCAGCCGGCCGGATGGCCGCCGCCAAAGATGCGGAGGAAAGTCCGGGCTCCACGGAGACACGGTGCCGGATAACGTCCGGCGGGGGCGACCCCAGGGAAAGCGCCACAGAAAAAAAACCGCCTTGCGGCTCCGGCCGAGAGGCAAGGGTGAAATGGTGCGGTAAGAGCGCACCGCGCGCATGGCGACATGAGCGGCATGGCAAGCCCCACCGGGAGCAAGACCGAATAGGGGCGACGCGGGGCGTTCATTCCTTTGGGAGGACGGCCTCAGGTCCGTCTCCGGATCGTCGCCCGGGTTGGTTGCTCGAGGCGGCCGGCAACGGCCGTCCCAGAGGAATGGCCGTCACGCGCACGGGAACCTCGTGCGCCATACAGAACCCGGCTTACAGGCCGGCTGGCGTTTTCGCGACGAGATCCGGGACGATGCGCCTACGGCGCTGCGCCGCTCAAATGGCGCCGAGTTGGGAAGTTACTGTCTTGCTCGCAAGATCCGGATTCAGGCGGGACCGGGGCGCGAATTGAACCAATTACGGAATGGATCAATTGCACGATATCCTCTCGGGATCTCGCGACATTGTCGTTCCATTGCGTGAGTGTTCGGTCGTAATTGTATTTCTCGATCAGGACCTCGGAAAACATTCGTTCAAAATATTTGAAATAGAAATCTTCATTTGCCGGATCCAGCATGCGCCATGTCGTTACGAGCGCGCCGGATAGGCAATAAAACGACGCATTTCGATTGTTTAGATCACAGGCGACGCCATTTTTGTCTCGCGCCATAGCGTATTTGTCCCAATCCTTCTGCTGCAGAAGCTGGCTCGATGCAGAAAGAATTTCTATAATCCGACGTTCATCGATCATAGTCATCTTACGGATCGTTTCCGTCAAATCGTCTCAGGCGAGGGTCGATAAGTGGATCGGCCGGAGCAACGGCAAGCGATCTGGCGCCTAGGCGGCCAAAAACTTCTCTTGCATAAACTTACTTTCGGTCGAGATCTACGAAATCAAGAGACGTTGAGCAAGTATACAATATTATATGGCCGCCTTATGACCATGGAGGGGTCTATTCTGGTCCAGGGTCAGGCCAAGATATGAGCTCTTGGCTTGATCAGCTTGATCATTACATTAATGACCGAAACTGGACTAAATGAGCCTCAGCGGGGCGAGGGTCCTCGGACCTGATCCTTTGGCGTCGTTCGAGAGACGTATGCGCCCAAGAGATAGGGAGCGGGGCGTCGAATCCGGTTGCAATCAAGCTCGGTCGCTAGGTCGCCCTGCGAAGACCAAAGGCAGAATGGTCGACAGCCAACCGCGAGCAGTCGCGCCCCCAGCAAGTCACGATTTTGAAAAAAGTTGAGCGATTTTTTTCTACGGCAAACGGCTGGCGGCGAGCGCCATATTCATTGGCGCACGCCAGTTTGCTGCGCTCAGCCCAGGCGCCCTGCGGCATGGGCGAGCATCGTGTAGACCTTCCCGGTTTCGGAGGTGAGATAGGTCTGCGTCGCGGCGTCGTCCTGTTGGTCCCGGCGGACTTCAGCCAAGAGCCGTTCGAACTCTTGCACGTAGCGGTCGACGGTCGCGTGGAACTCCGGATCAAGCCGATAGCGGCGGCGGACCTCCTCGAACGTCTGCGGGCCTCGGCCGACATAGATCCGTCGCGAGAAGGCATTGGCTTCGCCGCGGCGATAGCGGTCCCAGGCCTCGGCCGCTGCGTCGTGGTCGATCATCCGGGCGACGTCAAGGGACAGCGGTTCGAGGGATTGCGTGGGCTGGGGGACTTTGGCGGCGGTCGCCGGGGCCTCGCCTGTTTCTTCGCTCGATGCGCGCGCCAGAAGATCCGACAGCCATCCGCCGCGCTGCGGCGCGGGACCGCTGGCGGCCGGTCGCGCTACGTCGCGCGGGCGTCGTTGATCTGGCTGAGGCGGGTTCCGCAGCCCGCGCGGGCTCGGGCGAACGAGGCGGCTTCGACGCGGCGCGGCGTGGGTGCGACGCGCTCGGCGCCGCCTGCGCGGGGAGGACATCGAACGCGCGCCCGGAGCGGGTCACGATCTCGCTCAATTCTTCGAGCGCCTTGATCTGGTCGGCCACGACGCCGCATCGCCGCCGCCTGCTGCGCTGTTTCTTGCGGCAAGTCGGCTGTGTTGGCGCGCAAGGCTTCGCGGGTCGCTTCGAGCTCATGCTGGATCTTGCGCGACATGTCGCGCAGCTCGGAAGCAGCGGTATGGAAGCGCTCCGTCGTCTGCCCGAAGACGGCGTCGAGCTCGGCGCTGGCCTGGGCGCTCGCCGCCCGCAGCGCGGCCGTCACGCGCTCGCGTTCCTGCGCGATATTCGTGCGGATCTCGGCGAATTGCTGATCGATCGCTCCTCCGGCCGATTCCGATGTGTCGGCCAGGATGGAGACAAGGTCGCGCGCTTTCGTCTCGGCCTTGTCGAAAGACTCCGCGACGAGTGAGGCGAAGGAAACCATCACGTTTTCGAAGTCGTCCCGGCGGTCCTTGACGTCCCGCAGCAGCGCGCCGAGCGAATTTTGCCGCGCGTCGAGCATTTGGTTCAGCTCGCCTTGCGACCGAGAAAGTTCGCCGGCCGAAGCCGCGAGACTATCCCGGTGACTGGCGATCGCCTGGGCGAGGCCGCCAGCTTCGCCGAGCGTATGGCCGGCGCTTTGATTGAATTGCTCGACTTCATTGGTGATGTTTTCGAGTAGCGCCCGGAAATCATCCATTCGGTCGCTCAATGAATGCTCCACTGCCGTGAAATTGGCCCCGGCGGCGGTAATCGCGTTTTGCAGAGACGCGCTGCTGTTGGCGAGGCGGTCGATGACGTCCGACATCCCGGTCCGGAGCTGCGCATTGGCCTCGACGAGCGATGCGACGGAGACCGCTGCGCCAGATTCGACGGCGGAGCGCAATTGCGCCGATGATTGCTCGATGGCCGCGGTGAGTTCGCTTTGCTTTTGACCAAGGTGTTGAACGATGGCGTTCCCCCGGCCTTCGATTGTTTGCGTGACGATCTCGCCGATATTCGTCATTTCCTGGACGATCTCGCCGCCGCGCGCCGACAGCTGCTCGACAAGGCGTTGTCCTCGCGTCTCGAAAAGCTCGTGCAAATCGCCCGAACGTTCCGCCAGCGCGACCTGCAATTGCTGCCCACGTCCGTTGAGCGCGCCGTCGAGCTCCGCAAGTCGGCTCGCCAGAGCGATGCTGAGGTCATTGACTCGCGCGACGAGCGACTCGCCGATCTGTTCGGCGCGCAGCGCCAGCGTCGTGTCGAGGTCCTCGACCGCCTGCGAGACAGTGCCCTTGATCTCGTCCGCGCGGCCGGCGAGCAATCCGCCGAGCTGACCGGATTCGCGATCGAGCGCCGCGTTGATATTGGCGGCGTGACGGCCGAGCGTTTGGTCAATCTCGCTTGTCCGAGCGGCAATATTGTCGGCGACGGTTCTTCCGCGTTCGTCGAGCTCGCCAGACACGGCGTCGAGGCGACCGACGACGCGCTCTTCGAATTGCGTTATGCGCCCGTCAAGCGTGCCGGCGATTGCGGTCGCCTGTTCGCCCAGCGTCGCGTTGATTTCGTCCGCCTTGGCCGCGAGCGTTTCGGCGAGCGCGCTCGACCGCGTCGTGAGTATGGAGCCGATTTCCTGAGCCTTCTCGTCGAGGGCGTGGATGACGTTTCGGCCGCCGTCGCCGAGCGCGTTGGCGATGTCGACGGCGCGCTCGCTCAAACTGTCGTTGAGCGTCTTGGCGCGCGTATCGAGTTCTTGATCGACGCGGGTGACGAGAGTCTCAAGCGTGTCGTTGATCTGCTGCGTCCTTGTGGAGGCGCGCGTCTCAAAGGCGTCGATCTGCGTTTCCAAAGCCTCGGCGGTCTCTCTCGCGCGCAAGGCAAGTCTGTCGGTGAGGTCGCCGCCCTGCACCGTGAGCGTGGTCTCGATCGCGCCGAGACGATCGGCGAGGGTGGCTGTGAACCGTTCGGCCTGCTCGCCGATGGAGTTGGCGAACGCGCCGCCATGCCCGATGAAAGTGTCTTCGAACGCCAGGAGGCGATCCGAGAGGGATTCGTTGATCCGATCGCCATGGGTTGCGATTGCGTTGATCGACTCGTTGGCGGTTTCCGCGAAGCGGTCGTTGAGGTCATTGGCGTGATAGCCGATCGACGCGATCGCCTGTTGGGCGGTGGCGTCGAAGCTCTCCTGAAGCGCGCCGGCGTGGTCGGCAAAGGCCGCGACCGCTTCCTGCGCCCTCGCCGCGAGCCGCTCGCTGATCTCATTTGCCTGGCTCGAGAGCGCGCCAAAAGCTTCGCCCAGAATGGCGGCGAGCTGCTCGCGCAAGGCTTCGGCATGCCCGCCAAAGGCGGCCGCCGAGTCGCGGCCAGTGGCCTCCAGGCGTTCGCTCATCTGCTCCGAATAGCCGGAGAGCAGGCCGACCGTCTCGCCGAGCGCCGAGGCGAGACGCGATTGCAGCGCTTCGGCGTGGCCGGAAAGCGCGGCGATCGAATGTTGCGCGGTGGCTTCGAGGCGCCCGCTCATATGGTCAGAATGGCTCGTGAGGGCGCCGAGCGTTTCGTTGACCGTTGCGTTCAGGCGCTCGTGCAGCGATTCGGTTTGGCCGGTGAAGGCCGAGACGGAGCGCTGAGCGGTCGCTTCGAGACGCTCGCTCATCTGGTCCGCATGGCTCGTGAGAGAGCCAAGGGTTTCGCTGAGCGTCGCGGCCAGCCGCGATTGCAGCGCTTCGGCATGGGCGGCGAAGGCGCTGACGGAGCCCTGCGCGGTCGTTTCGAGACGCTCGCGGACTTGATCCGAATGGTTGGCGAGAGCGCCGAGAACATCGTTCGCGGTCGCCGTCAGACGTGATTGAAGCGCCTCGGCTTGGCTGGAGACCGCCGTGACGGACTGCTGAGCGGTTGCGTCCAGACGCGCCCGCATCTGTTCGGAATGATCGGACAGAGCGCCGAGAGTTTCGCTGACCGTTGAATTGAGGCGCTCGTGCAGCGCCTCGGTGCGATCGGTGAAGACCGCCACGGAATGGGCCGTCGACTCCAGCCGCTCGCTCATTTGATCCGAATGGCTCGTGAGAGCGCCGAGGGTTTCGTTGAGCGTCGACTCGAGCCGTGATTGCAGCGCCTCGGTATGTCCGGTGAAGGCCGTGACGGAGCGTTGCGCGGTCGTCTCCAGGCGTTCGCTGATGTGGTCGGCATGGTCGGCGAGAGCGCCGAGAGTTTCGCCAAGCGTCGCTGCGAGCCGCGATTGCAGCGCTTCGGTATGGCTGGTGAACGTGGCGACTGAGCGCTCCGCGGTCGTCTCCAGACGTTCGCTCATCTGATCTGAATGGCTCGTGAGGGCGCCGAGGGTTTCGCTGAGAGTCGCATTCAGGCGATCGTGCAACGCCTCTGTGTGGCCGGTAAAGGCGGTGACGGAGTGTTGCGCCGTGGTTTCCAGCCGTTCGCTCATTTGGTCCGAATGGCTCGTGAGAGCGCCGAGGGTTTCGCTCAGCGCCCCGGAGAGCCGCGACTGCAACGCTTCGGCGTGGTTGGTAAAGGCCGAGACGGAGCGCTGCGCGGTCGCCTCCAGGCGCTCGGTCATGTGATCGGAGTGATCGGTCAGCGCCGTCACGGTGTCGTGGAGAACGGCGCCGAGATGTTCATCAAGCGCGTGGGTATGGCTGGTGAAGGCCTCGACCGTGTCCTGCGCGGTTGAATCCAAATGCTGATGCAGCTCTTCGGAATGGCTCGTCAAAGCTTTGAGCGTTTCCGCAAGCGACTCGGCGACGCGTTCATGCAATGCGTCGGTATGGCTGGTGAGGGCGGCTGCGGTTTCTTCGGCGGTCGCGGCGAAGCGCTGCTGGAGCGCGCCGCTGTGGGTTTCGAACTGTGAATGCAGCCTCTCGTGGCCTTCCTCGTAGAGCGTGATGGCGTTTCGGGTCGAGAGATCGAAGGCGTCGCGCGCCGCTAGCGTGCGATCCTCGATCAGGCCTCCGAAACGTTCGCTCAGCTCCGCCAAATTGTCATGCAACGCGTTGCCCTGAACCGCGACGACCTCATGCAGCCGATCGCCGGTTTCGGCCAGCCTGATCGCCAGGTTTTCGCCGCGGGAGGAAATCATGTCCGCGATCAGGGTCCCGCTGGCGTCGAGCCGTTCGACGAGCGCGTCGCTGCGCATGCCGAGGTCGGCGGCGAGGATTTCACGGGCGGTCTTGACCCGATCGTCGATATCGGCGAGGCGGTCCACGAGCGTCTGCGCTATGCCGTCGCTCGCCGCGGCGAGATTGGTCTTGGCGTTGTCGCCGGCTTGCGTCAGTCGGCTGACGAGTTCGCTCCCATGGAGGGATAGCTGACCGACGAGATCGTCGCGGCCGCGATTGAGGGCGGATTTGATCTCTTCGCCTTTCGAGCCGAGAGAGGCGGTGACGCGGCCGGCGGCTTCGCCGACGCTTTCGGCGAAACGGGAGGAGGCGGCGTCGAGATCGCGCGAAACTGTGTCCTGCGCTACGGAAATCGCGCCGCGCACGCGATCGGCGTTGGCGAGAATGGATTCGCGCTCGGAAGCCAGTTCGTCGATGAGCGCGCGGACGCGGCGCTCATTGTCGGAGTAGGACCGCTCCAAATTCGAGACTTCGGAGCGAACCAGGGTTTCGAGCTCGCCGGCGCGCGCGAGCGCCCGCTCGATGCCGTCTCCCATTGACGCGACCTCGCGGCGAATGGCTTGCGACAGGGTCACCATTTGTTCGGTGGCGATCGTCTCCGGCTCCGCCAGGCGGATCGCGACTTCGGTCATGGAGCGGGCGGTCTGCCGCATTTCCTGAGCCCGGCGAACCATCATCGCCGTGACGAAGAAAAAGACCACGGGTCCCACGATCGTCAGAATATAAAGCGTCGCAGGCGGCAGGAGGGACCCTGTCGGCAGGCTGAAAAGGATCTCTCGATTGGCGAGGAGATAGCCGAGGGTGAGGATGACCCAGAGGCCTGAACAGACCGCCGCTAGGATTGTCGGGGTCCGGCTGGTGCGGGCCTGGAAGGCGCGGAGGATCTCGCCGACGGAATGGCGATCGTCATTGGCGGGTTGCACGGCCGACGCGAGCGCGGCCGTCCGCGCGCTGCTTCGCGCCGCGCTGCCGGCGCGCGCCGGGCCGAACAATAGATCTTCGTCGATCAGAGGCGTCCGCGCCGCGTCGCGCGGCTTTTTCTGGGGCTCCGGCGGCGTCGTTTCGGCCCCGCGTTTCGTGGTCTCGGGATGTCTTGCGCCGGCTGAAACCGCGGCCGATCCTTCCGTATTTTCGTCGGCTTGGTCGACGCCCCTCAGGTTCAGCGCCTCTTCGATGGCTAAAAGCGCCGCCGCCGCGGGATCTTGAGTCTTCCTGGAACTCGCCATCGGATGCCTCTTGAAACTCGTTCGCGCCCAGGTCGAAGCTCGGCGCGAGTACACATGGTGCGGCCGCAAGCGGAACCGTTAACCAAATCTTACTTTACAGCTTGAATGAAAGGATTCAAACCCGAGCGCCGCATTGTTTTTAAAACATCGTTAACGCAGCCATAACCGTTATCCGGTTTAACTGGATCGGCGGCCGATCGAGCTCACGTCCAATTCCTTTTCCGGGCCTGTCTTTCCGTCGGGATCTTGTCCTCGGGCGTTTCATGTTCGCGTATTATCAAAGTCTAAGTGCGATTTGTAGCCGAGTCCTGCTCGCCCTGGTTCGGAAATCTGCAACAATCTATCAAGAATTGGCCGGTTACACGGTCTTGATTTTGGTCCTTCCAGCAGAGGCCAAATCGAGCGTTTACGGCAGACTGCCCCATCCCGCCAGAAAATCCGCAAGGCAAGCTCTGCGCCAGCAGCCTGGACGCCATAGAGACGGCGTCAAAGCCGGCGGTTGGAGCTAGCGGTCATAAGGGACGATTTCGACGTGAATGACGACCGAATCTCCTGTGAAGGAAGCGAAGCGAAGCATTTGGCGCTCGATTGGGACTATCTCGCGCGGCAGACCTTTGGCGACGTTGGGCTCGAATTCGAGCTTTTGTGCGTTTTCCGCGCCCAAGCCGAGGTCGTTTTGCAGCGTTTGCGCGGTTCTCAGCCAATGGCGGATCGGGAAAAAGCCGATTTCGCGCATCTGCTGAAAGGCTCGGCGCGGGCGATCGGGGCGATCCGAGTCGGGTCGGCTTGCGATGTCTACGAAGCGCTCTTGGCGGATTCCGGCCGGGGCGCCGATGAGGCGTTGAAAGACCTCGCGGCGGCTGTGGCAGAAGCTGCTGACGAAATTAATCAGTCCTTGGCCAAGCGATCCTTCGAAGAGCAGACATTCAAAGAGCAGACATAAGCGAATATCGCCTCTCCATTCGCCGCCGTTGCGCGGGCCCAAATTGGCGGAGCGAGGGGAAACTGCGCCGAGAGGCGTCTCGCTTTCGCCACTTCCAATAATCTTTCCTGGACTCTTGCAGGATCTTCGAACTTCGGCCATGTGTGGTCCGCGTTCTAAAGCCCAGCACAAGAGCAGGGGCTTTGGCCGCGTTTGCGGAACCCTTGCGTTTAAGAGAGCCAAGCGACATCCATGGCCAAAATTACTTTCATAGACTCGTTTGGCGAAGCCCGAACCGTCGAGGTGGAGCCTGGCTCGACGGTCATGGAAAGCGCCATTCGCAATGCGGTGCCCGAGATTACGGCCGAGTGCGGCGGCGGCTGCGCTTGCGCAACCTGCCATGTCTACGTTGACGAGGCCTGGGTCGGCTTGACCGGCAAACCGTCCGACAAGGAGGAGGACATGCTGGACTTCGCCTATAAAGTTCAACCGAACTCGCGGCTCAGTTGCCAGATCAAGGTGACCGAGGAACTGGACGGGCTAATCGTCGTCACGCCGGAACGGCAGGGCTAGGGCGTCGCGGGAAAGTCGAGCAAAGCCGGTCCCCATGCCGCGCGGTTTCGAGGAAGATGCAAGCGCCCTCGTCGGCTCGTCCGAGCCGCACCGCTTCGGCGTTCGCGTCTATTACGAGGACACGGACTTTTCCGGCGTCGTCTATCACGCCTCCTATCTGCGTTTCCTGGAGCGCGGCCGGACTGAATTTCTACGCGCGCTCGGCATTCATCACAGGGCGATCTTCGCCAATGGCGGCGCCGGAGGCTTTAGCTTCGTGGTGCGCAGCATGACGCTTGATTTTGTAAAGCCCGCGCTCATGGACGATGTCCTGCGCGTCGAGACAAGTACGCACGCGATTGGCGGCGCCTCGATTGATATGGCGCAGGCGATTCTGCGCGAGAGCGAGCCGCTCGTGAGGGCGAGGGTCCGGATCGCGGTCGTCGCTGGCGGACGCGCGATACGCATTCCGGCGGAGGTCCTGGCCAAGCTCAAGGGGCTGGCGCAAGGAGGCGAGTGAGGCGGCTCACGTCCGGCTGGCGCCTGCCGACTGCGCCCGCAATGCGGCGAATTCGGCCCAGGGAAACCACTTGTCGCCTGGCCCGCTGTAATTGACCCGCGTGATGATGAGTTCGTTCGTGTATTTTGCGAATGCGGCATAGGTCGCGCCGCCGCCGCAGATGAAAATTGTACGCCCGGGATCGCATCGAGCGACGCGTTCGATCAGCGCAATTGGACCTTCGTGACCTTCCTTATAGCCATACCATGTCCAAAGCCTGCGGTCGCCGAGATCAAGGCGTTTCGGCAGGCTTGCGATTGTTCTCGCGCCCACGATGAGCGCGCCGCCTAGCGTGACCTCCTGGAATAGCGGAATCTCGCCGTCTTGCGCCGGCCATGGAAGCCGCCCGTTGAGCCCAATGACGCCATTTTGTCCTACGGCGGCGACCGCTACGATTTTAGTCATTGCCTTCCTTGGGATGAGCAACGCGAGAATCCCAGCCACTTGGAGCCGACGAGCTGCTCCCGAGTCGTCACACGGGAATAGAAAGCCCCATTTTTGTCAGAGTGAAGGTGAAAACCTAGCTTGGCCTTGTCCTTATTTTCGCGAATTTAGCAAATACCTAATACAACGCTAGAGCTTTTAAGCCGGGTTGGTTAGATAAAACGCCTACACAACATATTTGCGACGCATTACGGAACAATCATTAGCAAAATGAGGATGTTGGATTTAACGCGACGTTAACCTCAATCAAGGCTAAAGTCTTGAGCGGCGTTCAGACAGCGCGCCGGAACGGATTTTGTTGCGTCCGGCCGGGCCGGTAGCAACAAAGGTCGCAAGGTCTAGGCCCTGTAGATTTCCTAGAGCGGGAATGGGGCCATCAAGAGAACCTGCTGAGGCGGCAGGCGTGCGCGTAGCCCCAGAAATGACCGATTTCCGCGCCAAGAAAGGCCCGAAAGTTTATGCGTGCAATCGCCTTGGCGCCCGACCCGCCGGCTGAAGGAGGACGAACGAGATGAATCCTGCCGATATTGCAGCCGCCGGCTTGCCGGGGCCCGGCGCCGAAGTCTCGCTTTTGAGCATGTTCTGGTCCGCCCACCTTGTCGTCAAGATCGTCATGATCGGACTGCTTGCGGCGTCGGTCTGGTGCTGGGCGATCATCATCAACAAAGTGATTCTCCTCGCCCGGACGCAGCGCGCCATGGCCCAGTTCGAGGACGTCTTCTGGTCGGGCGCTTCCCTCGATGAGCTTTACGCCACCTTGTCGTCGCGGCCGACGACGGGAATGGCGAGCCTGTTTGTCGCCGCGATGCGGGAATGGCGGCGCACGGTGCAGGGCGCGAGTTCGTCCTTCATGGGCCTGCAGGCCCGAATAGAGAAAGTGCTCGATGTCGCGATCGCGCGCGAGGTCGAGAAGCTCGAATCCAATCTTCTGGTGCTGGCGACCGTGGCCTCGGCCAGTCCCTTCATCGGTCTGTTCGGAACGGTCTGGGGCATCATGTCGTCGTTCCGCTCGATCGCGGCTTCGCGGAACACTTCGCTCGCGGTCGTCGCTCCGGGCATAGCGGAAGCGCTTTTCGCCACCGCGATCGGGCTCTTCGCGGCGATCCCCGCGTTGATCGCCTACAACAAGCTGCAAGGCGACGTCGCCAAGAAGCAGGCGCAGCTCGAAGGATTCGCCGACGAATTCTCTTCGATCCTGTCGCGTCAGATTGATCAGCGTTCGGTTCACGATCAGGCGGCCTAGAGCGCGCTCCGATCGGATGGAATCATCCGATCGAAAAGAGCTCGCTCCAGATCAATAAGTTGGAGCATGTTCTGATCGAAAAAGTCGATCAACTTTTTCGGAACAAGCTCTAGAGCGCTTACTGATCGAGGCGTCGGCTTCTTTAGGTCTGGTCCAGTTTTACTGGCGCTTGCGGCTTCAAGCGCCAAGGTCGAACCATGAGAGCCCAGCGCGGGAGATTTTGATATGGCCTTGTCGAGTGTTGCTGTGCGCAGAGGCGGCGGACGCAGGCGGCGCGGCGTCCCGCGCTATGGCGCTATGGCTGAGATCAACATGACCCCTTTCATCGACGTCATGTTGGTTCTCTTGATCATTTTCATGGTGGCGGCGCCTTTGCTCGCGACTGGCGTCCCGATTGATTTGCCCCAGACCAAGGCCGCGGCGCTGAACATCGAGCAGAAGCCGCTTTCCGTCGCCGTCGACGACAAGGGCGTCGTCTATGTCATGGATCAGCCGGTCGACGTCGGGCAGCTTGCGGATAAGCTGAAGGAGGTCGCCAAGGCGGGGTTCGACGAACGGATCTATGTGCGGGGGGCGAACCAGGTCAACTATGGCCGGATTGCCGAAGTCATGTCGATCGTCACCACGGCGGGATATAAGAAGGTCGCGCTGGTCACGGATCCTAGCAAGAACTGAACGGCGATGTCGCTGCGCGAAAAGCCAGGTCTTGCGCTCTCCGGCGGCGTCCATCTGCTTCTGCTCGCCGCATTGCTGCTGTCCTTTTCGCGCGCGTCGCGATTCGAGGACGCGCGCGAAAGCATTCCCGTCGAGATGGTCAGCGACAAAGAATTCAATCAAATCATGAAAGGCGAAAAGACGGCGAAGCAAGTCAGGCCGAACCAGAGATCCGAAAAACGCGCCGAGATCGCCGAACTCAAACCGCAGCCGTCGCAGGTCGACGCCAAGACGGACGTCCCCGCGCCGCCTTCGCCGCTGAAGCGCGAGCCGGATCCGGGCCGCGAGGAGTCGAAAGAGGCCCGAAGCCGCCGGACCGCAGCGCGGCGGCGCCGCCGCCGCATCCAGCCGAGGAGCCGCCGAAGCCAGCGCCGAGACCGGAACCAGCAAAGTCGCCGCCTCCGCCTCAATCGGAGGCGAAGCCACAGCCCGACGACGCAGAAGCCGTCGAGCCTAAGCCAGTTCCAAGGCCCAAGACCGAACCCAAGGCCGAACCGAAGCCGGTCGAAAAGCCGAAAAAGGAGGAGCCGAAATTCAAGCCGGACCAATTGGCGAAATTGCTCAACCAGGAAAAACAGAAGGAAACTCCTGAAAAGCCTGTCGAAAAACCGATCTCGAAGCCAAAATCGGGCGATGAATCCGCGGAGCCGACGCAAAAATTCGATCCGGGCGACATATCCAGGTTTTTGAGCAAGGACGCGCCGCAGCGAAAGCAATCGACAGGGCGGGAGCTTCAGCAGGAGGCGTCGCTTGGGTCGCCGACCGCGAGCGCGGCGAAAATGTCGCCTTCGCTCTGGAGCATGCTCGACGGATTGCTGCAGGAGCAGTACAAGCGCTGCTGGAATTATATCGGGGCCGCCGGCCAGAAGAAATATGTGCCAGAGATTCACGTCCAATATGCGCAGGATGGTTCGCTGATCGGCCAGCCCTCCCTGCTCAATCCGCCATCCGATCCGAACCTGCGCAACTTGGCTGAAAGCGCGCTTCGGGCCGTGCGGCGCTGCGATCCGCTGCATATTCCGGCGCAATACCAGCCCTATTACGATCAATGGAAAGGCCGGATCGTTCGCTTCGATCCGGAGGAGATGCTGTGAGATCTTCCAATTCCACGCCAAATAGCCGAGCCGTTTCCTTGCGCGCGGATTTTGATTTGAATGAAAAGCCTAGCCTCCTGACCCGCAGGTCGGCGATCGTCCTTGCCGGCGCGGGCCTTGCCGCGGGCTTGGGGCTTTCCCCGGCTTCGGCGCAGCAGGATCGCTACCTCGACGTGCGCAGGTCGGGCGAGTTCCAGCCGATTCCGATCGCGGTGACGGCTTTCGCCGGCGACGCCGCCGCGAGCGCTCAGCTGACTGGAATCGTCACCAATAATTTCAAGCGGTCCGTCTTTCTTTCGCCGATCGATCCGAAGACCTTCGTCGAGCAGATCGCAAATCCGGATCAGCCGCCGCGCATGGAGGCGTGGCGCGCGATCAACGCCCAATTCGTCGTGACCGGCCGCGCCAGCCGCAGCCCCGACGGGCGGCTGCAGGCCGAGTTCCGGCTTTGGGACGTCGCGTTGGGCGGTCAGGTCGCCGGCCAGCAATATGTCACCGACCCCAATAATTCGCGCCGCATCGCGCATATCGTCTCGGACGCGATCTTTTCGCGCATTACCGGCGAGCAGGGATTCTTCGACACGCGCGTCGTATTCGTCGACGAGACGGGGTCGAAGGAGAATCGCCGCAAGCGCCTGGCGATCATGGACCAGGACGGCGCCAATGTGCGCTATCTGACCCGTGGCGACGATCTTGTGGTGACGCCGCGCTTCTCGCCTTCGTCGCAGGACGTGACCTATATGTCCTTCGGCGTTTCGGATCCGAAGGTGCTTTTGCTGAACATCGAGACCGGTCAGCGCGAGGTCGTCGGCAATTTCCCCGGCATGACCTTCTCGCCGCGGTTTTCGCCCGACGGACAGAAGATCATCATGTCGCTGGCGCAGGGCGCCACCTCGAATCTCTATTCGATGGATTTGCGTTCGCGCACGACGACGCGGCTGTCAGACTCGAGCGCAATCGACACCTCGCCGTGTTATTCGCCGGACGGGACCCAGATCGTCTTCGAATCGGACCGCGGCGGCTCCCAGCAGATCTATGTCATGTCGGCCAGCGGCGGCTCGCCGCATCGCATTTCCTTCGGCGAGGGACGATATTCAACCCCGGTCTGGTCGCCGAAGGGCGACTTCATCGCCTTCACCAAGCAGAAGAGCGGCAATTTCGCGATCGGCGTCATGCGCGCGGACGGATCTGGCGAGCGGATCTTGACCGAAGGCTATCATAATGAAGGCCCGACCTGGGCGCCGAACGGGCTCTATCTCATGTTTTTCCGGGACCCTGGCGGACAAAGCGGCGCGAAGATTTTCATGGTCGATGTGTTCGGCCGAAGCGAATTTCCCGTCCCGACGCCGAGCTTCGGCTCGGACCCGGCATGGAGCCCGCTCCTGAATTGAGCCGAGGCGGGGACAATTCAAGAAGCTAAAGCTCTGTCTGGTCTTTTTTGGACCCGGATTGATCGCTGCGCGGCCAGCGCGGCGAAAGCTTGCGTCGTTAGAGCATGTTCCGAAAAAGTTGAACGACTTTTTCGATCAGAACATGCTCCAACTCTTTGAATTTAAGCGATTCCTTTTCGACCAGATGATTCCGTCCGATCGGGAGGCGCTCAAGAGAGGGAATGAGAAATTTGAACAGGAAGAAACGATGGCGCCGACAGCGCGCCGCGAGACGGCTCGCCGGCCCCATTGCCGCCATCAATGCGAGGTTAACCATCAGGGTCGATTGCTCAAATGCAACGCTTCCCGAGAGACTTCTGTAAAGGTTGACGGAACCTTCCATTAACCAGCGGCCGCTAGGACAGGCTATGTCCTGCGGCCACATAAGGAGGAAAGGGATGAGCTTTCTCAAACGGACGAGCGGATTGAGATTCGCCGCCGTGCTGGGCGCCGCCCTCGCGATCGCCGCTTGCGCCAAGAACCCGGCCGAAGATCAGGCCGCTCTTGCCGGCCTCGGCGCGGGCGGCAGGGGCGGCGCTCCTGGCAGTCCACAGGATTTCGCCGTCAATGTTGGCGACAGGGTCTTCTTCGAGAGCGATTCAAGCGAATTGAGCCCGACGGCGCAGGCGACCCTCGACAAGCAGGCGCGCTGGCTGCAGCAATACGCCCGCTACAGCTTTACGGTCGAGGGCCATGCCGACGAGCGCGGCACCCGCGAATATAATTTCGCTTTGGGCGCAAGGCGCGCCGAGGCGGCCAAGGATTATCTCGTCGCCCGCGGCATCCCCGCCTCGCGGATCCGCACCATCAGCTATGGCAAGGAGCGTCCCGTCGCGGTCTGCAACGATATTTCCTGCTGGTCGCAAAATCGCCGCGCTGTCACGATACTCGGTGCAGGCCAGTCTTGATTGAGGTCGGGTGAGGGACCCGAGCCCGTCGGCTCTTCCTCCTGGGTTCCCCGCCCTAAACTCCCCGGCGTTTCTCGCGAAGCGCCGGTTTTTTGTGGCGGGCAACCAAGTCGCAGCATAGGCTAGAGCCGCATGGCCTTGGTTATTTACCATAATCCATCCTGCGCCACCTCGCGCAAGGTTTTGGGCTTTATCCGCGACGCGGGGATCGAGCCCCTCATTGTGCCTTATCTGAAGGAGCCGCCGACAAAGGCGGTTCTGAGCGGCCTTCTCGCGCGCTTGCAGCTGAAACCGAGGGCGATCTTGCGCAGGCGCGGGACGCCCTTCGACGAATTGGGACTAGGCGACGCGAGCCTCACCGACGCCGCCCTGATCGACGCGATGGTGAAACACCCGATTCTGATCGAGCGGCCAATTGTGGCGACCGAAACCAAGGCGGTGCTTTGCCGTCCGCCTGAGCGCGTCTATGAATTGCTTCCCGCAGCGGCGCAGGAGAAGCCTGCGCAAGGAACGACGGCGAAAAGCAAGGCGAAGCCGAAGTAAGCCTTCGACAGCCTCGCCGCTGAGAGCCAAGCTGCGTCAAGGCTCCAGAGACCTTCTACGAAGACGCATAAGCTCGTCGGCGGCTTAGGGGATTCGCGGCCAGCGCTCTCGGTCGGCATTCCGCGATTGCGATCTTCGCTAAGCAATCTCTCGACGCAAGTGCGGCCACCTTTTTCAGCAAAAGGCGGCCGCAAAGCTCTATCTTGCCGCCGCTTGGCGCGACGTTTGGCGTTGGTCACGCCTGCGGCTGCGGCTCCAATCCGCCGGGCTCGGGCCCCGCCTTTGGCGGGCGGATGACGCCTGTGGTTGGCACGGAAGATCCGCGCAGCGGCGTTGTTGCGTCGTCGCCGGTGTCGCGCACCGGGCGGCGGCCTTGCAACAGGCCGAGGATCTCCTCGCCGGTCAGGGTCTCGAATTCGAGCAGCCCCTGGCCAGGGTCTCGAGGTCGTTGCGCCGCTCGGTGATGATCCGGCGCGCCTCGCCGAGCCCCATTTCGACCAGCCGGCGCACTTCCGAGTCGATCTTCTGCGCGGTGGCCTCGGAGATGGTGGTCTGCCGCCCCATCGAATAGCCGAGGAAGACCTCCTGCTGGTTGTCGCCATACATCACCGTGCCGAGCTCGTCGGAGAAGCCCCAGCGGGTCACCCATGGCGCGCGCAAGATTGGTCGCCTGCTCGATGTCGGATTGGGCGCCGGAGGTGATCTTGTCCTGCCGAAAATGATCTCCTCCGAAACCCGGCCGCCCATGCAGACCGCAAGGCGCGAGGTCATCTGCTCATAGGGTCATCGAGAGCTTGTCCCGCTCGGGCAGCTGCATCACCATGCCGAGCGCGCGGCCGCGCGGAATGATCGTCGCCTTATGCACCGGATCGGTCGCCGGCACGCTGAGCGCGACGATGGCGTGGCCGCCCTCGTGATAGGCGGTGAGCATTTTCTCGTCCTCGGTCATCACCATGGTGCGCCGCTCGGCCCATCATGATCTTGTCCTGGAATCCTCGAACTCGGCCATGGTGACGACGCGCTTGCCGCGCCGCGCCGCCAGAAGCGCCGCCTCATTGACGAGATCATGAGATCCGCGCCGGAAAAGCCCGGCGTGCCGCGCGCCACCGTCCGGAGCTCGACGTCCGGCGCGAGAGGCACCTTGCGGACATGCACTTTAAGGATGCGCTCGCGGCCGACCACATCCGGGTTCCAGGCACCACGATCTGGCGATCGAAGCGGCGGGACGCAGCAGAGCCGGGTCGAGCACGTCGGGACGGTTGGTGGCGGCGATCAGAATGATGCTCTCATTCGCCTCGAACCCGTCCATCTCGACAAGCAGCTGGTTCAAGGTCTGCTCGCGCTCGTCATTGCCGCCGCCGAGGCCCGCGCCGCGATGCCGCCCGACCGCGTCGATCTCATCGATGAAGATGATGCAGGGCGCGTTTTTTGGCCTGCTCGAACATGTCGCGGACGCGGCTCGCGCCGACGCCGACGAACATCTCGACGAAATCGGAGCCCGAGATGGTGAAGAAGGGCATTGGCCTCGCCGGCTATGGCGCGGGCGAGCAGGGTCTTGCCGGTGCCGGGCGGTCCGATGAGAAGGACGCCGCGCGGGATGCGTCCGCCGAGCCTCTGGAACCTTTGCGGATCGCGCAGAAACTCGACGATCTCCTGCAGGTCCTCCTTGGCCTCGTCGACGCCGGCGACGTCCTCGAAAGTGACCCGCCCATGCGCCTCGGTCAGAAGCTTGGCCTTGGATTTGCCGAAGCCCATGGCCTTGCCGCCCGCCCCCTGCATCTGGCGCGAGAGAAAGATCCAGACGCCGAAGATGGCGATGAGCGGCAGGCCGTTGACGAGCAGCGTCAGGAGCCAGTTATTGCCCTCGGACGGCGGCTTGGCGGAGATCGACACGTTCTTCTTGTAGAGGCTCTGCACCAGGGTCGGATCATTCGGCGCATAGGTCGCGAAGGCGCGATTGTCGGTGAAATGGCCGGTGATCTCATTGCCGGCGATGGTGACCTCGCGGACATGCCCCTGGTCGACCTCATTCAGGAGCTGGCTGAACGAGATGTCTTGCGTCGGCGCCCGCTGGCCCGGGTTCTGGAACAGCATGACCAGCGCGACCACGAGCAGGATAATGATTACCCAAAGCGCGAAATTTCGGAAGTTCGGATTCATTGTCGTTCCCGCTACAGGCCGTTCAGACCGGAAGGCCGGCCGTCCATTCAAAAAGATGACGCCTGCTGCCGATGAGGCGATCGGAATAATGTAGGCGTCGTCCTCAGCCTTGCCAAGGGGAAGCATCGCCCTTGGAATAGCGGGCTCGCCTTCAAGACCGGCCGCAAGGCGTCGGCTGTGTGTTTGCAAGGCCCCGTCGCCGCCCGCTTTCCCGCGTGAGGGTAAGGGTCCCATCACGGCGAAGCCGAATCGCGCAGCCCCCCAAAGTGGCGGCGAAGGCTTCGCCCGCGCCCAGCGCATGGCGCAGCGTAAGGGTCAGCGCCTCGAGCCGCGCCAGCCGCAAAACAGGCTTCTCCTCGCTCAGCATTTTGATTTCCCGAGCGAGGACCCGCAGAAAAATTTCCTCCGGCTCGTCCGCAAGGCAAATAAAATTAGCGGAAAAACGCCCAGGCTCGCGCTTCGCGATCACATTGGCGTGAGCAATTTCAGTCTGCGCAGCGAGGGCCGCCTCGGCCCTCGCGGCGCGGCGGCCCAAGCGAAGCAGGGCGTTTCGGTCGAGCCCTTGTTCCGCAAGAAAGCCGCTCAGGCCGCGCATTCGGGTCCGGGCGTAGGCTGGATTTTGATTCGATGGATCGTTCAGGAAGGGATGCGCCTTCGCCTCGCAAAGCGCGACGAGCTCGGCCTTGCTGCATTGCAGCAAAGGGCGGGAATGAACAAGTCCATTGCGTGTGCAGGACTCCGCCATGCCGGACAAGCCGGCGAGGCCGCTTCCGCGCAGCAGCCGGAAAAGGATCGTCTCGGCCTGATCATCGGCGTGATGCGCCGTCGCGACAATATCCGCGCCGATTCGGGCTGCATATGCGAAGAGGAGTTCATAGCGCGCCTCCCGAGCCCGCTCCTGAATACGCGATTTCAGGCCCCCGCCGTTCCAGACGAGAATCGTATGGGGCAGGGCGCGCGCCGCCGCCCATTGGGCGACTTGCTCCGCCTCGAAGCGCGAGTCCTTGCGCAGACCGTGATCGATCGTTGCGACGCAAAGCGGCGGCCCCGCGCGCAAATGCGCCCATTCGGCGGCGAGCAGCATCAGGGCCATTGAGTCGGGTCCGCCGGAAACGGCGAGCAAGACGCCGCGCGCGGCGTCCCAAGGACGACGGAAATAACCTCGGCAATGGCGTCAGGCGAAAAGGCCGCCTTCAACTGCGCCGCCTCCACCGTGCGGGCCGCTGCCCCATCCGGCGCAGCGGCGCGGTCGGGGTCGAGGTCGCGCGTCGCGGGCTCAACATTGGGCGCGTTTCGCTTCCCGCTCCGCGCCGGATTTCACCGACGCGGACGCGTTCGGATATTTGCGCACGATTTCGCCGAATGTGGCGCAGGCCTGTTCTTTGGCGCCGAGGGTTTGGAGCGATTGGCCGAGGCGCAGCAAAGCGTCGGGCGCGCGCGGCGAATTGGCGTATTGGGTCGAGATCTTCAGATATTGCTCCGCCGCCTCGCGCTGACGGCCGCGCTGGAAGAAGCTTTCGCCGAGATAATAGGTGGCGTCTGAGGCCATTTTGCTCTTGGGGTTTTTCTGGAGAAAGGCGGCGAAGCTTTTTTCCGCGTTTTCATATTCCTTCTGCCGATAATAGCCGAGCGCAAGGTCGAATTCCTCCTTGACCGGGTTCGCCGGCGCGCCGGCGATCACCGTTCCGCCAGCCGTGACGCCGCCAGGCGACGCGACCGCTGCTTGGGGCGCAATGCCTGGCCCAGGCTTCGCAGTTAGGGCCGGAGGCGGCGAGGATTGCTCGGCATGCAATCTACCGCCTGTAAGGTCGAGCGGCGCGTCCGGATCGTTTTGGTCGAGCCCGGCTGTGTCGCTGCGGCTGGGCGTTCGCGCCGCGCTCAGGCCCGAAGTCCGGCCATCCGGCGCCGTCGCGGCTGGGCTTCCCAGAGGGCGGGCGCTCCCGGCGCATCCGGATCGTCGTCCGGGTTGAAGGCGTCGCCGCCGGCTGGGTCGCGCCGAGTTTGGCGCCGTCGTCGCGAAGCGCTGCGGGTCGACGCCTGGTTCGATGACGCTTTCCGGCGCGTCGGTGCGCTTTTGGACGGGTTTTGGTCCGCCGGGCGGCGGCGGGGAGCGCCCGCCGACGTCCTGGAAACGGAAATCGACATCTTCTTGAAATTTCCTCAGCTGCTCCGAGAGCCTGCGGGTTTCGAACTGCAATTGCTCGATCTGCCCGTTGATCTGGCGCATCTGATTGTCGAGGCGATCGATCCGAACCGTGAGACCGGCGGGTCCTTGTTGGTGAGGCCGGGGATAAGGGAGTTCGTCGGCGTCGCCGATGTCCGCGGGCGGGACGCCATATCCTTGCGCAAGCTGGAGCGTCGTTCGCGCGGCCGCAAGCTCCGTCTCTAGTCGGTCGAGCCGCGCCGCCGGGCTAGCCTCAGTGTCCGCGCGAGCGGCCGGCAAAGCGATCCCGAGCAAGAGAGCCGCCGCAAGGAAGGTGAGCCAGGTTCTGTCGAAAAGCGTCATGAAGCGTGATTCCCATGAATTTGCGCGCTTTTATAAAACAGCGCATTTTCCATAAAACAGCGCATTTTCGCCCAAACTTGAACGTCGGGGGCGCGTGGATCTAAGGCTGCGAGCCCCCTCGCAATAAATCGCCATGACCTCGGCGCGAAAGGATCTGGGGCGCTTCTCTTGCCGCGAGGGACGACTTATGCCCCAAGGCGATCGGCTCCCGCATCATATTGGATATTGGGACATGGTCGATCGCACGCGCCGCGCAAGCGAAGGTGAATCTTTTTCCGCGCCTTGATCAAGCGATTTTTGCATCGCGCAGGCTATGACGAAAGCAGTAATTTGGGGCAAAGTTCGGTCCAACGCCTGAGCCCGATCCATCCCTGATCGCGCGCGAATGCGTCCGGTCGTGAAATGTTAAGGCCGAAGCATAGAATTTTTATGTTAGCTGATTGTCGGCGGGGCCGAGATGGTACGCCGATACTTTCTATATATTTACTCAATTGAATGATTTAATCGACAAGCTCTGCTATTTTTATTGACCACGCTTTTGAGGGATGTTCGCGCGATGGCTCGCAAATATTTCGGAACGGACGGAATCAGGGGGCTCGCCAATGCGGCGATCACGCCGGAACTCGCCATGAAAGTCGCGCAGGCGACCGGCGTCGTTTTTCAGCGTGGCGACCATCGCCATCGGGCTGTGATCGGCAAGGACACCAGGCTTTCGAGCTATATGATCGAATACGCCATGGTCGCGGGTTTCACGTCAGTCGGCATGGACGCGCTTTTGCTCGGGCCGATGCCGACGCCGGCGGTAGCCATGCTCACTCACTCGATGCGGGCCGATATCGGCGTCATGATCTCCGCCTCGCACAATCCTTACGAGGACAATGGAATCAAGCTCTTCGGCCCGGACGGATATAAATTGTCCGACGAGGTCGAAGCGAAAATCGAGACCATGCTCGCGAAGGATTTCGCCCTCAAATTGTCGAAGCCCGCCGATCTCGGCCGGGCCATGCGGGTCGAGGGCGATCGCGCGCGGTATATCGAATTTGCCAAGCGGACGCTGTTGCGCAATCTCTCGCTCGAGGGTCTGCGCATCGTAGTCGATTGCGCGAACGGCGCGGCATATAAAGTCGCGCCAGAGGCATTGTGGGAGCTTGGGGCCGAGGTCATCGCGATCGGCGTCGAGCCCGACGGGTTCAACATTAATCGCGACGTCGGCTCGACCGCGCCGCAAGCGCTCATCAAGAAGGTCTGGGAAGTTCGCGCCGATGTCGGCGTCGCGCTGGATGGCGACGCGGATCGGGTGATCATCGTCGACGAGATGGGTAAGGTCGTCGACGGCGATCAGCTTATGGCGGCGGTGGCGCAGAGCTGGAAGGATGATGGCAGGCTCGCGCAGCCGGGCATTGTCGCGACAGTGATGTCGAACCTTGGCCTGGAGCGCTATCTGGATGGCATTGGCCTTTCGCTCGCCCGCACGCCCGTCGGCGATCGCTACGTGCTCGAGCATATGCGCCGACATGGCTATAATCTTGGCGGGGAGCAATCCGGCCATATCATCCTCAGCGACTATAACACGACGGGCGACGGCCTCGTCGCGGCCTTGCAATTGATGGCGATCGTGAAGCGGGAAGGGAAGCCGGTGAGCCAAGTGTGCCATCGCTTCGAGCCTCTGCCGCAGGTCTTGAAGAATGTGAAGTTCAAGACCGGGAAGCCTTTGGAGGAGGAGAGCGTCATCCACGCCATCGAGGCCGGCCGGGAGAAACTCGGCAACAGCGGTCGCCTCGTCATTCGCGCGTCGGGAACCGAGCCGGTTATCCGGGTGATGGGGGAGGGCGACAATCTCGACCTCGTCGAGCGCGTCGTCGACGACGTCTGCGATGCTCTCACGGCCTCGGCGCAGGCGGCTTGAGGCGAAGGCGCCCATCGGGGAAGCGGGGCGCTGGAGCGGCAGGAGCCCTGAGCACAGCGTCGGCCCCATAGCAAGAACCTGACTTAGTCAGCGTGACCGCGGCGGCTGCGCGGTCACGACGGACCATTCGCGCTTCGGTACGCGGCTTCATCCTTTAACAAAACCTAAAGCTGGCCAAGCTTGTTAGCCGAGGGCTCGGAAGCGGCAAAAGCGTCTATCGCGCCGCCCGTCACGTCGGCGCTGGGACCCAATCCGACAACCTTTGATCTCCCCAATGAAGAGGGATCAACCTTGTCGAGAATCGTAAACCGGGGCAGAATGAGCCAAATCAAAAGCGCCGAGGGGAGAGCCGGCTGAACGCTACTGACCCTTTGCCGGTGTTGATGAAGAGCAAGCAGAGGGCCATGGGTAGAATGCGGCGGCCGAACGCCAACACGTTCTGGCGTAATGATCTTGGCCCTTATTTACCCTATTGCGAAGCTAGCGCCTACACACTCTTTGGAATCCATTGCTTGCCCTTTAGCCATAATACCGAAGCTTGACGACGTGCTCTATGGCCGCCGCTCCGCGGCGACAAGCCATATTGTTTAGTGTTTTCCACCAATTGGGGCGGAGGTGGCGGATGGGTTTGCAGGTTCTCGAAGACGATCGCCCGAAGCGGCTACGCTGTTTCGGATTGGTCTGGAGATCGTCAATCACATTCTTAAGTCCGAGCGCGTCGAGGTAGCGACCTCGGACGCATGCTTGCAAGCCGAAACCTGTTGGGAAAACGCCATGCCGGAAACGTGCGGTCAGGGCCAGAACGAGTATACGATTAACGAGGCTCGTGGATGCGAGGAGCCGCCGTCCCCACCCACACCGCCGCCTATAACCGAGCCGCCTAGGCCGCCTCGCCTTGGAGGCCGCGTCTGGTTGATCGGCGGTTCTATGGTTCTCTGGCCGCTGCTCGTCGTCTTAGTTGGTCTGGTCCTTTCGCCGGAATACCGCTGCCGCTGGTTCGGCCGATCCTGCCCCAGCGTGACGCCTATGCAGCTCCTGTCGACCGACGAGGAGGAGGCTCGCAAGACACGCGAATGCGTGAGTGACGTCACGAGGCTAGGGCAGCTCTGCTTCGTGTCGATCTGCATCGATTCTTATTTACGGCAGTTTCCGACAGGCCATTCGCGCGACGAATTCGATGCCATCGCCGAAGGCGCTCGGGTTGAATGCGACTCTGCGCGGCAAGGTCGCATTCAGGAGGAGGCGCCGCGACGAGCTCAGGACGAAGCGCTGCAGGCTCAACCGGAAGACTCAATGTGGCAGTCAGCGCAGCAATGCGCACGCAACGCCGCGACCTGCGTCGTGCAAAACTGCTATTGGGATTACCTCGATCGATACCGGGCCCCGGGAAGCCGCCGCGCCGAAGCGGAAGCTGCAATCACTCGCGCCGAGCAGAGCTGCTTGAATGCGCATGCAATGGGCGTCGCGAACGGCCGCTATTTGGCGCGCTCGGACAACGCTTGCGGAACAAAACCTAGTCTCTCCATCAATGTGACGATCCGGCAGGGGCAGATCGCCTGGGAGCATGAATTTCGAGGAACTGCATACGGATGGAGTGGAACGATCGATTCCGCCGGCGTAATCGAGGCTTCGGTTGGGAGTTCGCAGTCTTTCCGCGCGACGGGTCGCTACGGCGACGAGGAGCGCATGATCCTGATGAGATATCCACAATGCGCGTTGGGTGTGAACATGGATATAGTTAAGAAAATCGGCGACTAAAGCGTGCTGTCGGCGCCCCGGAGCACGTTTCCGGCGTCATCTGCTTGGCTTTAAGGCGCGGGACTTTAAACATCACAACATGCACTTTTCGACATCGCCGACGCAAAGGAGGCGAAGCTGATCTCTAAGAGTATGCGCAACAAGAGGGCGCATTATTCGACGCCACGGACTTTGCACCGGTTGGACCCGCAAGCTCCACATGAGACCGTGATTTTTGGCCGGCTCAACCTGGCGTATTCAGGAAAACAACAAATTGACTACGACTTCTATAATGAATGGTTGTGCTCTATATCGGGTGGTCATGATGGTTCGATGGTTGCCTCTCTGGCGCGAAGCTCTGCCGGCGTTATTCGCGATGAGTTTCCTCTCTCCGGCCGCCCTTGGGCAAACTCTCTTTTGCCTCTCCGATGGAACCCAGATCAACGCAGAGCGCTTCGAGACTCTTGACGGCAAGTTTCTACTCTTTGTCACGGGAGGCTCGAAGCCCCTGGAATATCCTTCATCCGCTGTGAGAGGAATCAACGTCTCCTGCCCGTCTAGCCAATCTGCTCCTGTCACAGCGTCGCTTCCAGCCACACCGCCCCGTTTCGGCATTTATGGGTCCAACACGATCGGCGAACGTCTGATGCCGATGTTGATCGACGCCTATGGTTTGAAGCGGATGGGGGTTAAGCCGTCATCCAAATTGAGCGGCAATGAAGAACAGGAAATTACGATCAAGTCATCCGCCGGAATTCGCGCCGTCATTGATCTTCAGGCGCATGGGTCGGCGACGGCGGCGCCAGGCTTAATTGATGGCAAAGCGTTGATCGGGATGGCGTCGCGCCAGGCGAATCCAGAGGAAGCAAGGCTTGTGAACGCTCGCTTTGGAGTCGATATATTTGCGCGCGGCAACGAGCATGTTTTGGGGCTCGACGGCGTCGCAGTGATCGTGAACCCGAACAACCCAGTGAAACAGATGAGCCTCGAGCAGATCGCGCATATTTTCTCCGGCCAGATCACCAGTTGGAAGGATGTTGGCGGCCCCGATCGCCTAGTCAAGGTTTTCCGGCGGGACAATAAATCCGGCACTTTCGATACTTTCAAAAGCCTGGTTCTTGGTCCCTCGCATTTGGACGTTTCACCTCAGGCGCAGGCCTTGGAATCGAGCGAGCTACTGACAAGCGAAGTGGCGCGAGATCCTGACGCTATTGGCTTCATTGGCCTGCCCTACATCGGCAGGAATGTCGCGCTGACGATCACATCGCAGTGCGGGATAGCCAGCAGCCCCTCCCAATTCTCCGTCAAGACCGAGGAATATCCTCTAACCCGGCGCTTGTATCTTTATACGATCGGCGCTCCTTCGGATTCGACGGCCGTCGACCTGATCAAATTCGCCCTTTCGGACGAGGCACAGGCGACGGTGCAGGAGGCGGAGTTTGTTGACCAAGGGATAACTTTTCAGGACAGCTCTGAACAACATAGTTGGACGGAATCCATATTGGCCAACCCTAGCCGGACGCTGCCCGCTGGAAAGCTTGTGCCGTCCGACGCTATCCAGCAATTTCGACGCTTGACGCAGATGCGACGGTCGTCGATCGTCTTTCGGTTCGAAGCGGGCAGTTCGCGTCTCGACAATCGAGCCCAGCAAGATATCGTTCGTCTCGTCCGCCATCTCTCGTCCGCAGGCGTGTCCGGCAAGCAATTCTACATCGTCGGCTTCGCTGACGCCACCGGCGGTTGGGCCGCCAATCAAAAGCTCGCGGGCGAACGAGTGGCGAAGGTCGTCGCCGCTCTAGAGTCCGCCGGCTTACGTGCGCCCAAGGACAGCTTACTGCCGCTTTCGTATATGGCGCCTGCGGTTTGCAACGATTCTGAAGCCGGGAGGCGAAAAAATCGTCGCGTGGAAGTGTGGCTAGCGAAATAGGCCTGAGCCACATCGCTCGTGATTAGCGCTGCGATTGATGCTTAGCGCCTGATTGCGCGATTCGCAGGCGGCTTCTCTGGTCGCCGTCCCGCCGCCGGCTTGCGGGAACGAAGATCGTCGGCAGGATCAGTTCTACAGCCGCGTCTCTCATGCCATGCGCGAGGGCTGGAAATATCGCATTGTTAGATGGTTATGGAGGGTCGCAAGACGTGTCCGGAAAGCCTGCCATCCTGTTCGTCTGCCTTGGCAATATCTGCCGCTCGCCCCTCGCTGAAGCGGCGTTTCGCGTCGAGGTTGCGCGAATCGGCCTCGATGTGGATGTCGACTCGGCGGGCACCGGCGACTGGCATGTAGGCGAGCCGCCTGATCGGCGCGCCCAAGCGGTGGCGAGCCGGTATGGGGTCGACATCAGCTCCTATCGCGCGCGGCAGGTGAGCCTCCAAGATTTTCAACGCTTCAGCCATATTGTCGCCCTTGATCTCAAAAATTTGGCCGCGCTCGAGGCGATGCAGCCGGAAGGCGCCGCCGCCGAACTCCGCTTGCTGCTCGATTACGTCGAGGGCCGCGAAGGCGAGGCGGTCGCCGATCCCTATTTCGGCGAGGCGGCCGGATTCGAGGCGACCTGGACGGACGTGACAATCGGGGCGCGAGCGCTGGCCCGCCGAATCGCTGAGAAGACATGAATAGACTCGCCGTGATCGGCGCGGCTCTCATCGGCGGCGAACTCCGCCGTGTTGAAGCCGTTCACGGCGGCGACCTGTCCGAGGTCCTGCGCATCGCTCTGGCTGACGGACGCGAGGCGATCGTCAAGAACGGACCCGCGCCGCAAACCGAGGCTTTGATGCTTCGCGTCATCGCCGCCAGCGGCGCCCCCGCGCCCGCTGTCTTGGCTGCGAGCGACGAGGCGCTGGTGATGGAGCTGCTTCCGGCTGGCGGCACCCTAAGCAAGGCTTGGGTGAGCCTCGGCCTGGCGCTGGCCAGGCTTCATGCGACGGCGGGGACGGGTTACGGCTGGCCGACGAATTATGCTTTCGGGCCGGTCGCGATCGAAAACGGCTGGACCGAAGACTGGCCGCGCTTCTGGGCCGAGCACCGGTTGATGACGCATCTTGCTCATCTCCCGTCCGCTTTGGCGCGCCGCGTCGAAGCCCTGGCCGCCGGTCTTCCGAACCGATTGCCGGCGCGGCCGACGCCAGCGCTTCTCCACGGCGATCTATGGGGCGGCAACATTTTGGCGGCAGGCGACCGGGTCAGCGGCTTGATCGATCCTGCCTGCTATCATGGCCATGCCGAGGTCGATCTCGCAATGCTGGGTCTGTTCGACCAGCCCGGCGCCGCCTTCGCTGAAGCCTATGGAGCGCTGGAGCCTGATAATGACGAGCGCTTACCGATCTACCGTCTGTGGCCTGCGCTCGTCCACCTGCGGCTGTTCGGCGAAGGCTACCGGCCTATGGTTGAGCGGATATTACACGCGACCGGGGCCTGACCAAGCCAATCGGCGGAATTAGAATAGCTTGCAAGATATATTGAGCGGCGCGTTTTCTTCAGCCTGTTTTGTATAGTGCGAAACTGCTATATCCCCCGTCGCTCTTTCGCAATGATACCTGACCCATAAGTGTTTCTGGCTATTTGGATCCGGGTTTTTCTCCGCCCAGCCATTCGCCGGAGGTATCGAGCATTCTTGTCGTTCATTACATACTGTCTTGGCGTAAGTCGTTAAGTCCGCCGACCCGCAGCAATTGGCCCATAAATTAGCTTGCTCTACATTTATGACGGAAGCAATGTCTCTGTCCCTGAACCATTGTCCGAATGCGCAAATGTAGATCTGGTCGGAGGCTTTAATAGTAGAACCATCTACATAGCTCGTATCGCCATAGGGGCAGTTGCTTCTCGCGGGGGAATGACACAATCCTAGAACAAGCATCGTCAGCAAAACGGTCTTCGCTGGCGACATGCTGCGGAACCGCCCTTGCGTCATCTACGCCCTCCCTCGCACCCTATATGTAGACGTTTCAAAGCTGAGCCTGACGATGGAGCAGCCATGACGCGCCGCCTCGGTCGGGGCCGCAGCGCTATTCCAGAATGGCCTATGTCGCGGCAATATGCGAGTCGGCGGCTCGCCATTCTGATCGATGCGGCTCTGCGATTCCCCCTCCGGGGAAATCGGATTAGACTGCGACGATGTTCTCTCCCGAAGAAATCGAGCGCTATGCGCGCCATATCGTGCTTCCGGGCGTCGGTGGCCCCGGCCAGCAAAAGCTCAAAAGCGCGCGCGTTCTCGTCATAGGCGCCGGCGGGCTCGGCTCGCCGCTCATCCAATATCTTGCGGCGGCGGGCGTCGGCGAGATCGGCATCGTCGACGACGACGCAGTCTCGCTTTCGAACCTTCAGCGGCAGGTTTTGCATGGCGCTCAGGACATTGGCCGCGCCAAGGTTGAAAGCGCCGCCGACGCCGTCAAAAGATTGAATCCGCATGTCCGGGTGACGCCGCTCAAAATGCGGCTCATAGCGGATAACGCGCGGGACATGGTCCGGGGCTTTGATGTCGTCGCCGACGGGTCGGATAATTTCGCCACCCGCTACATAGCTTCCGACGCCTGCTATTACGAAAAGCGTCCGCTTGTCACCGCGGCGGTCGGCGCCTTCGACGGCTCGCTGACGGTTCTGCGGCCCTATGAAAGAGGCCCAACGGGGGAGCCCAACCCGACCTATCGTTGCCTGTTTCCTGAGCCGCCGCCGGAGGGCGCGGTTCCCACTTGCGCGGAAGCTGGCGTGCTCGGGGCCCTGACCGGGATTCTCGGCGCGATGATGGCGCTGGAGGTGATCCGCGAGATCGTCGGTTTCGGAGAAGGCCTTGTCGGCAAGCTCATTCTCGTCGATGCGCTCGGCATGCGGTTCGAGACGCTGCGCTACAGGTGGGACCCGGAAAATCCGTTGAACGGGACGCGGTCGGCGTCCTCTTGACGCATTGCAACGTAGCGAAACCGTCGCAATAATTTGTCAGATCGGACTCGCGCTCGATCGCAGCGCATTTCCCGATCGATGCGCCGGGCCTCGCTTCAATCGGTCATCGATTCAGCCTGCGGACCAGCGCCGCTTTCGAAAGGCTCGAGATGGATTTCGATCACACGACGCTGAGCCGTATCCAGTTCGGCTTCACCGTCACCTTCCACATTATTTTCCCTGCCTTCACCATCGGTCTTTCGGCGTTCATCGCGGTCTTGCTCGCCCGCTGGATCTGGACGAAAGAGGATCGCTTTCGCGACCTCGCCCGGTTCTGGACCAAGATTTTCGCCATATCCTTCGCAATGGGCGTCGTCTCCGGCCTCGTCCTCTCCTATGAATTTGGAACCAACTGGGGCCGCTTTTCGCATATCGCCGGCAATGTCATTGGCCCCTTGCTGGCCTATGAGGTGCTCACCGCCTTTTTTCTCGAGGCGAGCTTCCTCGGCATCATGCTGTTTGGCCATAATCGCGTGCCGCCATGGCTGCATCTCACCTCCGCCATCATAGTGGCGATCGGCACCGCGGCCTCGGCTTTTTGGATTCTTTCGGCCAATTCCTGGATGCAATATCCGAGCGGCTTCGAGGTCCGCCACGGGATCGCCTATCCGCTCAATTGGTGGGATGTCGTCTTCAGCCCGACTTTTCCCTGGCGCTTCGCGCATATGGTGACCGCCGCCTATCTCACCACGGCGATCGTCGTGCTTGCCGTCGGCGCGCGCTTCGCGCTCGCCGGGCGGTTTGCGGCCCATGCGCGCACCATGCTGCGGATGGGGCTCGGCCTCGCCTTGATCCTCACGCCCCTGCAGATCTTCATCGGCGACGAGCATGGGTTGGACACGGCCCAGTATCAGCCCGTGAAGCTCGCAGCGATCGAAGGCCATTGGGATAGCGACGAAATCGCGCCTTTCGTGGTCTTTGGCTGGCCGGACGAGAAGACCGAATCCAACCTCTTCCAATTCGCCATCCCGCATCTTGGCGGCTTGATCATCAAGCACGACTGGGACGGAAAATACCCTGGCTTGAAGCAATTTCCCGCCGCGGACCGGCCGCCGCTCCCGGAAGTCTTTTTCGCCTTTCGCCTGATGGTTGGGCTCGGCTTTGCGCTTCTCGCCTTCGTCTTATGGGGCGCTTGGCTATGGATCCGCGGAGAGCTCGATACGAGCCGCGTGTTTCTGAATGTTGCGGCCGTCTCCTGGCCGGCCGGCTTCATCGCGATTATTGCAGGCTGGATGGTGACCGAGATCGGCCGCCAGCCTTGGCTCGCCACCGGCGTCTTGCGGACTGCGGACGCTGCATCGCCGGTGCTCGCGCAGACCGTGCTGGTTTCGCTCGCGCTTTTCGTGCTGGTCTATGGGGTCGTCTTTTCGACCGGCATCTATGCGATGAACCGGCTGATCAACATAGGTCCGACGCCCGCGGTTCTCGCGCCGCCGGCGGGCGTGCCGTCGCGTCCTTTGTCGGGCGCCGCAGGCGAGCCGACCTGATCCCGAATCCAATCGACGCCATGGAGATGGGCGATGACGCAATTTGATTGGTATCTTCCTGTCATCTGGACCGGCGTTATTGCGACCGCCGTCGCGATGTATGTCATTCTCGATGGCTTCGATCTCGGGCTCGGCGTTCTCTTCCTGACGACGAGAAACGAAAAATATCGGGACGCCATGACGGCCTCTGTCGCGCCTTTCTGGGACGGCAACGAGACTTGGCTCGTGCTCGGCGGCGGCGGCCTGCTGGCGGCCTTTCCCTTAGCCTATTCGATCATCATGCCGGCGCTTTACATTCCGGTGATCTTGATGCTGCTCGCCCTTATCCTGCGCGGCGTCGCCTTCGAGTTCCGATTGACGGCCAAGCCCAAATGGCTCTGGGATTTGGCCTTTTCCGGCGGTTCGATCGTCGCCGCTTTCGCGCAAGGCCTGATTCTCGGAGGCCTGCTCCAAGGCGTCACGGTCAATAATGACGAGTTTTCCGGCGGCCCTTTCGACTGGCTTTCGCTTTTCTCGCTCATGAGCGGCTTTGGCCTCATCGCGGGCTATGGGCTCCTCGGCGCTTGCTGGCTCATCTTGAAGACCGGCGGGGACGTGCAGCGCCATGCGCGCCGTCTCGCGCCTCTTTTTCTTGTTGCGGTCGCTTTATTCATCGCCCTGGTCAGCATCTGGACGCCGATTCGCTACGTCCATATCGGCGCGCGCTGGTTCGCCACGCCGAATATCTATTTTCTCTGGCCGCTGCCGCTCGCGACCGCTGCGCTCATCATCTTGGTCTGGCTCTGGATTGCGCGCGGGGAGGAGGTCAAGCCATTCGTCGGCGTTATCGGGATTTTCCTGCTGTGCTTCCTGGGTCTCGCGATTTCGTCCTATCCTTATCTCGTGCCGCCCTCGGTCGACCTTTGGCAGGCCGCAGCCGCACCGGCCTCGTTGAAGATCATGCTCATCGGCGTCGCGATCATGCTGCCGCTGATCCTCGGCTATACGGCCTTCGTTTATTGGACGTTTAGAGGCAAATTGCGTGAGGGCGAAAGCTATCACTAGGCCCTGACTTTGGAAAAGTTGATCTTGTCTTCGACAAGGAGATACTTCAGCATTTTTGAATGCGATTGTTTTTCGGTCGACTAGGCCGGTAATCGGGGATGCTCCGGGTCATGCCCGGCCGGTCATCGCAAAGCCAGCGCCGAGCGTTGACAGCGAGCGGACGAACAACTAGACCACGCGTCCATCCGCCGGAAAGCGAAACCGCCCCGGCGGAAAAGCCTAGCGACCGACGCAAGCCATTGACTTATTGTGGTTTTGTTGGGGGATAGTTCAACGGTAGAACAGCGGACTCTGACTCCGTCAATCTTGGTTCGAATCCAGGTCCCCCAGCCAATTGTTTTTGCGAGTGTTTCACGCCCCAAGCCGCCCTCTGAGGCGGCTTTTTCATGTCGCATATGTTGCAATCAATTACCGCTGATTTCAAAGGAGTTTTAAAAAACCACGGCAGGTCCGCGCGACATGGAACGCGACACAGGGCGAGATCGAAGCGGTCGGTTCGCCACACACAAATGGCGTAGGCAGTCCGCGACTAGATCGATGCGCTGGCACGGGTCGGCAAAATGGGGGGATCTATGGATAAGGGCTTCGGCCAATTGACTTTGCTAGAAATAGGGAGCATACACGCGTCACGCATCTGGTTAAAGGTGAGCTTTGTATAGTCTCTCAGACCTAGCTGAAATATCTGGCGCGAAGCGGCGCAGTGTTCAGTTATGGGCTGAAGGTGGAGCGCTCAAGGCCGAGCCAGATTCAGATCGTATGGGACGCGGCACTCATCGGGAGTTCCAGGAAGTCGAGGCTGTCGTCGCGGCGGTGCTCGCCCGTCTCACCCCTTGGAATATTTCTATAGGGAGGCTGCGCCGCATCGCTGAAGGGCTACGTTCGGCCATAGAAGCCAATGCAGACGTGCAGGCGATGATTACGGGCTGCATCCAAGGTCAAAGAGTTGTGCGGCTAGCTGTATTCGCCAATGGGGAAGTTGGTCTAGTAGATGGTGACGGCGACGCAGCGCTAGCTGGACCAATGCGTAAGCTAAACGGAAGCAACGAGACAGTCTTGATTGTGTACCTCAATGAAGCTTTGTGCAGGCTCCGTCGACGGTAGCTTTTTATTTAGTGAACATACACGTGAGACGCATCTGATTATAGGAGACAAGGTCCATGACAATCGGAATAACAGACAGGGGGTCGTCGGCGGAAATCGCCGACCTTGGAGCCGATCTTTTGACCGGCATGAAGGAAATCAGCGAATTTTGGGGGATGTCCGAGCGCAAGGCCTACCACCTCGCGAGCAAGGGCCTTTTGCCTGGCGTCTTTCAGATGGGTCGGCAGTGGGTCGGTAGCAAATCTGTCGCGCGCGACACATTTCGCGCCAAGGCCAGAGGGGTCGCGTGATCCGTCATGGCCTCAGATACGTCGAGCCCCGCGCGCAACGGGGCGGCGGGGCTCGGGAATGTCGTTAGCTGGCAGGCGATCGACACCCGTGAAAATAACGTCACCGCTCGCGGACCGCAAGCCCAACATCTCGCCCAGCGCTTCGGCGTCCGACCCATTCGGTCGCGGTTGATCGCCGGCTACGCCTTCCACGGGAGGCGCGCATGGACCTGAACCCGCACGGCTGCTGTCAAGATTTCGAGCACGAATTCGAGGATCTGCGCGACAAGCTGCCATCCGTTGCGCGCTATGCCCAAATCACCCTCTATCTGATCGACGAAGAGGACCTCGACGGGATCGAATGGGCGATCGGAAAAATGATCACCTATGTCAGGGCCGCGCAAAAAGCGGCGCAGAACATGCGCGAGACCAGAGCAACGCTTGAGGCGCTCGCAACTCGGTGGGAAAGAGACCGGCAGGAGACGCTTCGCAAGGAAGCCTACCGAAACGCCGCGAGAACACCGCGAGAGAACGAAGACGATTTCGACGATGCGCCGGCTTGCGAAAGGGAGGCCGCGCAATGACCTCCCGCGAACGTCTCCCCCACCGGCGGCGACAAGAATCGTTCGAGTTCTTTCATGCCGCCCTAGGCTTCACGCTCGGCGTGGGCCGTTACCACGATGGCCGAGTCGGCGAGATCTTTTTGTCGGCCCACAAGGTCGGCTCGCCGATAGAAGCCCTCGCACGCGACGCGGCGATTGTTCTTTCGATCGCGCTGCAGCATGGCGCGGACCTCGACGTTATCCGCAGCGCATTGACCTCTGACAGCGACGGCGGCCCGGCGAGCTTGATTGGCGCCGCGATCGACGCGTTGCTCTCCCAACCGGAGAGCGCGCCATGAAGTTGGTTTTAGGAATAGACCCAGGACTTGACGGCGCAGTCGCTATTCTGACGGACGCTGGCGAACTGCTTGAAATTCACGATATGCCGACATTGGAAGATGGCGCGAAGGGACGCCGCGCAGTTAACCCGGCACTGTTCGCCAGTATCGTCTATGGTTCGCAAGCGACTATCGCCTTCTGTGAGCTCGTCGGGCCGCGCCCGACCGATGGAGTAACGGGAGCTTTTGGCTTCGGCCGCAGCCGCGGAATTATCGAAGGCTGCATGGCCGCTGTCGGCGTCCCGCTCACTCTGATTGCGCCGCCAATCTGGAAGCGCGCATCTAACATCTTGCCGGGGAAGGAAAACAAGGACAGCGCCCGCAGCGTAGCAATTTCGCGTTGGCCTTCCAAGGCTGGGTTCTTCGCTCGCAAGTGCGACTGTGACCGCGCGGAAGCCGCTTTGATCGCCGTCGCCGGGTTGGCGCGGAAGGGCGGTGCGGGATGAATGGGCCGCTCGATCAGGCCTATCTCGATTCGCTCGCGGATTTCGGCGAGCCCATAGAGCCCGAGCGTCAGGCGTGGCGTAACGGAGATTCCCATAACGCGCGCTCACAGCGCAAAATGGAAGTAGAGTGGTTCGACGCCGCCGCTACGTCGGCGATGGTTGAAACGCCAGACCCGCTTATCGACGGGCTTCTCGATGCCGGTGCAATGAGCGTTATTTATGGAGATTCAAACAGCGGCAAAACCTTCGTTGCCTTGGACATGGGATTTCATGTTTCAGTCGGGAAGCTGTGGAACGGACGGACGGTGAAGCGCGGCCTTGTCGTCTATGTGGCGGCAGAAGGCGGCACGCGCATTCGCAAAAGGCTTGCGGCGCTCAAAAAACACTATGCCGGAAGCTCAATAGCGCCCTTATTCGCACTTGTTCGGTTCCCGATAGATCTGCGATCTAATGATGCTGACTTCAAACAGCTTGTCGCGCTCACTCGTGCAGCTGAGACGGAAACTGCCGCAAATTGCGTATGGATCATCGTCGACACATTGTCCCGCGCCATGGCGGGCGGTGATGAAAACAGCCCCGTCGATATGGGCCGCGTGGTCGCCGCAGCCGATACCATCAGGGACCAGACGTGCGCACATCTCTCATACGTCCACCATACCGGGAAAGACGCGGCGCGGGGCGCTCGCGGCCATTCCCTGCTGCGCGCAGCAACCGACACGGAGATAGAAGTTACACCGGGCTCTGTCGCAACGACAAAGCAGCGTGACATGGAATCCGATTTCTCGATCGGGTTTGCTCTCCACGACATTCAGATCGGAGAGGCGCCCGACGGAACGCCGATTAAATCCGCCGTCGTCAAATGGACAGGCGAAACGGCCAAGCCGGGGAAGCAGGCAGCCGAAAAAGCGCCCCCTCGCTCACAGCGGCTCCTCATGTCGGTTATCCGCGAAGCGCTGAACGAAGCGGGCCAAAACATCCGACCAATCCACGATGGACCGATCGTTCGGGCTGTCAGCGCCGATCTCGTTCGCAACCGCCTTTACATGAAAATCGCAGAAAAAGCGGAGCCCGACGAAGATCCCGTGAAATTAGCCAACCGCAGGCAGAAGGCGTTCGTGCGCGCCGTCGAGGCTGAAATAAAAGCCAAAGCTTTGCTAGCCGCGATCTATAATGGAGATCGGGTTCTTTGGCTACCGTAACCCGGACATGGGACCCGGACACCGGACACCCCTATAGGGTGTTGTCCGGTTTGTCCGGCTTGGAGACCGGACTTTTAAAGACATATGTCCGGTTTGTCCGGCTTTGTCCGGCTTAGCTTTAGCAATAGCGCACCAAACAAAAGAGCCGCCGAAAAGATGGTGGAAGGACTCATCCGCGCAATTTCAAATTTCCTCGCGAATTTTTCCCGGCGCGATCGTAGCTGCTTCATCGGCCAGCTAAGGACCTCAGGCGCAGCCGAAGCGATAGATGGTTTCTGTAGGCCGAACCCGGCGTGCGAGGCTGCGATAAGGGCGGTAATCAACGGATACCATATCCGCTAGTCATCTATTTTTACCATTGAATACAATATATTAGCAATTCGTGTTGCGAGCATGTTGCGTTGATTTCAGGGTTGTGAGACCGTCCGCGACATGGATTTTGAACCCGCAAGTCAGTCTGACGAGACGACAAAAACGGTCGCATCCGTTCGCGGTCAGCCGTTATCCAATGGCGCGGCGGCGAAGCTTAGGCCGGCCGGCAGGCGTATCAGGTCGGCTGTGACGAATGGAACGCGCGCCTATGTCCTCGGCGACGGCAACAGCCCATGGGCGCGCCGGCAGCGAGATCTCGTCGCGCTTCATGCCGAAGACGCTGGCGGGGCCGAAACCCTATCGGCGGCCAAACTCAGCCTCTGCCATCGGGCCGCGGCGCTGGAAACCGAACTCGAAATGCTCGAGGGGCAGTTGTCGCTCGGCAAACCTGTCGATCTCGATTTGTATGGGCGTCTTGCCGGCCATCTTCGGAGGATCTTGGAAACGCTCGGCACCGAGCGCCGGGCCAAGGACGTGACGCTAGATCTGAAGTCCTATCTCGCGGCCAAGGCCAAGGATCGTTCGCCGTGAATATCATCGATGCGCTCGACGATCCGCATCTGCTTGGCGCCGCAATTCGCGATCCTAAGTCTTGGCGGCCCTGGCGGGCATTCCTGGCGGCTGCTTTCGGTCTACCGATGGATGAATGCCGAGGCCGCGCTGTTTCGCGCGTGCACGGGCCGCGCTGAGCTTCCTGCGGCTGCCTTCGGCTTCATCTGGTTGGTCATCGGCAGGCGCGGCGGCAAGTCGTTCTGCATGGCGATCTTGGCGGCCTTTCTCGCGGGCTTTCATGACTGGCAGCGTTATTTGTCGCCGGGCGAGCGCGCCGTGGTGTTGCTTGTCGCGGCTGATCGAGAACAGGCGAAGATCCTAATTCGATATATCCAAGGCATCCTCGCGACACCGCTGCTTAGTCAGCTTGTCGAGAACGTCACCGCGGACACTATTGATCTGAAGGGCTCGGTCACGATCGAGGTGGTCACCCGGTCTTATCGTTCTGTCCGCGGACGATCGGTTTGTGTCGCGCTGCTTGACGAGTTGGCTTTCTGGCGCGACGCAGAGTCCGCCAATCCAGATCGCGAGGTCTTGAACGCCATCCGCGCTTCGATGGCGACTTTCGGCGACGACGCGATGGTTATCGCCGGCAGCTCGCCTTATGCCCGCAACGGCGTGCTTTGGGATGCGTACAAGCAATTCCACGGTCGGGACAATCCGCAAAACCTTGTGTGGCAGGCTGCAACGCGGGTGATGAACCCAAGCATCGGGCAGGGCTTTGTTGACAAAGAATACGAGCGCGATCCCGCTTCGGCCGCGGCGGAATATGGGGCCGAGTTCAGGTCCGACATTGCGGAATTTGTGGCGCTTGATGTTCTCGAAGCCTGCACGGCGCGGGGCGTATATGAGATCTCGCCGCTCGCGCATGAGCGATATTTCGCTTTCGTCGATCCGAGCGGCGGCAGTTCTGATTCGATGACATTGGCGATTTCGCATCGTGAAGAGGATATTGCGATCCTTGATTGCGTTCGCGAGATCAGGGCCCCGTTCGCGCCGGAGAGCGTAGTTGACGAGTTCGCGGCGCTCATGAAAAGCTACGGGTTGAGCAGTGTTGTCGGCGATCGCTACGCGGGGGAGTGGCCCCGAGAACAGTTCCACAAGCGCGGCATAGTGTATGAGCCGGCGGATCGCCCGAAGTCGGATCTCTACCGCGACATGTTGCCGTTATTGAATAGCGGGCGCGTGCAGCTTCTTGATAATCAGCGTTTAATCTCACAGCTTCATGGGCTTGAGCGGCGGACGGCGCGCGGCGGCAAGGACAGCATCGATCATCCGCCTCGCGGACATGATGACGTTGCTAACGCCGTGGCTGGTGCGCTTGTTCTTGCGCAGGACAATCTGCGGCGCGGCGGCCTTTGCTTCCCGGGCCTCACGCAGACCGAGGACGGCGGCTGCATCTATGAGCCGCTTCCAAATCTCGAACCCATAAAGTCCAATACGTTTCGTGTAGGCGAAGTCAAGACATACGACGGGAGCGTTTGGTGAGCGGCAAGACTTTGCGTGAGATACTTTTCGAGCTCGTTGATCGGCTCGGTATCAAGCATTCGAAGCCGAGTTCGCCTGGGTTCGCTGTAGACGCGCGCGGCATGCCAATGTTTCCGAGCTTTGCTCAGCGCGAGCCTGTTGTGGAATGCGGACGATTTTTGTTTACAACTGTTGGAAATCCTGGGTTTGGCGAGCCGAAAGCGGGCAAATCTGCTACGTTAGGCGTTGAAATTCGAGAGTTTGAAGGGCCGATGGAATGAGCAACGTCACCTACATTTCGCATGATAGCGATGAACCGCCTGAGAGCGTCAAAGTCAACACCAAGGGCCTGCCGCCAGCACGATCGTTGCTTGCGCGCTTTGTTGCGTGGAAGGCTGCCCTTGAAGCCGAGCTTGATTTGCTGCGCAAGGGCCGTTCTGATCTTGCGGAGCACATTGATCGCCTTGAATGCGTCGAAGCGAAGCACCGAGAGGATAAAACTGCCACGTCCTTGAGTGTGCTTGAGAAAATCAGGGCCGGCCTGCCCTATGCGATTGTAGCTCCGTCCCCATCCGAAAACACGTCCGAGCTACCGATTGCCAGGGAGGCGCTGGCGGCGCTCGACGTTGAGATCGGGGAGAAGGATCTGCACCTTGATCAGGTTGCCGCAAAGATTGCGCAGCATGCAAAGGCTGCGGTCCGCGAGCACGCTAAGGCCTTGGGGGACGCCTACAATGTGACGCTAGCAACCTTAAGAGACCAGACCGCCCAGCTTGCCGCATTGTCTCGTCTCACCGGGCACGGGCACGGCGACAAACTTGTCGCCGAGGTGATTGGCTTCGACATTGCTGGTCATCCGCGCGACAGGCTGCCGATGCGAATCGAGGAGCTCGCAATCGCAGCCGCACGCAAGCAATGGTCCAGCCTCGCCGCCAGGTGGCAGGCAGACCCGCGAGCCGCCGCGGAACTGAAGTTCGAGGGCCATGATGCCGCCCCGAGAGAGGAAGTTGTTTACGATCGATTGAGCCCCTTGGAGAGGCAAATCGTCGATATCGAATTCGCCAGGAAAGGAAACTAACATCATGCAAATCCATGCCGTCAAAACCGCGCCGTCGTTGAACATTCAAGCCGCGCTGGCCTCGCCCGAGGTTCGGTCGATCGCCGCTTCGGCGCGTCGAGCCGGCATTGAATTGACCGGCCCGATCAAAATCGGCCGGCTCGACGGTCTCCTGTCACGCTCGCCGCTCTCGATTCAGGAACGCATCACGATCAAGTGCGCGCTTGATCGCGCCGGCCTGATTGAGAGGTCCTGATCATGACGACGGTCAGGCAAAATCTCGCGGCAGTAACGTTGACCGCCAACGCCAAGTCCGCTGGACAGGCGGCGGGCGTCAACCTCGCGAGCCTTCAGGCTCAACTCGACGAACATCTCGTCGAAGCGGCGGTGCTATTAAAGCAGATCATCGCGCTCCATCCGAGCAGCGGCGGCGACGCCACGAATTACACGGCTCTACAAAACCTTTTGGCGGCGATCACAACGTGAGCGACGATCTTGCGCCTGCGATTGGGAAGTCGGCCGGGCGCGATGAGCGCGGGGCTACGGGTGTCGTTCCCCGTGGTCCCGTAGCTGCCTTGAGGTTGAGATGAAACGATCCGACTTGACACGAAAACTCGCTGATCGCGAAGCCAGGCGCAAGCAGGTCGAGGAGTTCAAACAACGGCATGGCATCGGACCGGTATCAGAGGAATTTAAGGCCCGGTGCATCGAGCAGGCGCGCGCTGTGGTCGAGCGGCACGTCGCGAAATATCATGCCGGCGAAAATGAGGATTGAGCAATGGTCGATCTCGGCAAAATGATTGAGCGGCTCGTTGCGGCTGGCGAGGAGTCGAATAGGCACATGAAGGCAGCCTATGACGCCGCGATGGCGGCAAGCTTAATCGCCAGCCAAATCGCGCGGCATCCATTGGTCGAGACGCTGTCGTCCGAAGCGCAAGAGAAGTTGCAGGCGAGCGGTGAATTGGCGGCGAAGCTCAACAAGGGGTTCGCTGAAATGTATGGCCGGCCGCAGTAAGAGGAACCCAGGAAATGACCGCAGGCCCTTACGATCTTGCCATCCGATTGTCCGTTGTTGATGGATTGACGCCTGTCCTCGCAATGATCGCGGGGCACATGAAGGGGATGCAGAAGCACTTCGATGAACTAACGCGCGCGCAGAAGGGCCTCGCACTGGGCTTTGCCGGCGTCGCGGGCGGCGCGCTTGGCGTGGTCGCAGTGTTCAAGGAATTTGCGCCCGCCGGCGCGAAACTGTTGGACCAGCAGGACAAGTTGCAGCGCGCCGGAATGGGCCTCAACGACGTGCTAAAGGTCCAAGCATCATATTTCAACGACATTGCGAAGGCTGTCCCGACGATTGACGCCGCCGGCTACTTGAAGACCTTCAACGAATTGCGCTCAGTTGTTGGGGCCGAAGAGGCGGAGAAAATTGCGCCGTGGTCGGCCAAACTGGAAGCGATTATTGGCAATTCCACAGGTAAGAGCGCGGAGGGGGAAGGTTTCAAGCTCTGGCGCGCCATGGAAATGACGGGGCGCAGCATTTCCGATGTTGCCGGGACGCAGAAGCTCGCCGACGCGCTCGCCAAAAACATTATTGGTTCGGGCGGAAAACTCGACGCTAATATTTATCAGACGATGGCCAAACGGGCCGGCGTCGCATGGGCGAAGGCTGATCCTGAATTCCTCGCCGGCCCGATGTCTGTGGTCGGGGCTGATCTTGGAGGCGACACGGCTGGAACAACTCTCATGAGCCTTTATCAGTCGATCAGCGGGGCGACGACGCTTTCCAAGCAGCAAGCCCAAGTTCTTTGGGACGCAGGGATGTTGAAGTCTGGCTATGCCACCAAAGATGAAGGCGGCCGGATCAACGTCAAGCCGGGCGGAATTCTTGGCTCTGAAGTCGGCATGCACAATCCTTATGCGTGGGTCAATGACGTGTTGATTCCGCATCTTGATCAGCTCTACGGCGGCGACAAAGCGGGTGAGGAAATGGCGCTCGCAAAGCTTGGACGGAATCGAAACGTCACCCGAATATTGACGATGTTCAGCGATCCCGGTTTCAAGGAACAGATCGACAAGGATCTCGCGCAATGGAAGCAAGCCCACAGCATCGACCAGTCTTACGCTGATTTCACGACACGCAATCCGCTCGGTGTGCAAAAAGCGTTTTGGGCCCAGTTGGAGAGTTTCAAGCAGGCGGTCGGTGCGCCAATGCAGCAAACGATTGTCCCGTTCATAAAGGATCTGACCGGCGCGATCACGTCGCTCGGCGCCGCCGCGAATGCTCATCCTCAATTAGCGGCGAGCCTGGCAACTGCGACAGGCGGTGCGATGGGCGGCGCGCTGATGGGCGGCACAGTCGGCATGCTCGGCGGTCCGGCGGGCGCGGCGATCGGGGCGGCCCTCGGCGCTGTTGTTGGCGGCCTGACTGGTCTTGCGATTATGAATTGGGATGCGATCAAAAACGGCCTCAGCTACGTGAAGGATGCGATACTCGGGATTCCGCCCGCCATCGACAATTTCATGAACAATCTCGGACACATGATCGTCAATGGGGTGATGGCGATGCCAGAGATGGTGTTAGGTGCGGTTAAAGCCGCGTTCAAGGCCATCTCGGACATGATCTCGAGTGCGATTTCCCATATTCCTGGCGCCAGCTTTTTCGGTTTCGGCGGCCAGGGTCCAGTCGCACCGAAGATCGACACGCCACCGCCAATCGAAAAGCACTCCTCGCTTGTCCCGCCCCCGCGTCATCTCGCGGTGAACATCCCGGTGACTTTGAACGTCGATTCGCGCCGCATGGCGCAGACCATGATGAACCATGTCGTGGCTGCCGCGACGTTCCCGACCAGCGCATCCGGCGCCGACACCCGCGGCACATGGATGGGCCCGAGCTACTCGCCGACTGAACAGGGTTGACCCATGCCGAAATTTTCATCTTTTGCCGGACTTGGTGCGGCCTTTGTCGCGCTTGCCGAGGAATTGCCTCACCACAAGCTCGCCGCCATGGAGCGGGCCTGCACAGTTCTCGAAGAGAGCGCCAAGGGCGCGATCGGGACGTATGAATTCGGATGGCCGCAACTTGCGGAATCGACGCAAGAGGATCGCGCAAGGCTCGGCTATCCGCCGAATGAGCCGTTGCTTCGCACCGGCGAGCTGCGGGATTCGATCAAGCATGAGGTCGCGAGCGGTAATGAAGGTTACGTCGGGACCAATAGCCCGATCGCGAAATATCAAGAATTCGGAACCATCAAGATCCCGCCGCGGCCATTCTTGGGCGGCGCCTTGGCGGCAAAGGGCGAGGAAGTTGCGGAATGCTTTGGCGGCGCGCTCAAGGCGACCATCGAGAGTAAGTGAGGGTCTGGCAATGAGAAACATCATTCTCGCGGCGCGGAATCTTGCCATCGCCGCATGGCGGCTAGCCCGATTTTTGGTGCTGCAGAAGGTGCAAAAATGAGCTCGACAGAAGCACTCGTTGCCGGTGGGTGGTCCGATCTGGTTGTCTCTCGCCGTCTCGATCGACCGGAGGCGGGAACCTTCCTAGTCGCAGTCCCAGCGTTGACGCCTGAGTTCAACTCGGAGCTTCGGCGCAAGGATTTCCGGGAATTCAGAGCCTGCATCGCGGCTTGCGAAGGGCATCTTGAAGACTTGCGGCGCGAGGGAAAGCCGCTGGCGAGCCTGAAATTCGTCGAGAGGTATTAGTCATTACAAGGTGTGGCCCATTCCGTCATTCGCGCGTCGTACCCTTCGTCGATGGCCGCACTAAGCTTGAGCATATCATGAGTTGGCAATTCATACGGAAACTCTAATTGGCCACGTAGATTGTTTAGAATTAAGGACTTATGCCAATCCGCCTCTTTTTGCGTTAGCTTGGCCGAAGAAATGTCGAGCAATCCAAGCTTCTCTATCGTGAAATTGGCGCAGTCTCGGCCATTCTCGCGGTACAGTCCAAAAGCTTCTTCGGGGGAAGCGGTTAGGCTCCGAAGCTTCGCCATCAACCTGTCGCCCCTGGCATTTATTCGGGCGTTTAGCTCGTCAACCAGCTTTACAATCTGATCTTCGATGGTCATCGCTCGCTCCTTAGGAAGCCACGCGCTAAGGCTCCCTAAGCCGGCGGCGCAACCGTGTTGCCGATGATTATGAGCCCGATAATCACAAAAGCGATGACGCCAAGCACGATCGCAGCCCATAACGGCAGCTTGTCGCCGTTGATGGCTTTGTCGGCGATCTTCTCGGCTTTGGTGCGATCCATCGGAAGGCCAAATTGTTCGGCTCCGTCGAGGATGCCGGCGATGATCTCGTCTCGCGAACCCTTGATGTGTAGGGTCGGGCCGCCCGCGTCGAGCTCGCCCATCGCATGGGCCTTGTCGATCCGGTAGTCGGCCTCTTCGTTGGTTATATGCTGGCCACGCTTCGCCGCGTAGGCCTTGAGCGCCTTCCGGTACTCATAGCGACGCCAGCGCGGCAGGCGCGGGCGCACGTCCTCTGGACCGATCGAGATTCCGGGCCGGACGAGGCCATGCAGGATGCGTGGACCGGAAAGCCAAAAGCGCACCGCGGATTACCTTTCCTTTGCCTTCACCGGCGGCTGAGATCAGCCACGCCCGGCGCGATATGCAGGGGAAGATTTCTCTTCATCCCATGCCGCCGATGAAGCTCGGAATTCAAAACGCTATTTGACGACCTTGAGGCCGCCGCCGGACGGCCCGGGGCTCAAATGCCGCGCAATGGTCCGGCGCGCCGTGACAAGGGCATCGTTGACTATCTCATTGGCGCGGTACGTCGCCTCGAGCCGCTCGATTTCCCTTGATGGCGCGCTCAAGCGAGGCATTGTGCAAGTGCGCGCCGGTTAAAACCTTTGGCGAATCGCCGGGTGGCCGATCTTGAGCCATGCGACCAAAAGAGGCCGTTAGTGGGTTTGGTTCGCGAGGCATCCTCGATGAGATGCGCTCTGGTTCATCATCATTATTGTTGTTTATTTCGATGGCCTCTTCCTTCTGGCCGCGAGCCAATCTGCCAAAATTTTCGCGACAAGGCTTGATGTAGTTCGAGCATCCTCGCGTGCAGCCTTATCAATCGCCATTTTCACTTCTTGAGGAATCCGCGCTGTCAGGACAACTGCGGGAGGCGGAGTTTTTTTCGAATCTGCCATTGCTTTCCTGCTAGCAATCGTATACGTATACATATACGCCTAACATATAGCGGGGCGAAACTCAAGGAGACAAAGGGAGCAATCCACATGTCAAAATCGAAAACCACAGATCTTTCCATCGCCGAGGCGACACGCGAGCTCGACGGCGTTCGCCGGGCCGCATCCATGGCCGGGCGTGCGATGCAGCGCCTTGAGGCTGAGGCCGAGCGCATCGCGGGCGACGTCGGAACGTCGGGCCGTAGCCTTCGCCTTGTCTCGGCAGGCGAGCAATTTTCGGCCTTGATCCGGCACGGGAAGACGACAATCCAAATCGAGGGCGACGCGTTCGCGGTCACGTCAAGCGATTGAGGCGCTCGCCCGAGCGGGCGCGACCATGTTTTTTCAACCGGAGGAGCAACCACAATGCCGACAACCACCCCGACGACAGATGCTCACCCAAAAGACCCGCTGTCTGATCTGATGTTCATGCGCGAACTTGAAACTGTGCAAAATCTGCTGTTCGCGATCGAGCAGGCGAGCGAGGCCGTCGATGATGGTTACGGCATCAAGGCCATCGCCTTGGTAGCGTCGAACACATTAAGCAGCGCCCGAGATCGGCTTAAAGGCACGCCCGGCGCTCTCCAGCTCGAAGAAATTAACGCTGTCGGATGACCCCATTTCAAAGGATCAACCACATGACAACGAAACCAAAGACCCGCAGAGCGCCAGCGAAGAGCGTCGCACCAGATCCGATATTTGCGGCGATCACTATGTACGAGGATGCAGTCAAAGAAGTTTCTCGCCTTAGTAAAGAACTCAATACGCTCGACACCGAAGGTATAAAAACGCACGGGATTCGACCAAGTGAATTTATCATTTGGCGTAACCTTTGGATCGCGGGAAATCACATCGATTTTCACCATGACCGGTTACTTGAGGAGGCCGGCGCAGATCTCGATAAACGCGCTGCGGTCGAAAACGAATATCGAGACGCGAAAGCGAGAATGGTTATCGCTCAGGCGCAATGCCGCGCATGGGATTTTCGCACAGGCACGGACTCGCTGCGCAAGCAATATGAGCGGGCCATCCACGTTGAGGAGATGATAACCACGCGGCTGGCCCGAATCACGCCAACAACCTTAGCCGGCATGCGGGCTTTGATGGTGCATGTTCATCGCGCGCTCGCTGACGGATTTCTATTCGATGATGATGATTGGCGAGCGGCCTCATTACGCACGATGATAGCAGCACTAGCCAAAATGTCCTTACAGGACGCCGCTTGAGCGCTCCGAACATAGCGACGCCAGCCAAGCGCAAGGTTCAGCGCGTAAACCGATTTGCGCAAGCCCCCTCCCAGTTGGCTTGATCTTGGAAATACACTCCCCCTGGCGTGTGCCGCACGCTGGGGCTTTTTCATTGGCGTGACCTCGCCATGACAATCGACTAGCCTCGGACCAGTCCGGTACTTCGGCCCTCTTAGTCCTCGTCCTCCTCAGCGCCTACGCTCTTGCAACTGGCGTGATATTTGCGGCAATCGTCGCCTAGCTGGCCTAATTCATCCTTCTGGAAACACATGCTCCGCAATTGCTCGCATTCTTGCTGCGAAGACGCCTCTTGGCCTTGATCATTGCCCATGCGGACGCCTCCTGGTCCACTCCCAGCCTGCTGGGAAAACCCTGAAGCGGGAAAGGCAAAAAGAGCCGCCACAACTGTGGCGAGTGTATACGTGCGCATTGCAAATCCTCCTTGTGTGCGTTCGTAACCGGAGAGCGACGCGAATGGTTCCCGGCTGCGCTTGCCCTACTGTCCATTCAGATTTCCCCGATCGCCTTCAAGGTCGGCGTCGTGCTGGCACATGAATTTGCCGTTCTTCGTGCAGCCAAAGTAGCGCTGTCCCTTAAGATGATAAATCTTCGAAGGGATATTCACCCAAACGACCTGATCGCCTGGGCACGACATGCCCGGAGGCTGCGCCTGGCAAATGGTCTGGGCGAAGGCGGGCGGCCAAGCCAATAGGAAGCAGCCAAGCGAGACGAGCAAGGCGCGTTCGGGCAACCAGCGAGAGAATCGCCCGAGCTCAGACTTCGGCAGCGCGAGCAGGCCTAGCCATGGCATGGCCAAGTAGCTAGGCCGCTCGCCTCGGCCGACAAGCTGAGCAGCGCGGGTTTATGAAGGGGCGCCGCCTAAGAACAACGGCGAAGCCCGTCGAGCAGATCGACGCCGGCCTTTTCAAACGCGACGATGAATTCCTCGACAGTGAAGGATTCGTCTGCCTCCAGACGTGCGCCCGTTCCCGCGCTGTAATCGTAACTCGTGCCCTTGGGGACATCGAGCCAATAATCCGCAAAACCTTCGGCTGCCTGCACGTCCTCGGCCACCTCGTCCCAGGGGCCTACTTCATAGCGACTAAAGCATTCGACCATGAAGTCCTGCCATGCGTCGCACTCGCCATCCTGCGCGACCGTTCTGTTATAGGAGTGCATTTCCTGAATGAGTTTATGGAGGGTCATTGTTGTCATCGGACTAACCCCGGTAGGCGTCCTTTGTTTCGGAACCCCAGATCATCGGGATGCGGGCGATGGTCCGGGCCTCGATGAGAAACACGCCATCCGTCTCCGTAATGGCGCACCTCTTGCATCTAGGGCAGCCATCCCCGACTAACATTGTGACGTTTGGCCGCAGAGAGCAATTGACTGCGCGATGCCGCGGGAAATTCATATTGACTAGCGGATTGTTATGCAACATGATGTGGCATCATAGATTGCCGAGGTTGCATCATGTCTATCCGCAAGCGCACATGGAAAACCGCAAAGGGCGAAGCTAAAGAGGCGTGGGTCGCCGATTATGTCGATCAGGCCGGCAAGCGCCGGCTGAAGACCTTCAAGCGGAAAAAAGACGCGGACGCCTTTCACTCAAAGGCGAACGTCGAGGTTAGCGAGGGCGTCCATACGGCGGACAGCGCCAGCACGACGATCGGCAACGCCGCCGACCTATGGCTCGAAACCTGCCGCGCGAATGGCCTGGAGGCCGCGACGATCGACGCCTATGAGCAGCATGTCCGATTGCACCTCAAACCATTTCTCGGGCGTCTGAAGCTCTCCCAACTAACGGCGCCCATGGTGCGCGACTTCGAAGACAAGCTTCGACGCGGCGACGCTGCGCCGGGCGAGGCCGAAGGCAATGCTCGATCGCCGGCCATGGTCCGCCGGATCATAACATCGCTGAGCACTATGGTAGGCGACGCCCAAGAGCGTGGCCTCGTAGCGCGGAACGTCGTCAAGGATCTCCGGTCGAGGCGCAAGCGCGGCAAGGAGAAGCAGCATGAGAGCCGCCACAACGGCAAGCTCAAGATCGGCGCGGACATCCCCTCGCCGGAAGAGGTTAAGGCCGTCCTGGCGGCCCTGGACGGGCGCTGGCGGCCGATTCTTTTGACCGCGACCTTCACCGGCCTTCGCGCAAGCGAGTTGCGCGGCTTGAAATGGGCCGACGTGGATCTCGACAAGCGCGAGTTGCATGTCCGCCAGCGCGCCGACAAACGGAACGTCATAGGCCCGCCGAAATCCGCGGCCGGCGAGCGCACGATTCCTTTGCCGCCGATCGTGGTCAGCGCGCTTTTGGCGCACAAGCTCGCCTCGAAAGACCGCAAGGGCCTTGTGTTCGGGACCGGCGCCGGCAAGCCCGAATATCATTCGAACATCGTCAATCGCGGCCTGATCCCGGCTTGGATCGCAGCGGCCGTGACGGTTCCGGTTCTAGACGAAGACGGCAAGCCGGCGAAGGACGAAGAGGGCAGGGCGATCGTTGCGGCCAAATACACCGGCCTTCACGCGCTTCGGCACTTCTATGCGTCCTGGCTCATCAACCGAAAGGCGGATGGCGGCTTGGAGCTTCCGGCGAAGACCGTTCAAGAGCGGCTTGGGCATTCAACGATCGCGATGACGCTCGACACCTATTCGCACTTGTTCCCGGCCGCCGACGCGCATGAAGAGCTTGTCGCGGCGGAGCGGGCGCTTCTGGGCTAGGCGCGACATAGACGCGACATAGACGCGACATAGGCATAGAAATACGAATAAAAACAATATGATTTTGCGGACTCTGACTCCGTCAATCTTGGTTCGAATCCAGGTCCCCCAGCCAAATCTCGCCTTTTCGCTGAAACGACCCCGCGCTAGCGCCGCTTCTGCGGCTTATGCTGGCCGCAGATGAAATCAGCCGCCGCCGTCAGCCGCCAGTATTGGGCCGCTGCTGGGGAGCGGACTGGACCTGCGCGCCGCCCTTCTGAATCGCTTGGACTATGATGTCGAACACGTTTGTCTCGACATTGGTGGTCTGCTGCTGGACCGGCGGGCTGTCTGGTCCGTAGAAGCCGTAGAGCTGCCCGATCCCGAATTGGCCCACGAGGACGTCGGTCGGAATAGACGTCGCTCCGCCGGTCTGCCCCGGCTTGCTGGTCAAAAGCGCCAGATATTGATCGATCTCGGCTTGGGAGGCGCGTTGCGGCTCCGAAATGCAGCTGTTCCGATCAGGCACCGTGACGGCGAACCCGGTGCGCCTGATGACGACGGTTCCGCAGGCGTTCGTGATGCTGAGCTGGCCAAAATGGTTGATTGCGCGCGTTCCGTCCTTTCCGTGCGAAATCGTCGCGGTGCCCCCGCGAATGCCTATCGTGGCGACAGGCGTGTTGACGGTGGCCGCGCCCTGGTGGCTGAGCTGTCCGCCAACAAAACGCAGCGCCCCTTTGGTGAGCGACGTCACCATTTCGCCGGCGCCGGCGGCGGGGTCAAATACGAAACTGTCGATCACAAGATTGCTGTTCGGGCCGATGTTGAGCGTGGTCTTGTCAATGAACAGAAGTTGCGCCGTCCCGCTCGCCGTGGTCTGAATTTTCTCATTGTGCACGATCCGCGCGCCGATTTGCAAAGCCCGGGTTTCCCTGCCCGGCGGCGTGCTCTCCGAGAGCGGATTAACCGCCGCGGCCGAGCCGACTTCCTGGGCGACCGCGGGCGTCGCCGCGAGCGCGGCGAGCAAAGCCGCGAGGCTCATCGCAATAGAGGGGCTCATCGATGACGGCATAATATTCCCTCAAAAGCTGACCGTTGGGCCCATCGTGACGGCGAGGTCCCTGACCGTGTTCCCCGGCACATTCGAATTCAGGACGCGGTATTGCACCTGCAGGCCAAGTCCGAACCGATCCTTGATAGGAATATCCAGGCCCAGGCCGACCCTCCAATCAAGGTCATGTTCAGTGATGAACGGATTGACGATTGGGTCCGGCTGTCGGTAGAGCCACTGGCCTACGCCAAAGGAAGGCGTCACAATCCAGTTGCGGCCGCCCCATGGCGACGGCACCGTGGCGGGAAACGAAAAATCAAAGGCGTAGCGATCGTAGCTATACCACGCAAAGGCGTCGTCGCTGTGGTAGAAGGCGAGCCTTGATTGCCAGCGAACACCCTCGACGATCTGACCGGCGGCCTGGACGCCGACGCTGGTGAGCGTGCCGTCGAGTCCTGAGGCCAAAGGGTAAAGGCCGGAACTTTGATAGCCGGATCGCCGCACCTCGACATAGGGGTCGAAGGCGACATTGGCCCAATTCAGATGCATGGTGACGCCGCCGCCGGCGCTTCCGAAATAGGGGACGTCGGCAAGCATGGCCCCGGTCACGACGACATAGGGCTTGATCGAGGCGCCGTTCAAAACCCCTTGAAGGACGCCGAAGCGAGGACCGACGCGAATGTCGAGGAAGCCGGTGTCGACGGCGCTCGCCTTGAACTGCTGTGCGTCATAGGCAAGAAGATTTGCTTCAATCACATCGCCGTTCTGATTGCCGAAGTCGTGAACGTAATTCAGTCCGACAATTCCGAACCAGTTCCAGTCGGGCTGGGCGAAAAGCTGGCTATTGACGGTGCGGGTGGCGCCGACGAGCGATTGCTGGCTTGGGCCAAGGCTTGCGTTTGTCTGAAAGCGGAACCCTGTTTGGGCGAAGCCGCTAAACTGATCCGGCTGTAGCTTTTTCTCGATCGTATCGAGAAATTCCTGAGCGCGCTGCTTCATATCCGCCGGCGCGTCCGGCGAAGTCTCGGCGGATTCAAAATATCCCCGCGCCATCTCGTAGGAGCCCAGGCGAAAGTAGAGCGCGCCGAGCTCGAACCGCACAAGGGCCAGCTTAGGGTTGAAGAAGAGCAGCCGCTCCAGGGCGCCGATCGAAGCCTCCACATCGCCCGCCTGCCTGGCGCCCACAGCATATCGAAGCGTCGCGTCAAGATTGGACGGGTTGCTCAGCGTCGTCTGAAGCAGAACGCCCTCGCCGAACGGCTCGGTTGCAGTTTGGGCGCGCGCTTGGGCGCCCAAAAGCATGTAGACGCAGAGAAGCGCCATCGCCCCAGCCAGGATCGCAGCGCGCCGTAGAGAAGGCCGTTCAACCACCACCCATTCTCCCAGTGATTGCGCGTCCGGGCGCCCAGACCGATTTGATCCGGCCGCGACCGCACGTTGCATCGCTCGCCTCGGCTCGTGCGAATGAGATGGCATCGGAAAGCCGCCACCGCGTCAAGCCAACGCGAGGCGTGATTAACTAATGACGCGATAATCTTGCAGCCTGTGGCGCAACGGCAACAAGCGCGTTGCCAAACGTGGCCGTTGTTTTTTGGGTGAATTCCTACGGCCCGGGCAGGGCCTTAACGATTGGGTCGCCGGTCATTTCACGTTCATCGCATAGGCGCCGTCCCAATCGATGTCGAGAGCGGCGCCGCGCAGGGTCGGGATGCGCGCGGCGAAGGCCGCATAATAGGCATCCAGGGCCACGACGCCGGCCTTCCGGCATGGCCCGATGAGCGCTTCCGTTTCGTCCCAATTTCGCGCCCGGTAAGCGCGCAGGAATTCCTCATGCAGCGGGCGAAGCCGAGCCAGAGCGGCGTCGCTGCAATCCAGGAGGTCGGTAAGCGTAAAAATGCGAATCGGCCGCGCCCGGCCCTTCACCTGGATGAGATCAAGTTCAAGCGTGGCGAGGCCCGGGCATCGGCTGACCGTGGCTTCGCCGACCACGGCGGAAAGTCCATAAATCTTCGTCAGGCCCTCAAGCCGCGAGGTGACATTGACCTCGTCGCCGATCGCCGAATAGTCGAAGCGCTGCTCGCTGCCGAGATTGCCGACGCAGCAATCGCCGCTATTGACGCCGATTCCGATCCTTATGTCGTCGAACGGCCGCCCGGCGGCGCGGGCCTGGTCCCGCCAGTGGCGATTGAGCTCGGCCATCTTGCCGACCATTTCGATCGCGGAGCGGCAGGCGCGTTGCGGATGGTCGCTCACATCGAGCGGCGCGTTCCAGAACGCCATGATGGCGTCGCCCATATATTTGTCTATGGTGCCGCGCTCGCGCAGGATGATGTCGCTCAGCGGCGTCAGCAGCTCCTGGATGAAAGTCGTGAGCTCGCTGGCGGTGAGCCTCTCGGAGATCGAGGTGAAATTCCGCACGTCGCAAAACATCAAGGTGAGCTCGCGCACCTCGCCGCCTAGTTCGAGCTTATGCGGACTTGCGATGATTTCCTCGACGACCGCCGGAGCAAGATAGCGGCCGAAAGCGCTGCGGATCTCGCCGCGCTGGGTCTCCACTTGACGATAAATGTAGAAGGTGACGCCGGCTGTAAGCAGCAGCAGCACGAGGGATGGATAGTATGGATCGAAGAGAAGATTCCAATAGCGGTAGGAGATCCAGCCGCCGAGATTGACGAGGACAAGCAGGAGCGCGCCGAGGCCGGCCGCATGTCCGGGAGACAGGCGCGACTCCCCGAGCGCCATCAGCAATCCCAACGCGACGATGAGCAGTTGCTCGATCGCCAAAGCATAGTCGGGGCGCGTGAGCCTGCGCCCGGCGAGGATGTGCTCCAGCACCTGCGCCTGGATCTCGACGCCCGGAATCGCCTCGTCGAGGGGCGTCGCCAGCAGATCGAGCAGGCCGGGCGTGCTCGAGCCGACGAGAATGATCTTGCCGGTGATTTGGCTTTCATCCACCTCGCCCGCGATGAGTTTCCAGGCCGGAATGAAGGCCGAAGGATTGCCTTGGCGAAATTTGACCATGAGCGCGCCTTCGGCGTCGGTGGCGATCTCAATCTTGCCTATGCGCACATGGTTGAGCCCGGTGCTCTGGCCAAAGGCTGTCTCGCCACTCGCATTGGATGATTTGAGAATATAAGTGGACGCGCCCTGCGCCACCCTTAAAGCCTCGGCTACGAGCGAGGGTATGATTTGGTCGCCAAGGCGGACGAATAGCGGCATCCGACGCACGACCCCATCGCGATTGGGGAATAAATTCGTCGCGCCAATGCCCTTTGCGGCGTCATCCAGCAGCGGCAGATTGCTCTGGGCGCCGGGAAAGGGCCTCAGAAAAGGCTTGGGATCGTCGCCGGCGAAGACAAAGCCGGCTTTCGGAGCAAAGGGCGCGGCGCTCGGCTGGTCGGTCAATATGATAGGCAGAACGCTCGGCGCAGCCTTGAGCGTCTCGGCGAACAGCTCATCATTGCTCGCCGAGTCGGCGACGACCGGCAGCCGGCTTGCCTGGTCCGGCGGCAGCCGTTTCACAACTTCCTCGAAGGAGGTGCGGTCCGGCTCCGCGAAAAGAACGTTGAAGACGATCGCAGCCGCCTTGCGCTCGGCAAGCCTGAGGACGAGATCGCGCATGATCGTGCGCGGCCATGGCCATTGTCCAAATTGCGCGATCGATTCCGTGTCGATGTCGACGATGCGGACGGGCAGATCCGGATCATAGGGCTGCGGCGCCAAGCGCTGGTAGGAGTCGAAGGCGATCAGGCGCAGCGCCTGCACGAGGAACGGATCGGCTTGGCGCACGAGCACCGCAAGCGTGAGAAATCCGCACACGAGCGGTAGATAAAAGGCGCTGAGGCGTGTCTTGAAGGGGCGCACGTTCTTAGGCCAGGCTCCCAACTCCGGAAAGCAACCATAGCAAGAAATCGACGGCGGGGAATGAATACGACGCGCGCCGCCAGCCCGCTTCGACGTCGGCGTCCAGGGCTCTTCTCAGAGCAAGGCTCGGAGACGATAACAGGTCCGGGCGGCCTCGACGGGCCAATGGAGCGCTGGCCCCAAGACTGGCGCATGTCTCCGCCGGCGCCTTCGACCGAATAATGGCCGTTGTCTTGTCCTTGATTTGGGCGGCGGACACCGTGCGCGAGGCTTTATTCCTCTTCGCCAAATCGGTTTCCGACAAGCGCCTCGACCGCGGCGAGCGCTTGCGCCGCCTGCGCCCCGATCGCCGTGACGGTTATTGTCATCCCCGGTCCCGCGCCGAGGGTCAAGATGCCCATGATCGACGTTCCGCCGACCGTTTCGCCGCACCGGGTGATCGTGACCGCGGCGTCAAAGGCGTCGATGCACTGCACGAGTTTCGCCGTCGCGCGCGCATGGAGGCCCCGACGATTGATGATTTTAAGCTCGCGCACCAGCGCGCCCTCGGGCGGCTCAAAATCCGGACAAGGCTCGGCCCCGAAGCGGTCGGCGTCGTTATCTTTCATTTTCCGCTTAAAACCCGGCTGGCGACATAGATATATTTCCGGCCCGCCTCCTGGGCTTGGATCACTGCCTGTTCGAGACTACTATTTTCTCGCACCGACGCCAGCTTGATCAACATTGGCAGATTGATTCCAGCGACGACCTCGACATGAGCGTTGTTCATGACCGAGATGGCGAGATTCGACGGCGTTCCGCCAAACATATCGGTGAGGACGGCGACGCCCGCTCCGCTGTCGACCTGGCTCACTGCGGCCACGATGTCCTTGCGTCGCTGCTCAATGTCGTCGTCCGGCCCGATCGAAATGGTTTCGATCTGCTTTTGCGGACCAACTACATGCTCCAGCGCGGCGCGAAAGGCCGTCGCCAAGTGACCGTGGGTCACAAGGACCATTCCAATCATCGGACGCGCCTGTTCATGCAGGAACTTCGCGCGGGATCAGTGCCGACGTGAAAGGCGTTCGTCAAGGGAAGGACCACGCATTTTCGGAAAAAGCCCAGTGCAGGAAAGGTCCAGTGCGGGATAAGCCCGGCCAAAAATTTGGCGACGCTGGCGGGGACCTCAACTCGGTTCAACCTCTTGAAGATACATGCTGGCCATTTTGTGCGTCGCGGCGAACTTGGCAAGGGAAATGACGCGGCCCCGATCGGGTTGTTCTCGTTTCTTTCTCAAATCTGCGATGATTTCGATCCGGAGTGGAAAAGCTGCAACACCGTCAAAGCCAGATCCGACGCCGCGGAGTCCTGGTTCAATCGAATGAACGGCAAGCTCACGCCGGAGAGCCTGATCCGATCGCGATCCGGCTCCGGATAGCGCGCCGCCAATTGATCCGGGGGATCGAGATCGATGACGAGCCCGACGACGGCCGCAGCCAGGAAGGGGATTTCTAAAATTCCTTGGCCGCGCCGTTCGATTCGCCCCAGAATTAGCGGATGGCCGCGGGCGATCAATCGGCCGCCATGGTTTTCGAGATTGATTCGGTCGTCGCCGATGAGCCTGGCGAAAAAGCCGGCGTTCTCCGCCGCCGCGATCAAGGCCAAGGCCAGGCTGCTCTTGCCCGCGCCGGATTGTCCGCGGATCAGAACGGCCGCCTCCTTGATCGCGACCGCGCTTGCGTGAACATAATCTTGGTTTGGGACTTGACGAGGGCCTCGCCCGGAGTCGACGCCCGGCTGTCCGTTCGTCAGGCAGGGGCTCATCGCGCTTTGGGCAACCAGAGGGAGAGGCGCGCTCCGAGGACTATGCTTTCCCCGTGCGGGTCGACTGGTCCAACTCGATTGAAAGCCGATATGCGTCCGCCATGGGCCTCGATAATCTGGCGCGAGATCGAAAGGCCGAGGCCTGAATTTTGGCCGAAGCCTTGCGACGGCCGGTCCGTGTAGAACCGCTCGAAAATGCGCTCGAAGGCGTCGGCGGGAATGCCTGGGCCGTCGTCATCGACGAGAATCTCGAACCCCTCGCGCCATTGCCCGTTCGCCGTGACGTCCCTGGCCGCGCGCAGGACGACGCGGACGCTTCCGCCATCGGCTGAGAACGATCTCGCATTGTCGATGAGGTTGTTGAAAACCTGGCCAAGACGTGAATCATGGCCGAAAACCCGGAAGGATGGCCTGCGGCTCTCCTCGAAGGAGCCGCCGCGGGCGACCATGAGGCTGATGCGCACATCAGCCTCGGTCACCATTTGATTCGCCATCGAGACGACCGCGGCCAGCACCAGTTCGAGATCGACGAGATCCATGTCGGCGCGGGCCAGCTCGGCGTCGAGCCTCGATGCGTCGGAAATGTCGCTGATCAGCCTGTCGAGGCGGCGGACGTCATGCTCGATGATGGACAAGAGGCGCTGCCGCGATTCCTGCTTGCGCGCGATGGGCAAGGTCTCGACCGCGCTGCGCAGCGAGGTCAACGGGTTCTTCAGTTCATGCGCCACGTCGGCGGCGAAGCTTTCGATCGCCTCGATTCGATCATAAAGGGCCTTGGTCATGTCGCGCAGGGCCCCGGACAAATGGCCGATCTCATCCGAACGATCTGTGAAATCAGGGATTTCCCGGCGTGACTTGGTGCCTCGCCGAACCCGTTCCGCGGCGGCCGCGAGACGGCTGATCGGCTCAGCGATGGTTCCGGCAGTGAACAGCGAGAGCAGGAACATGATTCCAGCGGAAACCAGAAAGATCCGGACAATGGCCCAGCGTTCCGAGGCGATGATCTTGTCGATATCGCCGCCCTGGGTGGACAGCAGCAGGGCCCCGCGCACCACGCGGAAGCGCTGGATCGGCGCGGCGACCGAAACTATGGTCTCGCCCTTGGCGTTGACCCGCACGATCGACTGCTCCCCGCCGGACAGCGCCCGGACCACTTCGGGATAGGCTTTGCCATTGTCGACGCCATTATCCTCGTAGAGGGGTAGATCCCGGCTGAAAAGCCCTTTCAAGCTGTTCCATATGTGCTCGATGCGCGTCTCGGCCTGGTCGGCGGGGGCGGCTGGAAGATCGTAGCGCAGAATATTGGAGCGGCTCGAGAGCGAGCGCGAGTCGAGCAAGAGATAGCCGTCGCGGTCATAGATGCGAGCGCGCGTCCGCGTCGGGGAGGCTAGTCGGTGCAGGACTGGTCCGACGCGCTCCGGATTGATCGAGAACTCGAGCGAAGTCGCGGCTTCGTCGGCGAGTCCGTAACTTTCCCCCGGCGCGAGCTGCAGCAGCTTTTCGGGATCGATGGTGATCGAGTCGGTTTCGACCGTCGCCGAGGCGGCGATTGCTGCGGCGATGATCTCGCCTTGGGTCTGCAGGCTCTGCACCCTTGCTTCGATCAAGCCTTCGCGAAATTGGTTGAGATAGAGAAAGCCGACCAGGAGGGCGACAAGGCCGCCGAGGTTCAAGACGACGATTCGTCGCGTCAGCGAGGAGGAAAATCTTGAGCTTAGCGCCCGCGAAACACTGCGCGCCCGTACTGCTAAGCTTCGTCGAATGCGCTTCACCCGTCGGGCTGCATCGAGCGGTCGCTCGAAGGTCAGCCCGTCACGCGCTTCAAAAGTCATCGATTCGCAATCCCCCGTTGCAGCGGACGTCTTACTCCTTGAAACGATAGCCTACGCCATACAAAGTCTCGATCATCTCGAACTCTTCGTCAACCGCCTTAAATTTCTTGCGCAGCCGTTTGATATGGCTGTCGATCGTGCGGTCATCCACATAGACCTGATCGTCATAGGCCGCATCCATCAAAGCGTTGCGGCTCTTGACGACGCCGGGCCGCGTCGCGAGCGCTTGCAGAATCAAGAATTCAGTAACCGTAAGCGTAACCGGATCATTTTTCCAGTTGCAGGCATGGCGCTCGGGATCCATTTTCAGCGGGCCGCGCTCGAGGATCTTGGCGTCGCATTCTTTTTGGGCGGCGGCGTCCTTGGGATTTGCGCGCCGCAGGATGGCCTTGACGCGCTCGACGAGAAGCCGCTGTGAGAAGGGCTTGCGGATGAAATCGTCGGCGCCCATCTTGAGCCCGAATAATTCATCGATCTCCTCGTCCTTGGAGGTCAGGAAAATCACCGGCAAATCGGATCTCTGACGCAGGCGGCGAAGCAATTCCATGCCGTCCATCCGCGGCATCTTGATATCGAGGATTGCGAGGTCGGGAGGGTCGGTCTTCAACCCGTCGAGGGCGGTCGAGCCGTCGGTGTAGGTTTGAACGCGATAGCCTTCCCCTTCGAGAGCGATCGATACCGAGGCGAGGATGTTGCGGTCGTCATCGACCAAAGCGATCATTGGCATGAATGGTCCTAACTTCGAAATCGAGCGCGCACGGGACTTTGCATGAACCTTCCGCCGATGCGGAAGTCTCTACGCCTTTCTAGCCATTTGCGGCGGCGCGATACTCGGTGAATCACGGCGGCTGAGAGGGAAATCGCAGCGCGCGCGTGAATTCGGCGCAATTCCAAAACAAAAACGGAACCCGCCAATTATGCCCTATACAGGCCAAAGACCTGGAAATCATCCCTCAACTTACCTGCCGTCGAACTGCTCCGGCGGCTCAACGCCCCTGTTGCGCTCGGAAGCCCCCCTCTGCTTTTGGTTAACCTAGATCAACCTGAGCCTTGCATAACAGCAAAAAGGAGCGACTGAAATACGGCAACCTTAGGGCGCTGGCTTTTGCCGGGATAGGAGAAGTCGCTATTCGTCAGCCCGCCCCTCTGCCCAGTCTTTGGCGAAGACGCATATAATCAAAGAGATCGCTCAGCATGAAATGGCGGTTCTCGACGACGCGCATATGCGTCACGGTGGCCTCGTCGCCGGCGAGATAGCGGTGCGCTGTGGTGCGGAATGGTTCGGGCAAGGTCAGGTTGAAATCCGACGGCTGGGCCAGCAAACGGCAGAGCTGGTCGAACAAAAAGCGAAAGCGCTCGTCTTCGGGCTCGAGATAGGCCGCGCCGAAGTCTTTTCCGTAGCGATTGAAGAGATCCAGGTAATCCTCGATATCCGGCTTTTGCACCGCATGGCTTTCCACTGTGGCCGCGTCCTGCTTTCACGGCCGTGCTTCGGGATTGCATATCCGAGCGACTCTCGGCAAAGTCGCACCGAGCCGAAAAATTCTCGGCAATTAGGCTCGCTTGAAAACTCACTTGGCCGGATCATTCGACCGAATCACGAATGGCGTGTCTTATGCGCAATTTTCCCGTTTAAAGAATACTCCTAAATGATTTTCTTAACCTGAACTAGTATCCATTTTCGCGTGGAAATGGTTTATTACGGCTTGCAAGCGAAAGCGCGACCGACGCCGTCGCACTATGCACGCAATTCCTTTCAAGCAATACCTGTGCCTTACGGAAATGACTCGAATGAACGCCGCCGTCGCCTGTTCGACTTGTCGCTTCTGGGAGGTGGCGAACAGCATCGACGCGTCCTCCTTCGACGACCGGCCGCGGGGCGCGTGCCGCAGATCAGCGCCGCGGGCGCGTTCGGATTTCGATCGGATCATCGCCGATTATTTGGCGGTGATCGCCCGGAATCTCGGCCAAATCGACGATGAGGATGCGTTCTCGATTCATGAATCGGAGGCTGCCGCCGAATCCTATTGGCCCGTGACAGTCGGCGATGACTGGTGCGGCGAATATATAGCTCGATAGAAAATCAGCTCATGGTCGGGGCGGGAGAGCTTCGCGCGTCTCGATCCAGTCGGCCTCAGCGCAGGCATTTCGCACGCGGGCCCCGCCCTGCCGCGGGCTAGGCGCGACCGGAACACCGGGATGCGCATGCGTGAGGCGCGCCCGAGAACAGGCTCCAGCGGACCAATACAGAAATCGCCCGCAGCCCATCAAAGGCCACGGGCGTCAATAGCGATAAAATCTGTAGCCATGTCCCAGCTTCCGCCAACGACCTCGTATCGTCGGCGCGGCTTGGCGGACGCCTAGTCCTGGCAGATCAGGCCGCGGGTGACGTAGATCCGGCCGTCCGGTCCGACCACGCGGGTGACCTTGACGCAATCCTCGTCCTCGCCCTTGGCGGCGTGGCCGAGCTGGAGCGCAGGGCCTTTCGCAAGGGGCCCATAGGGCGTCACATAGGCTGACCTATGCTCCACCGTCTGTCCGCCAGCGTCGTAGATTTTGCTTTTCGGCGTAACCGTCAGCGGCGCCGCGAATACCGCCGCACCCAGGCACGATACGGCGATTCCCGCCATGGTGAGCTTTAACGCCTGAATTTCGACAGATTTGCGCGACTTGATCATGACCATTGCTCCCCTCCGCCCGGCACGTCCCCAAGCGGTCGAGCCAATCATCGCTGAAGCTCGACCTGGTGCTGTGCGGCAACACACAAGCTCAAACGCACAATCCGGCGAAAAGGTTTCGCGCGTCCATCAAAGAATTTAAAAAAAATAAAAGCCCCGTCGAAATGGCGAGGCTTTTGCCGAACAAAGTTCATGCGGGCTTAATAGCAAGCTTGGACCGCCTGGTACCCAACGAAATTGCCCCAAGCATCGTAAGCCGGCTGATTCTGCATATAGCAGCCGCCGCCATAGTACGGGCCGTAGGGATAGGGGCCGTAGGGGTAACCAGCTCCGGCGAGAGCGCCGACCGCCAAGCCGCCGATGACGCCGGCGGCAAACGGACCGCCCCAGCCGCCGTACCCGCGTCCGCCCCGCCAATGCCCGCCGCCTCGCCAACCGCCATGCCATCCGCCGCCGCGCCAGCCTTGCGCAGTGGACGGCGTCGCAGTCGCCGTGATGGCAAGTCCGAAAGTCAACGCCGCGAAGGCTGCGCCGGCCGCCTTCCTCACAATGCCGCTCATCTCAGATCTCCTTGACGCCTCGGCGCCGACCTCCAAAATGAAGCCGCCGCTTTCAAGTCGAACTTGCAGCCATGCGCCTGAACTTACGATGAACCATAAAGCCACAATTTGGCCTGGTTCAAGGAAATGAGCCGAAATGTTCTCAGAAATCGTCGCCGAACATGAGGTCGATCGGCGTTCGCCGATCCTTCGCACGTCCGGCGATCTCACCGTCGACCGCCGTTTCATTTATGCGCAGTCCGCTGCTGCTGACGGCGATCACGCCGCCGCCGCCGAGCTCCTGGAGCAGACCCTGGACCTCGCTCCGCATTGGGCGCCGCTCTGGCTCGCCCTCGCGATGGCCTATGAAAAGACGGGGCGGCCGGACGAAGCCGTCGCCGCTTTTTCGCGCGCGGCGGAGCTTGACTTCGAGGGCGAGCTCGGCGCCGGTCTTCACCTCGCCCGGCTCGGCGCGGCGCGAACGCCGGCGGGCGCGCCGGAAGGCTATATTCGCGGCCTCTTCGACCAATATGCGGATAGATTTGAGACGCATCTGATCGAAGGGCTCGCTTATCGCGGGCCGGGCCTGCTCGCCGATGCGCTCGCAAGCCTCGGGGCGGCGCGTTTCGGGCATGTCATCGATCTCGGCTGTGGGACAGGCCTGTGCGGCGCGCGCTTCCGCGCTTCAAGCGATCGGCTAACCGGCGTCGATCTGTCGCCGCGCATGATTCTCGAGGCGCGCGGCAAGGGCGTTTACGACCGGCTCGAGACTGGCGGGATTGTTGGTTTTCTCGCGCGGGAGCCGGCGCGCAGCGCGAGCCTTGTTCTGGCCGCCGACGTTTTCGTCTATTTCGGCGATCTCGCGCCTGTCCTCGCCGCGGCGGTCGGCGTCCTCGAACCTGTGGGGCTCTTCGCCTTCACGCTGCAGTGGGCTTCGGACAGAGACTATGAACTCGGCCCGGACATGCGATTTTCGCACAGCGAAGCCTATGTGAAGAGGGTTGCGCGCGACGCCGGCCTTTCCATTGCGCTCTTGGAGCAGGCCTCGACGCGCAAGGACGCCGGCGTGGATGCGCCGGGGCTCGTTGTCGTCGCAGCCTGCGCCTGAACTCTTCGTCACGCGCCCGGACCTAGATCACAGCCCGGAAACCTTTGGCTTGCCTATGCTTGCGGGTCCGGCTGATTCGGCGGCGTCCGAGCCGCCTTGCGGGCCAGGGGCTTCGTTCGCCGCCTGACTGGCGAGGCGCGGCCGGAACGCCTCCGCCGACATCTTGGCGGTGGCCAAATCCGCAGCGGCAAGGCGCGCGCCGAGCTCGTCGCGCTTTGCAGCGGCTTCCGCGTCGCCCTGCGTCGCGACGATCGCAAACCAGGCATAGGCCTTAACGACATCTTGCGGGACGCCAAGTCCTCGCGCCAGCAGAACTGCGAGATTGAATTGGCTGTCTCGAATGCCGAATTCGGCCGCCTTGGCGAACCAGAGCGCGGCGGTTGCGTAATCGGGCCGGCCGTCCGAGCTTTCGGCGGCGGCGATGACTCCGAGATTGTGCATCGCGCGCATATTGCCTTGCGCCGCCGCCGCCAAATAGAGATTGACGGCGCGGGCCATGTCGCGCGGCGCGCCGAGCCCTCTCTCATAAAGGGTCGCAAGCCGATATTGCGCCTTCGCGAGACCCTGCAGCGCCGCCTTCTCGTACCATTGCGCCGCCAGTTTCAGATCGCGCGGACGGTCGCGGCCCTCAGCGAACCGCAGCCCGAGCTCGAACTGCGCCGCCGCATCGCCGGCTTCGGCTCGTTCGCGCGGATCTTCGCCTGGGGCCAAGGGCTTGGGCGCTAGAGGGGGCGGCGCCGCAGGAGCTGGAGCCGTCACGATTTGGCGCAAATCGCCGGTTCGATCGAGCGCGCCGATCACAATCGGGGCGCTTCCGGCGATGGCTCTCCTCGCGGGAACGTCCGCACTAGGCTGCGCCGGTCCGCTTTGAGGCGTGGAGAGTGATTGCTGCGGTCCGAGTTGCGATGAATCGAGCAAGCCTGGAACGACCTGCGGCTGCTGTGTTGGGGCGGCGGGAGCGACGCCGCGCTCCCTCGCTGCGGCCTTGTCCACGGGCGGCTGCTGCGCCTTTCCGTGGACGAGCCCTTTTCCTAATTGCTTCAAAAGCGTAGGCGAAAGATCGTCGGTTTCAGCGGTGTGGACGACCGTTCGCGCTAGGGCATAGGCGCTCGCGGCGAGAAGCAAGGCCGCGAGGCTCAGTATGACGGGTCGCTTACGCGCGCCGAAGAAACGCCGCGCGCGATCGAGCAGACCAGAACTTGGTCCCGCGCCGGATTCGGACTCACTGTTCAAAAGGCCGTGGGCAGGGTCGAGGCGACCGTTCTGGGCCGTCTGCGCAGCCCGACGCGCGGCGGCGATAAAATCGGCCCGCCGGGCGCCTCCGTCGAGATCATAGGAGATTGCAGGCAAAATGCCGGCGCTGGGCGGCTCGCTCTTCTCGCGCCGTGACGGGAATCCACTGCCAGGCTCGAGCAGGACGTCAAACGCGTCGATCGATTTGGCGTCCAGCCCCGGTCCATTTTCCGCGGAAGGCTTCTCGGCGGGCTCCAGAGCGTTGGCCGCGAAGGCAATGGTTGGAGCGGCGGCGCCAATCTTGTCGCCGTCTTGCGGCCGCCGTTCCGCCCGAGGCGCGAAGATCGGCGTCAAGTTAGGCGCGAGAAGCGAGCCGAGGCGGGCCGGGTGCATCGCCCTGATGTCGGCCTCGACCTTGACGAGGCGTTCGGCGACCTTGTCGACGGTTTCCCTGAGCGCAGTCAAAGTCAGATCGACGCGCCGGTCGGCGGCTTCCCGCGCGGCGCGCAGTTCGGCGATTTCGCCTGTGCCGCTCGGCCCGAGATCGGACGTCGAACCGGGCTCGCCGGCGCTCGCGGCGGGCGCTAAATCGCGCGCGGCGCTCCGCTTGGCCGCTGCAACGGCCTCGGACGCGGTCCGGCGCGTCTCCTCCAGTTGCTCGAACAGGGCGCCTATCGAATTCTCGAGAGACGTGAGAGAAGCGAACGCCTTGTCCGCGCCATTGAGACGTTCGGCGACCTTGGCCATCTCGCGCTCGAGCGCTTCGATCGCCAAATCGGTCGATTTCGAGTCGCGCGCGGCCTCCATCCTTTCAACCAAGGAGCCAACCGACTCTTTCAGCGTGCCGGTCTCGGCCGAGGCGGCGGTCAACCCGGCCTCGAGCCGCGCGGCGAACAGCTTATGCGTGGCCTCGATATGCTGTGAAAGCGCGTCAAACTGGCCGCGGTCGCTCGACCTTGTGAAGGCCTCGTCAACTGTCCTGGTCAAAGCGTCGAGTCTCGCCTCGATCGCATCCAAGACGGAGGCGCGCGCCTGAGGCCTGAGAGGCGCCAGGGCTTCGTCCGTCGCGGCTCCGGGATTGTCGCTCTCATTTGGCGCGTCCTCCCGTCCATGGCCGACCAAATTTTTACTAAGCGGCTTGACCTGCCGTTCGATCTTGTCGATCGGCGAGGGGCGCGCGGCCGCGGCAGCCACAAGATCGCGAATCTCCGCCATCTGGTCCTGCATATGCGCGAAAGCGGACGGATCGGCGCCGGGCTTGTCAAGACTTTCGAGATTGGGCGGGGCGGTCTTGATCTCTCGCTTCAATGTCTCCAACGTCGAGGAATGATCGCTATCTCTCGTGGAGCCTTGGGCGTCGCGCGCAAGCCGATCGAATGCGTCCGTCACGGCCGCGCCTTGGCCTGCGTCTCGGCCGGACTCTATGTGCGCGTTCACATCGCCGGCGTCGGCGCCTTGCGTCGGCGCCTTTCCGAGATCTTCGGATGGGGGAGAAGCGTCCTTTCCAGGCTTGACGCCGCCGCCAACGGCTTCGCCTGCATGCGCCGGCGAGTGCAAGACGCCGCGGCACATATCGTCGAGCTTTCTGGCCAGCTCGGCAATATCGTTTCGGCCTCTGATCGGCGCTGATGCGTCGGCCGGCGGAGCGGCCAGGCTCCATTCGGTTCCGACCAGCCCACTGGCGTTGAGACGGGAGAGGAGATCGGACTTGAACGGAAAGGCCGTCTGCTCCGAGGCGCCGAGGCCAGCGCCCTGGCTCGGCGCGGATTGAGCCGGCGCCGGGTTTGGCGCGGCGCTAGCGGCGGCCCGACGCTCCGAGCTTGCTGCGCCAGCCGCCGCAGGGGATTTCGTGAGAGCGGCTTTCGGCGAATCCGTCATCCCGACCGCAGCCGGGGTCCGACGCCGGGTGAATATTTGTAGTTTGGCTTCGACGGCCTGCAGAGCGTTCTTCGTAAACGCGTCGCCAGATTCAACGCCGCTTCGTTCGCGCAGGCGCGCCTCCAAATCATCCAGTTTTCGCGACAGCTCGGCAAAAGTCTCCCACTTTGCGCCTCCGCTCGTCCCGCTCGGCGAGATCAGCTTGTTGACCGCGGCGAGAACTTCCCCGGCTTGATGACGGCGCGCGGCGGCGTGCCGCTCCAAGGCCTCGATTGCAGCGGCGAGCAATGCTTCCTGGTCATTTGGGCCGGCGGCGCGATCGTCGAGGCCGTAGGACGCGGCAGTCTCGGCGCTTTCTTGGCGCGTCCCCTCATCGCCGTCCGGGCCAACGGCTTCGCGCCTTGCATGGTCTGCGTCGCTCATGCGTGCCGCATCCGGCAAATCCTGGACCCCGGTCGATTGACGGAAAACAGCGGCGTCCGCGGGCAAGTCGCCCTCCGATAAACCGCCTTGCTTCGCCGTTTCTCGAACATTGGAGCCTGTTCCGTCGCCGCTTCGCGAGATTGCCTTGCTCATGATCCCGTCCGGCCGGGTCGGTTGCGTTTCAGAATAGCGCCGAATGCGGGTGGAATTGCGGTTTGGCGAAAAGGGATTCGCAAAATGGCTTTGCTGCGGCACGGAGAGACATTCTAAGCCCCGGGTAAACGATGGGTTAATCGCGGCGTGGCGGCCTGCGCTCATGCCGCGCAAAATAGGTTGTGTTTTTAGTATACACACTTTTAGGTTGCATAATCCTCAAAGTTTGCATATTTTTTTCGAGTTGGATTTCACCAGGAATTGGAGGTGATTGCGATGGACACAAACCCAGCGCATGACAGAAATTATCAGCCACAGGACGGCTTGCGTCGGGCTCAAGGCGATCCGGAGCTCCGGCCAAATTCGTCGCGCTTGCGTTCGTCTAAGCCCCCTAAGTCCGAGTTGCGTCTGTCTGATCCCGCGGCGAGCAAATCGGCGGGGCATTGGAGCACGATCCGCGAGATGGCGCGCGACTTTGGCGTCAGCATTCGCGCGCTTCGGTTTTACGAGGATCGCGGCCTTCTTCACCCGAGGCGCGAGGGCACGGCGCGCCGGTACAGCGCGCGCGACCGGCTCTATCTCAAGATGATTCTCAAAGGCAAACAGCTCGGGTTCACTTTGTCTGAGATCCACGACATTTTGGCCGCACGCGAAGCGACGACGGGGGATCAGAACAGGGCCGCCCAGCCTTCGACCATGACGGAGCTGACGACGTCCGCGGCGCAAGACTTGGCTATGCATAACTTAACGGGCGATGAGTTGGAGAACTTGGACTTGGAGATGGGCCTGCCCCCCGAGCAGATCGTCGCCCAGATCGATTATCTCGAACGTCAACGCAAGGACCTTGATGAAGCAATCGTGGCATTGCGGGACGCGCATCGGCGCCTTCTTCAATCTCCATGTCGCATAGCGGTATCATGAGCCAAGCAAGATCTCCCGCTCGGCTCGGACAGGAATGCGCATGAGGACGCCGGGTCCAGGATGATAAGCCGACGCGGAGGCGGATGCGCCGAACCATAGGCTCGCGCATCGACTACGCAGCCAAAACGGCCCGATTCAGCTTTTGGATCGGGCTTTTATCTGCATCATCATCGCCCATGCTCAGATCGTCGCCTAGGCCAAGCGCCGAGCACAATTTCGCTGCCGCAAGGCGCGGGAGAGGAGCAGCCGAACAAGATCCGGCGGAACGCCTGTTTCGGCGCCTGACGACGCAGGGAATTCAGAGGCGGAAACTTGTCGAGGGCTTGGGAGTTCATATGTAATCTTGTACAGGCATATGGCTCTCGGGGCGAAGCGCTTCTCGCGTAAATCCCGCAGGCCAATCAGGAAGGCGTTTGATGCCGAGCTATAAGGCGCCCGTCGACGAGGTTGTGTTCCTCCTGAACGACGTGTTCGACATCTCGCGCTATGGCAGTCTGCCAGGATTCGCCGAATCGACGCCGGACCTTGTCGAAGCTATCCTTGCAGAGGCGGCGAAATTCTGTGAGGAGGCCCTCCAACCTTTGAATCAGGTCGGCGATCGCGCCGGCTGCGTCCGCCGCCAAGACGGCGAGGTGGAGACGCCGCCCGGATTCAAGGACGCCTATCGCGCTTTCGTCGCCGGGGGCTGGGTTGGACTCGCGGCCCCAACGGAGTTCGGCGGCCAGGGCCTTCCTTATACGCTTGCCGCAATCGTCAATGAATTCGCGAGCTCGGCGAACATGGCTTTCGCCATGTATCCCGGCCTCAGCCAAGGCGCGCTAGCGGCGCTTCTCACCCACGGATCCGAGGCGCAGAAAAAAATCTTTGCGCCGAAGCTCATCAGCGGCGCGTGGTCAGGAACAATGAACCTGACCGAATCGCATTGCGGCACCGACCTCGGAATGTTGAAGACCAAGGCGGTCCTTAATGGGGACGGGTCTTACGCGCTCTTCGGCGAAAAAATCTTCATTTCGGCCGGCGAGCATGACTTGGCCGAAAATATCATTCACCTCGTCCTCGCCCGCATCGAAGGAGCGCCCGCAGGCGTCAAAGGAATCTCTCTTTTTGTCGCGCCGAAATTTCTGATCGAGGCGGATGGCGCGCTTGGGGCGCGCAACAAGCTTGCTTGCGGCTCGATCGAGCACAAGATGGGCATTCACGGCAACTCAACCTGCGTCATGAATTACGACGGCGCCAAGGGCTGGCTGATCGGCGAGGCGAATAAGGGCCTCAACGCGATGTTCGTCATGATGAACGAGGCTCGTCTCGGCGTCGCAATTCAGGGGCTCGCGATCTCCGAGGTCGCCTATCAGAACGCCGCCGCCTATGCGAAGGATCGTCTGCAGGGACGCTCTCTGTCAGGGCCGAAGTTTCCAGAAAAGCCCGCTGATCCGATCATCGTGCACCCGGACGTGCGGCGCAATCTTATGTCGATTCGCGCCTTCAACGAAGCCGCCCGCGCGCTCGTCCTCTGGACCGCGCTCAGGAGCGACATTGCCCATCGATCCGATGACAAGGCTGCGCTCCAAGCGGCGGCCGATCATCTGAGCCTCCTCACTCCTGTGCTGAAAGGCGTGCTCACGGATGTCGGCTTCGACAATGCCGTGAGGGCGCAGCAGGTTTTCGGCGGCCATGGCTATATCGCGGAATGGGGGATGGAGCAGTTCGTTCGCGACGCCCGGATCGCCATGATCTATGAAGGCGCCAACGGCATTCAGGCCCTCGACCTCGTCGGCCGCAAGCTCGCTCGGGACGGCGGCCGCGCGATCATGAGCTTCTTCGGCGAGATCAGATCCTTCATCAAGGAGAATGAAGCCGAGCCGCGGTTGAAGCCCTATCTTGCCGGGCTGAAGCAGGGCGCCGATCATCTCGAGCAGGCGACTTTATGGTTCATGCAAAACGCGATGGCAAAGCCGGACAATGCGGGCGCGGGCTCCTATGACTATATGCATCTTTTTGGACTGGTCGCGCTCGGCTTCATGTGGGCGCAAATCACCAAGGCGGCGCTCGCCAGGCTGGCCAAGGGCGACGGTCAAGCGTCCGCCATGGAGGCCAAATTGCTGACAGGCAAATATTTCATTGAGCGCATCATGCCCGAAACGGGCGCGCATCTGGCGCGCATCACGGCCGGCGCCGATGCAATAATGGCTTTGCCCGCCGAATTGTTTTGAGCGTTTCGCCCGCGGATTGCAGCCGCGGCGGCGTCATATGAATAGGCGGTCAAACGGCGCATTGTTCGAGCGCATGGCGAGGAGGAGAACATGGCGCAGGCCTTCATCTACGATCATGTGCGCACCCCGCGCGGGCGCGGCAAGTCGGACGGCGCCTTGCATGAGGTGTCGAGCCTCGGGCTTGCGGCCACGGTTTTGCGAGCGATCAAGGATCGCAGCGACCTCGATACGAAATTTGTCGACGACGTGGTTTTGGGCTGCGTCGATCCGGTCGGCGAGGCTGGCGGCAACATAGCCCGCGCCGCGGCTCTCACCGCCGATTACGGCGACCATGTGCCGGGCGTTCAGATCAATCGTTTCTGCGCCTCGGGATTGGACGCGGTCAATTTCGCGGCGGCGCAAGTCATGGCCGGCCAACATGAGTTGACGATCGGCGGCGGCGTCGAATCGATGAGCCGAGTCGGCCTTGGCGCGTCCGGCGGGGCGTGGCCGGTCGATCCGGCGATCGCGATCAAATCCTATTTCATGCCGCAAGGCGTCTCGGCCGATCTCATCGCGACGAAATATGGATTCTCCCGCGACGACGTCGACGCCTATGCGGTTCAATCGCAACAACGGGCGGCGAACGCCTGGACGAAGGGCTATTTTAAGCATTCGATCGCGCCGGTGCGCGACGTCAACGGCATCACCCTTCTCGACCGCGACGAACATATGCGGCCTTCGACCGACATGCAGTCGCTCGCGGCGTTGAAACCTTCCTTTGCGATGATGGGCGAGCAGGGAGGATTCGATGCGGTCGCCATCGACGCGCATCCAGAGGTCGAAAAGATCCGACATGTCCATCATGCCGGCAATTCGTCGGGCATTGTCGATGGCGCGGCGGCCGTCCTCATCGGGTCGGCCGAGGCGGGAAGCGCCGCGGGCTTGAAGCCGCGCGGAAAAATTCGCGCTTTCGCTAATATCGGCTCGGAGCCGGCGATGATGCTGACTGGCCCTGTCGACGTTACGAAAAAGGTTTTGGCCCGCGCCGGAATGACGCTCGCCGACATCGATCTCTTCGAGGTCAACGAGGCTTTCGCGGCGGTCGTCTTGCGCTATCTTCAGGCCTTCGAACTCGACGCGGAAAAGGTCAATGTCAATGGCGGCGCGATCGCAATGGGGCATCCTCTTGGCGCAACCGGTGCCATGCTGCTCGGCGCCGCGCTCGATGAGCTCGAACGCATAGGCAAAGCGACGGCGCTCGTCACCTTGTGCATAGGCGCGGGCATGGGCACCGCGACAATCATCGAGCGCGTGTAGACGAGGCAGCATCCGTTCCGATGCAACGCAAGAGTGCGGGGAGAGACAGATGGACCTCTTGAATTTCCGCTTTGAAACCGATGCGGATGGCGTCGCGCTGCTGACCTGGGACATGGCGGGGCGGTCGATGAATGTCATCACGCCGCAAGTCATCGATGAGCTGGAAAAGGTCATCGACCATGTCGCGGCCGATTCCGCGATCAAGGGCTGCGTCATTACATCGGGCAAAGAGACGTTTTCCGGCGGCGCTGATCTTTCCATGCTTCAGACGGCGGCGGCCGACTATCAAAGGGCGCGGCGGGAAAAAGGCGAAGAGGAAGCCGCAAGGCTCTTTTTTGAAGCTTCGCGACGCCTATCGCTCGTCTATCGAAAGCTTGAGACCTGCGGCAAGCCTTTCGCTGCGGCGATCAACGGACTTTGTCTCGGCGGCGCATTCGAGCTTGCGCTTGCCTGCCATTACCGCGTCGTCGCGGACGAAGATAAAGCGCGGGTTGGCTTGCCCGAGATCAAGGTCGGCCTGTTTCCCGGCGCCGGCGGAACCCAGCGCGTCGCGCGGCTGATGCACACGGGCGACGCGCTGCAAATGCTTTTCAAGGGCGAGCAGATCAGGCCCAAGGCCGCCAAGACCATGAATCTGGCGCATGAGGTTGCGCCCCTGGGAGAGATCATCGGGAAAGCCAAGGCCATCATCGCCGGCGGGGCGAAAGGCGTCGCGCCTTGGGACGAGAACACGTTCAAGCTTCCGTCCGGCAAGGTGTTTTCGCCCGGGGGCATGATGGTTTGGCCCGCCGCCAATGCGATTTATCGCCGCGAAACGCATGACAATTACCCTGCCGCCAAGGCGATTCTGCACAGCGTCTATGAAGGCCTGCAACTGCCTATGGACCTTGCGCTGCGCGTCGAGTCGCGCTGGTTCGCCAAGATCCTGCGTTCGCCGGAAGCGGCTGCGATGATTCGCACCCTGTTCGTTTCCATGGGCGAGTTGAACAAGGGCGCGCGCCGTCCAGCCCATGTCTCCGCCGCGGCGATCAAAAAAGTTGGCGTCCTCGGCGCGGGCTTCATGGGCGCCGGGATCGCTTATGTGACGGCAGGCGCCGGCGTCGAGGTTGTGCTGATCGACCGCGATCAAGCCTCCGCCGACAAGGGGAAGGCGTTTTGCGAGCAGCTCATTTCCTCGCAAGTGCTGAAGGGCCGCGCCAAGACCGCCGATAAGGAGGCGCTGCTCGGCCGGATCAAGACATCAGCCGATTATAATGATCTCGCCGGCTCCGATCTCGTGATCGAGGCTGTTTTCGAGGACCGGGCGATCAAGGCCGACGCGACGCGAAAAGCGCGGCTCGCGATCGGGCCAAACGCGATTTTCGCATCGAACACTTCGACTCTGCCGATCACGTCGCTCGCCGAAGCCTATGCCGAGCCGGAGCAATTCGTCGGCATTCATTTCTTCTCGCCGGTCGAGAAAATGTTGCTCGTCGAAGTGATTCGGGGCGAGAAAACCGGCGATCGCGCGCTCGCGGTCGCTTTGGATTATGTTCGCGCGATCAAGAAGACTCCGATCGTCGTCAATGATTCGCGCGGTTTCTTCGCCAATCGCTGCGTCGGCGCTTTCATCCGCGAAGGGCATATCATGCTGCTCGAAGGAGCGCCGCCGGCGCTTATCGAGAATGTCGCGAAAATGGCGGGAATGCCGGTCGGGCCGCTCGCGCTCAACGATGAGGTCGCGCTCGACCTCGCCTTGAAAATCCTCGAGGCTACGAAGCAGGATCTGGGCGCGGAGGCTGTCGATCCGAATCAATTGCGATTGCTGAAGGCGATGGTTGAAGACCATGGGCGGCTTGGCCGCAAGAATGGCAAGGGCTTTTACGACTATCCGAGCCAAGGCCCTAAATCCTTATGGCTCGGTCTCGCCGCTTTCCAGCCAACCAAGCTCGATCCGGATCGAATCGATGTCGCCGAGTTCAAACGGCGCTTCCTTGTCGCGCAGGCGCTCGAAGCGGCGCGCGCGGTCGAGGAGGGCATCGTGACCGATCCGCGCGAGGCGGATGTCGGATCGATCATTGGCTTCGGCTTCGCGCCTTTCACCGGCGGCGTTTTGAGCTATATCGATGGGATCGGCGCGGCGAATTTCGTGGTGCTCTGCGATCGGCTGCAGCAAAAATACGGCCACCGCTTCGCTCCGCCGCAAATCCTGATCGACATGGCGAAAGCCCATGAGACTTTCTATGGGCGCTTCGCAGGAGAGACGCGTCGCGTCGCATGAGCCGTGTCATCATAAGGCCACGCGCGCGGCCTTGATCTTCAATATTTCGCGACGACGGGGGCAGGGGCCGGAGACAGCCAATCGAACTTATAATTCAGACCTACGCGTGCGATGTGATACATCGTGCGCGTTCCGAAATTCACCGTTCCTGCGGGCGTATTGTAGGACGTATTCCGCGCATTGATGAAATCGTATAAATACTCGGCCTTGATCGTCAGATTTTTCGCGATGGCGTATTCGGCGCCGATGCCGATCACGCCGACATGGGGCAGCAAGCCGGAGCGCGTCGCCGTGCTTGATCCACTCGCGGAGAAGGGCGCTGTCGTCGCCGCGCTGTAATATGTATTCACCGATCCGACGGTCGCGCCGCCCGTGAAATAGATCATGAATCGGTCAAGCGCATAGCCGATGCGGCCGCGCGCGGTCGCGAAATCCTGGAATTTGGAGCCGAATGTAGCGCTGCCAAATCCACCGGAAACCATTGCGCCATTGACGGTGGTCTGGCCTCTTATGCCCGACCAGTCGTTGTCGAGCTCGACGCCAAGCACCAATCCAAAAGGAAATTGATAATTGAATCCGGCCTGGACGCCGCCCACGGGGCCCGTCGCCGTAATTCCGGACCGGCCCTGAAAGACGGCGCCGGGCGTGGGCGATGAAATAATATAAGGGAAGGCGAAATGATCGATCCCATAGCCGACATTCACGCCGACGTAAAAACCTGTCCAATCATATGCAGGCGGCGGGGGAGGCGGCGTAAAGACCGGCGCGCTTATCTTGGAGGGAAGATCGGCGGCATAGGCCGATCCTACGGCGGCGGCGAGCATAAAGGAAAAAACAATATTGCGCGCCGCAGCGACCCGATGCGCATGGCCTCGCCCGCCTATGAAAGCGAAAGTTTTTTTAAAAAAGTAAATTTTGGTGGGGATTTTCACGGGCCCGCGCTCCTGCTCCGCTAATTTCTTGCTACGCGATGAAATAATTTCTTGCTACGCGATGAAAAGCGATTTGCGGAGGGTTCGGCAAGGCCAGCTTGGCCAAGGCCTACGAAATTCGACCGGCTGTTGCCAAAGAGTCACTTAATAGAAGGCGGATGTCGCCAACCTGTGGACAAGGCGATTCAGCCATTCGTTGGCAAGATCGTTCACTGATTTGATTGGCTGAAGCTTATCAGCTTGTGCAGGCCGGGCGGTCCGGCCGGCCGGCGAACGAGCCAAGATAGGTTCCTCAATCTCCTCCAAGATCGCAGCGCGGTCGGCGCGCCTGCTCCGGTTCAAGCGCGTGGCGGCGTCTTAGGACTGGGCCGCGGCATAAAGCTTGCTTGGCCAATCAAATTGCGCAAGCAATTTGCTGCGCCATCCTAGGCGGCGAGCCCGACCATGTCTGAAAAAATAGTCAGTCTTCGCGGAGCCGTCACCGCGCCTCCCGCGCAGCCAAATCCGACCGTGATCCAGGAGCTCGAGCGTCTGCTCGCGGCCGCGAAAGCCGGCGACATTGTAGGCTTCGCTGGCGCCTATGTCCACAAGGACAAAGCCGTTGCTTATAGCTACGCGGGCGCGGTGGTGAGCTACGGCATGCTCGGCGGTCTCGATTGCGTCAAGGAGAGACTTCTTCGCATCGCCGTATCGAAAGAATAGGCTTCGGGCGAGAGCATATCTCCGCGCTAGGCGAGATCGCGCGCTACATAAGGCCGAGCGAGAAGCGCCTTCATAGAAGGCGCCTCGCCGCGAATTTTTAGAGCGCGTTCCGATCGGATGGAATCATCCGATCGGAAAGAACTCGCTCCAGATCACGAAGTCGGAGCATGTCCTGATCGAAAAAGTCGATCCAGTTTTTCGGAACATGCTCTAGACGTCGGCCTCCTGCTGCTCCGCCTTTTCCTTGCCCTCGAGGTCTTCGCCGGTCTGCTGATCGACGATGCGCATGGACAGCCGCACCTTGCCTCGATCGTCGAATCCCAGAAGCTTCACTTTGACCTTGTCGCCTTCCTTGACGACATCGGAGGACTTGGCGACCCTTCCCTTGGCGAGCTGCGAAATATGGACGAGACCGTCCTTGGAGCCGAAGAAATTCACGAAGGCGCCGAAGTCCACAACCTTGACGACAGTGCCGTCATAGATCTGGCCGACTTCCGGATCGCTCGCGATGGATTTGATCCAATTGATCGCGGCGCGAATCGAATTGGCGTCGGCTGAGGCGACTTTCACCGTGCCGTCGTCTTCGATATTGATCTTGGCGCCGGTCTTTTCGACGATTTCGCGGATGACCTTGCCGCCCGTGCCGATCACTTCGCGGATCTTGTCGGTCGGGATTTTCAAAGTTTCTATGCGCGGCGCGAATTCGCCGAGCTCCGCCCGCGCGCCAGTGAGCGCCTTGGACATTTCGCCCAGGATGTGAAGGCGGCCGGCCTTCGCCTGATCGAGGGCGACCCGCATGATCTCCTCATTGATGCCGGTGATCTTGATGTCCATCTGCAGCGAGGTGATGCCCTGTTCGGTGCCGGCCACCTTGAAATCCATGTCGCCGAGATGGTCCTCGTCGCCGAGAATATCGGAGAGGACGGCGTAGCGTTCGCCCTCCAGGATCAGGCCCATGGCGATGCCGGCGGTCGGCCGCTTCAAGGGAACGCCAGCGTCCATCAAGGCGAGCGAGGAGCCGCAAACCGTGGCCATCGAGGATGAGCCATTCGATTCAGTGATCTCGGAAACGATGCGCACCGTATAAGGAAATTCAGCCGCGGTCGGCAGCATCGGATGGATCGCGCGCCAGGCGAGCTTGCCATGGCCGATCTCGCGCCGCCCAGGCGAGCCGATGCGGCCGGTCTCGCCGACCGAATAGGGAGGGAAGTTGTAGTGCAGAAGGAAGCGCTCCTTGTAGGTGCCTTCCAGACTGTCGACGAATTGCTCGTCCTCGCCAGTGCCCAGCGTCGCGACGACCAGGGCTTGCGTCTCCCCACGCGTGAAGAGGGCCGAGCCATGCGTGCGCGGGAGAAGGCCGACCTCGGCGCGGATCGGGCGAACCGTCCTGACGTCGCGCCCGTCGATCCGAATCCCGCTATCGAGAATGTTCCAGCGCACGACCTTGGCTTGCAGATCGTGAAACACCTCCGCAACGTCTTCCTTGGAGTATTTGGCCTCGTCTTCGGTCGAGAAAAGGGCCGCGGCGACTTTCGCCTTGACCGCGTCGACCGCGGCATAGCGATCCTGCTTCGAGGTGATCTTATAGGCCTCGCGCAATTCGGCCTCCGCGACCTGGCGCACCGCCGCCTCAATCTCCGACTTGTCGGCGACGACGAGATCGCGCGGCTCCTTGGCGGCCTTTTCGGCGAGCCGGATGATCGCGTCGATCACCGGCTGAAAGCCGCGATGGCCGGTCATGACGGCGTCAAGCAGGACCGCTTCTGAGAGCTCCTTGGCTTCCGATTCGACCATGAGAACGGCGTCGCCGGTGCCGGCGACGACGAGGTCAAGAGCCGAGTCCTTCAATTCCTCGACCGTCGGATTAAGCTTCAGCGCGCCATTGATGAAGCCGACGCGCGCCGCGCCGACCGGGCCCATGAAGGGGACGCCTGACAAAGTCAGCGCCGCCGAGGTTGCGACCATCGCCAAAATATCGGGGTCGTTTTCGAGGTCATGCGAAAGCACCGTCACGATGACTTGCGTATCGTTGCGATAGCCATCTGGAAACAAAGGGCGGATCGGCCGATCGATCAGGCGGGAGACCAGCGTCTCTTTCTCCGAAGGCCGCCCTTCGCGCTTGAAATAGCCGCCGGGTATGCGCCCCGCCGCGAAAGCCTTTTCCTGATAATTGACGGTCAGGGGAAAGAAGTCCTGGCCGGCCTTCGCCGTCTTTGCCGATACGACACTGGCGAGAACGGTGGTTTCTCCATAGGTTGCGACGACCGCGCCGTCGGCCTGGCGGGCGATCTTGCCGGTTTCGAGCACGAGCTTGCGCCCGGCCCAATCGAGTTCTTCACGATGTATCTCGAACATTCATTCGTCTTTCTTTAAGTGAAAGGGCGAAGATGAAGGCCAGAGCAAGACGGCTAGAAGCTGTCGCGAAGGCGGACGAAGCCGCCCGAGACAGCGCCTGGCGATCCTGCCATGGCGCGTTCTGTCTTCACCGGGTTTCAGGCCGGCGGCCCCATGCCGCCGCGTCCCGTGAGAGCGAAGCCGCAGCGGCTTCGCTCTCAAAATTTGCAAGGTAGGCCGCGTCATCCGACGGAGTCTCGCGCAGGCTTCGACGAGAAGCGGCTTCGTCGCGCGGATGCCAGCCCAATTGTCTCGGGTGGACGAACGCCGACCCATTCGAAGTTTGCCGCGACCTGCGCCAGGCTTTTGCTCTGGCGTAGGCAGCGAAGCGAGACCGGCAGTCCAGTTTGCTTGATAGGCTCTCTACTGTCCGCTTTCCGGCATGATCTCGTCTGAAAGCCCGACCGCTTCCGAAAGATCGCGCTTTTTGGCGAAGTCCGACGAGATCGAATCAGACGACGCTGTCAAGCTTTTGATCGGATACGAATTTACCGAAACCGGCGCGCCAGTTTCGCAACGCATGGTCTAGCGCCGGATGCCGAGGCGTTCAATCAAGGATTTGTAGCGTGGCTCGTCCCGTGCCTTCACATAATCCAGAAGTTGGCGGCGCTGCGAGACGAGCTTAAGCAGACCGCGCCGCGAGTGATTGTCTTTGACATGGGTCTTGAAATGCTCGGTCAAATTGGCGATCCGCTCGGTCAGGATCGCAACTTGAACTTCAGGCGAGCCGGTGTCGCCCGACTTCAACGCATATTCTTTCACGAGCGCTTGCTTGCGCTCCCCAGTTATCGACATCGGATAAACCTTTCGACAGGATGAGCAGGCCTTTCGCTGCGCGCATGCGGCGCGTTTAGGGAATTGGCCTGGGGAGGTTGACCAGCTGCGCCGCCCGGCCGGGATGTCGTCCAGCGGGGTTTCGTCAGGTGGGATGCGCAACGATCGCGCGCTTAAACCCTATACACGAAACGAGCGGCGAGAAAAGGGGCTCAAGCCCCGGGCGCCTGCGGGCGCCCTCAGATTGCGTCTCCGAAGAGCCCCTCAAGCTTTTCGCGTCCGGCATCCTCCAGTTCGACCAACTGACGCAGTTCCGCGTCGCGCGCATTTGGGTCAATTAGTCGGGCTCAGGGACTTTCGAGCGGAACATGCGCTAAATGCCCCTGCGTTATGGAAGCTCTCATTCATCGCGATAATTCACTGCTTGTTTGAATATTGACCGTAGCATGTGCCTATATTTTGGCAGCTAAGGGTTATCTGGGGCAGGCATGTTTAGCGTTAGTCTAGATTTATTTAACGAAATTCCACGGCGATTTCAAGAGAGCAAAACTGATCAAACTATTATCTTAGTCTGTGTGTGGTATATTGTCATATTATCCTGTCTATACGCAGCGAAAGCCTGTTTTAGCGCGCGAAGCAAAAGCAATAGCAGCAGCGGGGGGCGCGGCTTGGCGATCATGGGCCCGACGTCAAACGGCGATATTTCGGCTTTCGCCGCCGAGCTTGCGCGCGACGCGAAGGAAAGGGGAGTCGCTATCGCATCCGTCCAGGCGATTCTTGCAAAGATACGAGACGCCGGCGTCCCGGAGGAGGAAATTCCGACGCGGCTGCGCGGCGCGGTCGATGGTCTGGCGCAGCTGCGATCCAGATTGGCCAATGAGGAGAGCGGCTCGCTTGGCTGCGCTCCAATTCGATCTGAGGCTTTGGCTCGCCTCGACTGCGGCGATCTCGACGCCGCGGTCGAGACATTGGCCCAGGCTTGTGAGGATGGCCGGGCCAGCGGCGAGAAGCCAGCCTGCTGCCAGAGCGCCGAAGCTCAAGCCGAAATTTATGCCGATGCGGCGTCGATTGACCATTTGCGGCTCGATTATCGTGCGGCCGCCGAAAAATATGGCGCAGCGGCTGCCCTGGTCGCGGCGTCGCGCGGCCCCGGCTCGAACGCAAGGATGGAATGGCGGTTCCGGATGGACCGGGCCCAGGAACTCTATGGTGACGGCTGTGAGTTCGGCAATCGGCAGGCCTTTCTCGAAGCGATAGAAACTTGCCATAGCGCCTTCGGCCTCGTCGCGCGGGAGAATGCGCCGCTCGACTGGGCCGCCACGAATTTCCACCTTGGCAACGCTGTTTTGGCCTTGGGCGTCAGCGACGATGACAGGGATCGGGTGGAGGAGGCTGTCGACGCCTATCTCGCCGCGCTTGAGGAATGGAGCCGGGAGCGCGCCCCATTTGACTGGGCGAAAGCGCAAAATAATCTTGGCGACGCTTTGCTTATTCTCGGCGCGGGCGACGACGGCTTGGACCGATTGCGCCCGGCGATCGAAGCCTATCAGGCGGCGCTCCAGGAATGGACCCGCGATCACGTTCCAGCCCTGTGGGCGATGACGCATACTAATCTCGCCAATGCGCTTGCGGCCACGGGGTTGCGCGGAGGCGGCGCCGAGCCGCCGCGGGAGGCCGTCGGCGCCTACCGAGCCGCGCTGGAGGGGCTGAATGATGAGATCGCGCCGCAGGATTTGGCCACGACGCAGAATAGTCTTGGCGAGACGCTTCTCGCAATCCGCGTGCGCGAGGCTTGCGAGCGCGAGGCTTGAAGGAGACATTCTCAGCGCTCGCGTAAGCCTGCGCGGCTGGAATTGGAGCGCCTTCTCGTTGATCCCGGTCGGCGTTTTCTCCAACCTGGTTCGTGATCGTCGCCGGCTGTCTGCGGCATTCAGTCGCGGATGGCCGTTTTTGACAGGGGGCGCCCGGCAGGTTAAACCGCCCGCATAAGGCTGTTCGGCGCATGTCGCCGCAGCCAGGGGATGGGGTGCCCCCTTTAACCGCCGGCTTGGCTGATGACTCCTGCTCTATGAGGCGCTTCGTAACGGGAGTGTCATCGAGTCATCGTGTCTAGGAGTAGGCGGTAATGGAACAAGACGTTTCTATATTTTTGGCCCCAGTCATCATTATTGTGGGCGGCGGCCTCATCGCCACTGCTTTGTTGACGTTGTTTAACTATCACTTTTACAAGACTAAGCTTCAGGCGGTCGGCGCATTGATCGGCGGCCTTGTGCTCATCGCCTTGCTCGAGCTGATGTTTATCAGCGGCAATGTCTCCGCCGGCTTTTTCTTCGAAAATCAGAAGCAGCAAGTGACCGCGTGCGAACTCGTGGGCGAGGCCGCGCATCCTGACCAAAGAGGCACTCACAATAGCAGCGAGATTCGGCAGACGATCATCGGCTGCTTGAATGACGCCGGATATGAATGGGCGGGGGACCACCATAATTGCCAAGAGGCGCCGGTTGCGACCAATCCCTATTGTTATCTTCCAACCGGTTTATTCAGCCGAGCATTCACCCATGTGCAGTTGGTCTTTGAATGATTTGACGCAAGGCTTGGCCAGCGCTCAAGTCTCGGCAGGCTCTAGCTTGCCAAGGTAGAAACCAAATGGCTTTCGTGAAGCGTGGCTTCACGAGGCCGCGTATTTTCGCCAGCCTTCGGCGCGAAGAATGCAGGCTGGACAAGACCCGCAGCCATAGCCCCAATCATGCCTCGCGCCTCGCTCGCCGAGATAGCAGGTGTGGGTCGCCTCGACGATGAGCTCGACGAGCTTCTTTCCACCCAGACGCTCCGCCAGCCGCCATGTGTCGGCCTTATCCAGCCACATCAAGGGCGTCTCGAGAACGAAGCGCGCGTCCATGCCAAGGTTCAAGGCGACCTGCATGGCCTTTACCGAATCGTCGCGGCAGTCCGGGTAGCCGGAAAAATCCGTCTCGCACATGCCCCCGATGATTTGGGTGAGGCCGCGCCTGAAGCCGACCGCCGCCGCGAAGGTCAGAAACAAGAGGTTGCGGCCGGGCACGAAAGTATTCGGCAGGCCGCGTTCATCGAACGAAATCTCGATGTCTTGCGTCAACGCCGATGCGGAGATTTCGGCCAAGGCCTCGATGCGGATCAAATGATCCGGGCCAAGCCGCTCCCGCCAGGCCGGAAAGTCGCGCGCGAGCGCGTCGCGGATCGTCGCGCGTTGATCGAGCTCGATGCGATGCCTCTGGTTGTAGTCGAAGCCGACCGTCTCGACATGCGCGTAGCGGTCGAGCGCGAAGGCGAGGCAAGTCGTCGAATCCTGGCCGCCGGAAAAAAGCACCAGAGCCTTTTTGCTCATGCGAAAGCCTCCAACTTGCTCGATCTCAAAGGACCTCGCCGCCGACCCAGGCCGCGATCAGGAGATTGGCGATGGCGAGCTTGGGCGGGCAGGCGAGCCCCTCGGGATGGGCGTTGCTTAGCATGAGACCGGCCTCCTCGCGAGTGAACCAGTGGGCGTCCTGGAGCTCCTTTGCATCGATTGTCACCTCTCGGCTGGCCGCCTGGGCGACGCAGCCGATCATCAGCGAAGCCGGGAAGGGCCAGGGTTGCGAGGCGAGGTAATCGACCCTTCCGATTCTAATCGCCGTCTCCTCGAAAACTTCGCGCCGGACGGCGTCCTCCAGCGTCTCACCCGATTCGATGAAGCCCGCCAGGCAGGAATACATGCCGTCGGGATAGCCCGCGCGAACGGAGCCGACGTGGCGGGCGAGCAAACAATCCCTGTCGTTGACGACGAGCATGATGACCACGGGATCGGTGCGCGGAAAATGCTGTGCGCCGCAGGCGTCGCAGGCGCGCCGCCAGCCGGCGGCGGCGACGCGGTTTGGCGCGCCGCAATTTGAGCAGAAGCGGTGCCGTGCGTGCCAGTGCATGAGGCTTTTCGCCTGGCCGAGCGCGCCTTGGATCTCAACAGGCACGAGGTCTTGCATGGCGATCGAGCGGAGATCGATCATTACGATGTCGCTCCGCGCCTGCGCGGTTTCCGGCGTTTCGGTCTCGATCAAGGCGGCGAAAAGGGCGAGTCCGCCTTCGACGCCGAGAAAAGCGGTCTCGCGCGGCGCGCCGAGCGCGGTCGCTTCGGCCAGCGTGAACAAGGCGTCATATCCCTCATCGACCCGCTTCAAGACGGGAATGTCGCCGGAAAGGACTAGGCTTCTCGATGCCGGGGCCTGTTTCAAGCCGTCGATGAAAGCCGCGTCATCGCGGCGTTCCGATATGCGATTGAGCCGATTGACCGCAAACCCCGTGCGCGCCGATGGCTCCGCCGGGAAGGGCGGATGGAAGGAGCGATCTGGCATAAAAATTCCTTATCGAGTGAAGCTTTAGCTCGCGCGCCGCGAATTTACCTGCAACGCCGGTTCCGGCCAAATCGAGCGCCGCGATCCCAGCATCGAGATCGAATGGGTTGCGAAATTTGCGCCGACGGTCCAAATAGGGGGCGGGAGGTTGGCGGTGGACGCACCACTCGCCAACCGGGTCAGGTCCGGAAGGAAGCAGCCCTAACGAGACCGGGCGGGTCTCTGTCCAGCCTCCCACCTTAACGCTTTTGTCTCGACGGTCCGGCCGATATTATCGCCCGGCGCGGCATGGTCCGGGGCCAGCGTTCTTTTCCTTTCCAAACCGGCGGCGCGATGCAAGAGGATCGCATGGAAGACAGCTCGAACGCCGCTGGCGACGCGAGCCTGCCGCTGGGGCCCGCGCGCGACGCCGCCGGGAAAGGCGACGCTGACGCTGGGAAAGCGGTCTATCGCGTCCTCGCCCGAAAATATCGACCGGCGCGTTTCGAGGATCTCATCGGCCAGGAGGCCATGGTCAAGACCTTGTCGAACGCGTTCGATCTCGACCGCATTCACCAAGCCTATATCCTGACCGGCGTGCGCGGCGTCGGCAAGACGACAACGGCTCGCATTCTCGCCCGCGCCTTCAACTATGAATTGCCGGCGCGGGGCGACCTTCCGGCGGTGACGCGCCCGACGATCCACATGCAGGAGCTTGGCGTCCATTGCCAGGCGATCATCGACTCGCGCCATGTCGACGTCATCGAGATGGACGCCGCCTCACATACCGGAATCGACGACGTGCGCGAGATCATCGAAAGCGCGCGATATCGTCCGGTGCTGGCGCGGACCAAGGTCTATATCATCGACGAAGTGCATATGCTGTCCAAACAGGCCTTCAACGGTCTGTTGAAGACGTTGGAAGAGCCGCCGGACCATGTCCGGTTTCTGTTCGCGACGACCGAGATCGACAAGGTGCCCGTCACCGTGCGCTCGCGCTGCCAGAGGTTCGATCTGCGCCGCATCGATGCGGATGCGCTGGTCAAATATCTCGCTTCGATCTGCGCCAAGGAAGCCGTCGCCGTCGATGAGGACGCGCTGGCCCTGATCGCGCGCGCTGCGGAAGGCTCCGCCCGCGACGCGCTGTCGCTCCTCGATCAGGCGATCGCGCATGGCGCCGCCGGCGGCCAGACGAGCATTTCCGCCGAAAGCCTGCGTCTGATGCTTGGCCTCGCCGACCGCAGCCTTGTCATCGACCTCTTTGAAGCCGTGATGCAAGGAAAAATGGCCGGGGCGCTCGGCAGCCTGAAAGGCCTCTACGACTGCGGCGCCGACCCGGCGGAGGTCCTCGTCGAGCTCGCCGAATTCGTCCATCTCGTCACCCGCCTGAAGCTTGCGCCGGATGCGGCGCAAGATCCGTCCCTCTCGCCCGAGGAGCGCGCGCGCGGCCTTCATTTCGCGCAGGCGCTATCCGTTCCTGTCCTGACCCGCGCCTGGCAATTGCTCTCGAAGGGCCAGGCGGAGGCGAAGGATTCGCCGCGTCCGCTCGCCGCCGCCGACATGGTTCTGGTGCGCCTCGCCTATGCCGCCGATTTGCCGACGCCCGATGAGGCCTTGCGCAGGCTCGCCGCGGCGCCAACCGCCGATCGAGAGGTTTCATCGGCGGGGAAAAGCGCGCCGCAAAGAAATGATCCGATTGGGAGATCCGGCGGGTCCGCGCGCGCAGCGGTCGCCTTGCAGCCGCGGCAAAGCGAAGCCCCGCCTGTGACGCGGATCGCCCGCTTCGAGGACGTCGTGGCGCTTGCCGGGCGGAATCGCGACATACAATTGAAGCTTGCGCTCGAACGGGATGTGCGTCTCGTTCGTTTCGAAGATGGCGCAATCGAGTTTTCGCTTGCGCCGGGCGCATCGCCGCAGCTCGCGCAAAATCTGATGCGCCGGCTGCAGGAATGGACCGGACAACGCTGGCTCGTGGCGATTTCGCGCGAACCGGGCGCGCCCAGCCTGAAGGAGCAGGAGGAGGCCAAGGCCCGCGAAGCCATGACCGGCGTGTGCGCTGATCCCCTGGTGCGAAGCGTGCTTGCTTATTTTCCCGGCGCCGAGATCGTCGCCGTCCGCACGATGGAGCAGATGGCCCAGGCCGTCCCGCCGGAGGCGACGGCGGAGGGTGCCGATGACGACATCGGCTTCGCCGACGATAGTTATACCGATGTAGAACTTTGAGCGACCAAAACTCTGCGGGTTCGGCAAGCGGCCATTCAAGAAGGGAAAAGATTGATGCGCGACATGTTGGGCCTGATGAAGCAAGCGCAGGCCATGCAGGAGAAGATGCAGGCGATACAGAGCGAAATGGAGCGGCTGGAGGTCGAAGGGCAATCGGGCGGCGGCATGGTTCGCGTCACGCTGACGGCGAAAGGACAGCTTAAGGGCGTCAGCATCGACGATCAGCTACTGAAAGCCGACGAAAAGGAGATTTTGGAGGACCTGATCGTCACGGCTCATGAGGATGCGCGCAAGAAAGCCGAACGTCTTATGGAAGATAAGATGAAGGACGTGACCGCGGGCTTGGCCTTGCCCCCGGGCCTGAAGCTGCCCTTCTGATGCGCTCGTCCTGATGGCGTCGATCTGATGGCGGAGCGGGTTGCGGGTCCTGAGATCGAGCGGCTCATCCAATTGCTGGCTCGCCTGCCTGGGCTCGGGCCGCGCTCGGCGCGCCGGGCCGCGCTGCATTTGATCCGCAAGCGCGAGGAGCTTCTCGGACCGCTGGCCGACGCCTTGCAAGCCGCGCGCGAGAAGATTCTCACCTGCACGGTCTGCGGCAACGTTGATACTTGTGATCCATGCACCGTGTGCGGGGATGATCGGCGCGACCGCGACACGCTCGTCGTCGTCGAGACCGTCGCTGATCTCTGGGCGCTCGAACGCGCGGCCGCCTTGCGGGCGCGCTATCATGTGCTCGGCGGGGCCTTGTCGCCGCTCGATGGCGTCGGGCCGAAAGACCTGAATCTGGCGAGCCTTGTCGATCGGGTCGAAGCCGACCGCGTCAAGGAAGTGATCCTGGCCGTCAACGCGACCGTCGATGGCCAGACGACGGCGCATTACATCACGGATCTTCTGGCGCATCTGAACGTCAAGACCACTCGCCTCGCGCATGGGGTGCCGGTTGGCGGAGAGCTTGATTATCTCGACGAAGGCACGCTCGCCGCCGCGATCCGCAGCCGGACAGATTTTTGATGCGAAATTTGAGTATGTCCCACGATCGTCACGCCAGCGTCATGGCGCGCGCTTTACCTGACGCATATTCACCCTAATTCAGCCCTGAATATCTCGCGGATTTGGTGTGGGATCATCTGCGGCCCAGCTATTCAACGGAGCAGTCATGGCTAATCCTTTCGTGCATGTGGAGCTTGCAACCACCGACGCCGACGCGGCGAAGGCCTTCTACCAGTCGCTCTTCGATTGGAAGCTGCAAGATGTGGAGATAGGCCCTGGATTCACCTACACGATGATCGGGGTCGGCGAAGGCACGGGCGGCGGCTTGATGAAACATCCGATTCCCGGCGCGCCATCGGCTTGGCTTCCCTATGTGCTGGTCGAAGATGTCGGGGCGGCGGCCGCAAAGGCGAAATCGCTCGGCGCCTCTGTCGTGAAAGACGTCACCGAGGTGCCGAATACAGGATCGTTCGCCATCATCATCGATCCGACCGGCGCGGCGCTCGGGCTTTGGCAGCCTAAGGCAAGGTAATAAGCGCCGCGCGCGTCGCCGTCCCTATTCGGCGGCCTTCAACTTATCCACAGCCGCCGGATCCACGGGCTCGGCGAAATCCATCTGGTCGATCCGCTCGCCGGTTCTTGCGATCCGGTCGGCGGAGGCGAGGATATGGCCGACGTCCTCCGCCGCGTTCTTGAAATGGGCGTCGAGCTTCGCGGCCCGCGCCCTGAGCCGCGCGACGTCATCGACGAGGCGGCGCACCTCAGCCTGGATGATATGGGTTTCTTCGCGCACCCGCGCGTCGCGCACGATCGCCTGCATGACCTGCACCGCCATCACCAGAAGCGATGGCGAAACGATGATGATGCGGCTCCTGTGCGCCCTTTGAATGATGTCTTCGAAATGTTCGTAGATGTCGGCGTAGAGAGATTCCGACGGGATGAAAAGAATCGCGATGTCCTGGGTTTCGTTCGGCAGGAAATAGCGCTCGGCGATGTCGCGAATATGTTTCGCAACGTCGATGCGCACGCGCGCCGCCGCTTGCTTGCGCGCCTCGTCGCTTTCGGCTTCCTTGAGGGCTGTGAAGGATTCGAGCGGGAATTTGGCGTCGATGACCATGAGCCTCGGATCGCCCGGAAGGCGGATCACGCAGTCGGGCCGCATCCGATTCGAAAGCGTATGCTGAAACGCGAAGGCGGACTCCGGAAGCGCGTCGCGAATGATCGCCTCGAGCCGGCCCTGGCCGAAGGCGCCGCGCGCCTGCTTGTTCGCAAGGATGTCCTTGAGGCCGACGACTTCCTCGGTCAATCCGGTGAGCCGCGTCTGGGCCGCGTCGATCACCGCTAGTCTTTCGTTCAATCTGGAAAGATGCTCGCCCGCGGTTCTGCTCGACGCCTCGAGCCCCACGCCGACGCTTGCGCCGACGGCGTCGAGCCGTTCGGACACGAGCCGCGCGAGATCCGCCTGGCGCGATCCCAAGACTTCGGCCACGCCGCGCATTCGGCCGGCGAGTTCTGCGTTTTGCCGCGAGATCTCGACCATGGCGCGCTCCAGTCCGCGCTGCCGCTCGGCGGCGGCGAAGGAGTCCACATTGCTGCGCGCCCGCGCCCCGCGCCCGAGATTCAGCGCCAGGATCGCAAGCAGCAACAGGGCGAGCGCCGCCGATCCGAGAAGGGCGTCCGCAACCCTGACCGGCGCGCCGTTAAGGATGAAAAGGATGCGCTCCATGGGCTGTGTCTACATGATTCGCTTTGCTATCGGAACGAATCTAGAACACGTGATTGATGCAGCGCAATGGGCGGCAGGTGGTCGCTGGCTAGTCATGTCAAGCGCCTATCGTGGCGCGCCGGGATCGAGTCGAAGATAGTTCGCGCTCGGATCGCTTGAGGTCCTGAGGGCGTTTTGCGATCGGCGCGAATTTCAGTCGGGATCGAAAAAATGGCTCAAACTATTCGAGACAAGCTTGCATGAATGCGCTTCGCTGGCTGCGATCGACCTTCGGCATCTTCTATGACGCCGTCATGCGCTTCTCGCGCGACGACGGCTGGGCTATCGCTAGTCATATCGCCTTGTCGATCCTGACTTCGATGTTTCCCTTCCTGATCTTCGTGACTGCGCTCGCGGGCTTTATAGGTTCGCAGAATCTCGCGGAAGAGGCGGTGCGCATTCTCTTCCAGACCTGGCCGCAGGACGTCGCGGCGCCGCTCGCGGCCGAAGTCCATAATGTCCTGACGCGGGCGCATGGCGGCCTTCTCACCATCAGCATCGTTCTCGCGATCTATTTTTCCGCGAGCGGCGTCGAAGCGCTCCGGATTGGCCTCAATCGCGCCTATGGCGTCGTGGAGGAGCGGCCCTGGTGGCTGTTGCGGCTCGAATCGATCGCCTATGTCCTGGTTGGCGCCGTCTCAATTCTCACCTTGGCTCTCTTGGTTGCTTTCGGTTCGTTGATATGGACGGCCGTGCTGCGCTTTGCGCCCAATCTTGAACCGCTCGACCAGGTGATCACTTTCGGCCGATTCGGCATCGCCACGCTGGTGCTTCTGGCGGCGCTGTTCATCGTGCATAAATTCCTGCCGGCCGGGCGTAGAACCTTGCGCGAGGTGGCGATAGGAATCTTGCTGACATTCGTCCTGTGGGTCGCCGCGGGCGTCGCTTTCGGCTCCTATGTGGCGCAATTCGCCCGCAATTACGTCACGACCTATGCGGGGCTCGCCTCGGTCATGATCGCGATCGTGTTCCTTTATATGGTGGCGGCCATCTTCATCTTCGGCGGCGAATTGAACGCCGCGATCCTGCGCGCACCGCGCAAGCAGGAAGCTACGAAACTTTGATTTTTCGAAATTCGAAAAGGCCAGGCGCGCAAATGGCTTTTTCGGAATTTCTCTTCCGCCGCATGTGGTTTCCCTTAAACCCACGCTAAAGTGGAATCATGTGGAAAAATGCCGTTTTGCTTGTGAAGACAGGGTGCTCGCGAAATTGCGAAGCTCGGGTTTCGCGTTGATCTTCTCGCCGGAGTCTGGAAAAACAAACCCGGACGCCGCGCGCTCCACCTCAGTCACGCAAACCTCCAGGGAAGACAAGATCATGGCCTCCGCCTGCACTGAAGGGCTAGACACCGGCTTCGTCGCGCTCGGCTACGCCAAGGTCGGCGTTCTCGGCGTGGTTCAGGGCCTCACCGAGCTTCTGCCGATTTCGTCGACCGCCCACATGCGGATCGTCCCGGCGCTGCTCGGCTGGCAGGATCCGGGATCGGCCTTTTCCGCGGCGATGCAGGTTGCGGCCCTCGCCGCGGTGGTGAGCTATTTTTGGTCCGATGTTCGCGGCCTCTTGTTCGGATCCATCGCGGCAGCCGCGCGCGGAAAGTTCCAGGATTGGAACTTTCGCTTCGCGGTCTGGATCATTTTGGCGACGCTGCCGATCATCGTCGCCGGCGTCTTGCTTTCGCCGATCTTGAACGCCTGCAACTCGCCTTTGCGCACGCTCACGGTCATCGGCATCGCTTGCATCGCGATGGCGGCTCTGCTCGCCCTCGCGGAAATCTATTCGAGACACAAGCGCACGCTTGACCACGCGACCCTGAAAGACGCGATGATCATCGGGTTGGCGCAGATCGGGGCGCTAATCCCTGGCGTCTCGCGGTCGGGCTCGACGCTGACTGCAGCCTTGTCTCTCGATTTCAGACGCGACGAGGCGGCGCGTTTCTCGTTTTTGCTTGGACTTCCCGCGATCGCCGCCGCCGGCTTGAAGGAAATTTGGGAGCTGCATAAAGCGCATCTCGACGCGCAGGGCTGGTCCATCCTGGCTTTCGGCTTGGTGATCGCGTCGATCTCGGCTTTTGCAGCGATCTGGAGCCTGCTGCGAATCCTGGAGCGGTATTCGGCCTGGCCTTTTGTGGTCTATCGCGCGCTGATGGGCGTCTATCTCCTGACCGCTGTTTACTTTGGCTGGCTGCACAATTGAGGCGGTCGGCGGAGAGCCCTCGATTAGTCGCGCGGCGCCAGCATGGTTTCGGGGCGGACTAACGCGTCGAACTCCTCCTCGGTGACGAGGCCCGAGGCCAGCGCCTCCTCGCGCAAGGTGGTTCCATGCGCATGCGCCGCCTTGGCGATTTGAGCGGCGCCATCATAGCCAATTTTGGGCGCGAGAGCGGTGACAAGCATCAGCGAGCGGCGCATCAACTCGTTGATCCGCTCTCGGTTCGGCTCCAGTCCGTCGACGCAATAGACGCGGAAGCTTTTTGTCGCGTCTGCAAGAAGCCGCAGGCTTTCGAGCATGCAATAGGCGATGACGGGCTTATAGACATTGAGCTCGAAATGTCCCTGCGATCCGCCGAAGGTGATCGTCGCCTGGTTGCCGAACACGCGCGCGCAGACCATGCTCAGGGCTTCGGCCTGCGTAGGATTGACCTTGCCAGGCATGATCGATGATCCCGGCTCGTTTTCCGGCAGGATCAGCTCGCCGAGCCCGGAGCGGGGGCCGCTGCCGGCGAGACGGATGTCATTGGCGATCTTGAAAAGGCCCGCCGCGATCGCATTCAGCGCGCCATGGGTGAAGACGAAGGCGTCATGGGAGGCGAGCGCCTCGAACTTGTTCGGCGCGGAGATGAAGGGCAGCCCGGTCAAGGCGGCTATCCTGGCCGCGAAAGCTTCGGCGAAACCTCTTTTGGAATTGAGGCCGGTGCCAACCGCCGTGCCGCCTTGCGCCAGGCGATAGAGGCCGGGGAGAGTCGCTTCGAGCCGCTCTATCCCGTGCTCCACCTGCGCCGCATAGCCCGAGAATTCCTGTCCGAGCGTAACAGGCGTCGCATCCTGGAGATGCGTGCGTCCGACCTTGATGATCGACGCGAAAGCCTCCGATTTCAGCCGCAGCGAAAGATGCAGCGCGCGCAAGGCCGGTTCAAGGCTTCGCTTGATCTCCAAGACCGCGGCGATATGCATCGCGGTCGGAAAAGAATCATTCGAAGACTGACCAAGATTGACGTGGTCATTGGGGTGAATCGGATGCTTTGCGCCGCGCGTCGCGCCGAGCAATTCATTGGCGCGATTGGCGATCACCTCATTGACGTTCATGTTGGTTTGCGTGCCGGACCCTGTCTGCCAGACGAGCAGCGGAAATTCCGCGTCGAGGCCGCCGCTCTCCACTTCGCTCGCGGCCGCGACAATTGCGTCGCAGAGCGGCGCCGGCAAGAGTCCGAGGTCGCGATTGACCTCGGCGGCGACGCGTTTGACAAGGGCCAAGGCCCGAATGATCGGAATGGGCATCGTCTCTGCCCCGATCGCGAAATGGATGCAAGACCGTTGCGTCTGCGCGCCCCAATAGCGATCGGCGGGAACTTCGATCGGCCCGAAACTGTCCGTTTCGAGCCGCGTTTTCTTACCATCATCCATGCTTGAAGCCGCCAGGGACGGCGGCGAGTTGAGAACGGCGAAGGATAAGTCCGTTCATCGCCGCGCGGGCGTCAGTCGCCGCCGCCGCGGGAATAGCGTTGGCCGACCATGATGGGATCGACCGCCTGCCAGTCTCCATCATGTCCGAACTCGCTGCTCGAGCTGATCGACAAGAGCTCGGCGAGGCGCCCTCTGGCGCGATTGACGCGGCTCTTCATGGTTCCGACGGCGCAGCCGCAGACTCCGGCCGCCTCCTCATAGGAAAGGCCGGAGGCCCCGATCAAGATCAACGCCTCGCGCTGATCCGCAGGCAATTCCTGCAGCGCCGCGCGAAAGTCGAGCATGTCCATATGGCTGTTTTGCGCCGGAGCGGTCGCCAGCCTCGCGGCGATGGCTCCATCCGAGTCCGCGACTTCCCGCCGCCGCTTGCGATATTCAGAATAATATATGTTGCGCAGGATCGTGAACAGCCAAGCCCTGAGGTTGGTGCCCTCGACGAAAGAGCCGAGCTTGCTCCACGCCTTCACCAAGGTTTCCTGCACGAGATCGTCAGCGCGATCGAGATTGCCGCACAAGGAGACCGCGAAGGCGCGGAGATTGGGAATGACGGCAAGGATGTCGGCCGTCATCTGCGCGCTCGCCGCGCGCGCCGGACGCGTTTCCTCCGTGATCTGGTCTTCCGCATATTCCTTGTGCGCGACTGTCACGTACCGTCCTTCTTCGATTGCGCTCCCGAGACTGTCTCAAGCTGCCGCAGCAGCTCGAAAAAACGATCAGGCACAGGTTGCGCCAGCACATCATCATAGACGCTGCGCAAACCCAAGCCAATTTGCTCGGCGAGGTCGTTCTTGGGCGATATTTTTTTTGGACGCGGCGCCGCTAACACAGCAGCGTCCGCAGTTTCCCGGAAATTTATCGATCCGCACTCTAGTTCCAGTGTTTCGCTTGACCGGACGGCCGCCCCCTTGATCGATGATTTGCCCAACTTTGTCGCTTTCGTCACCAGGCCACCTTTGCTTTGGCTCTCATCGTCCTTCATCATTCCCCCTATGACGGCCATCTTATGAGCGTCATCCAGCAACGAGCGCAAGTGTTTCCTCAAGAGCCTTGATAAGCGTCATTCGCTATGTAACCTTGCAATCAACGTCGGCTTCAAACGCTCCGCGAGTTACAAAGTTCCAGGCGCCGGGAACCATTCTTAACTATACGGCATTCCCCGACCAAATTGCCTTGGCGGAGCCATGGTCAAAAGGGCTTTCTCGATGTCGATATCACAGGCGATCTCATCGCATATCCCTTATCTAAGACGGTTTGCGCGGGCTCTGACAGGCTCCCAGGCGGGCGGGGACGCTTATGTGCTCGCCACTCTCGAGGCGATCGTGGCGGACCCGGCCAATTTCGACGCCGGGGCCGATGTGCGGACGGCGCTCTACCGTTTGTTCCTCGATGTCTGGGCCTCCATGCCGGTCAATGGCCACGTTGACGAGATCGGGTTTTCTGGCGACGAGATCGGCGCCCAACGCAATCTTGACGCCATCACTTTGCGGCCCCGCATCGCTTTCCTCCTCAGCTCGCTCGAAGCCTTCGACACGGCTGAAGTCGCGCGCACGCTTGATTGTTCGGTGGATGAGGCCGCAGCCTTGATCGACGCGGCTGGAAAGGAAATCGCCAATCAGATTCGGACCGATGTCGTGATCATCGAGGACGAGCCTTTCATCGCCCTGGACCTGCAGACGTTGGTGGAGGAGCAGGGCCACCGGGTCATCAGCGTCGCCCGCACCCATCGCGAAGCCGTCGAGGCGGTCACCCGCGAACGGCCCGGCCTCATCCTCGCCGATATTCAGCTTGCCGACGGCAGCTCGGGCCTCGAAGCGGTGAACGAAATCCTCGGGTCCTTCTCTGTGCCGGTCATTTTCATCACCGCCTATCCGGAGCGCTTCCTGACCGGAACGCCGCCGGAGCCCGCCTTTCTCATCACCAAGCCTTTCGGCGTCGACAGCTTGAAAGCGGTGATCAGCCAGGCGCTATTTTTCGATCGCAAGTCGCATCGCAAAGATGATCAGCCCGAACCGAGCGGCGCTCTCGTTTGAGGCTGTTCATGCCGCGGCGTCTCCTGGCGGATCGCGTCTCCCAAGGACGCGGCCCAGCATGAAGCCGGCGACAGTCGCAAAGGCAACGACGGAAAAGGGGTTGAGTTGCTTGGCGATCGTAGCCCCGGCCTCGACCGCCAGCCGCTCGCGCTCGAAGCCGCCGTCGCGAAGAATATCGAGAATGGGCGCAATGGTGCCATCGATGTTCGTCGCGAATTCTGGGGATGGCTCGGGGCGTTTTTCGTCTGTCTCCACCGGCGCGGCGGCCACGGAAGCGGCGCTGCCGGGCGGCGCAGATGAGCGCAGAGCGAGAATGATGCAGATCAGCCCGACGCCAACATAGAGAGCGCCGACGCCTAGCGCGGCGATCGCGGTTCCTTCGAATGTTTGGATGAAGGTGTAAAGAGCGATCGTTAGAAACACCGAGGCGAAGAACAGACAGCACATCGCCACGAAGAGGAGCGTCGCCATTTTCAGCAGGCGCTCGCCCATTTGTCCGATTGGAGCGGCCGCGTCGCGCGCGAGCCGCGTGATCAACGCGGTCATTTTTGCGAGCGGCTCAATATTCCGATCAGCAATCCAGCTACAAGAGCGGCGAGCACGGCGACCAGAGGGTTGCGCGCGATCGCAGCCTCGACATCCGAACCGACTGCGCCCACGCGATCCTGCGCATTGGCCGCGCCCTCGGTAAATTTCTTCCGCGCCTGATCGACCGCGCCGAGGACAGTGTTTGTCGTCGACGAAGCCTCGGCGCGCGCGAGTGCGGACACGGACGCGGTCAGCTTTGCAATATCGTCGCGCAAAGCCGCCAAGTCCGCGGCGAAGTCTTGGGAAGCTTGTTCGAGATGTTTGATATTTGACATATTTTTCTTAGGCTCTTTTGCGTTTCTCGAAGAAACATCGCTGACTTGCCGCGGCCGCGCCCGCACTCTGTTCTATTGGAAAGTGGTCGACGTGTCGTTACCGACCGCCATCTCTCATTGGAAGGTGTTGACCACGGCAACCAAGACAGCGAGGCCGAAAACAAGGCCGAAGCCGACGGACGGGCCATAGCCCCAGTCCTTGCTAAAAGACCACCTCGGCAGCGATGCGACCAGCGCAGCACCGACAATGAGGAGGAACAAAATCGTGAACGTCATTGATGTCTCCCTCTAGAACTACTTTTTTATTTCGCTTCGCATGTTCTCGCGCAGCGAAGTCGCACTTTCGTGCGTAGCGAAAACGTCGAACTTGGCAATAAGTTCCCGTCGGCCAGCCTTTCCCGTCTCGGCCAGAACCCGTCAACCGGGCCACTTTCAAACCCCGCCGCGTGCGAGGAGAACGATGACGACGACAAGAAGAATGACGCCCAGAGCGCCGGATGGGGCGTAACCCCACCTCCGGCTGTGCGGCCAGGAAGGGATCGCGCCGAGAAGCAGCAAGACGAGGATGATCAGAAGAATTGTTGAAAGAGACATTCTGCGAACTCCAACTCGCATTGCGCTCGGCGCGTTGATCCCCGCTTCTCAGAAAGGGGCGGGCAGCCCGATAGGTGCGGCAAGCGATCAAGCTAGCTTCAAGGCTTTAGTCAGGTTCGGACCTCGGCCGAACGCTCATGGCGCATGCGCTGAATTTAGCTTCGGCGTGCTGATCAAACAGCAAACGCGGGCCGCGGATGCCGAGTTCCGGCGCTAAACCAGCGGGGCCATTCGTTTAACCATCTTGGACGGCTCGAAGGCGAGCGCCGAGGGCGGCCGGATCGGCCGCCCCCAGCAGGCAAAGGCGCGCGCATTGCCGGTGGGGCGGATAGCCGTTCGCAATCGTAAACTGATCGGGAACCTTCGGCTTTAACTTGCGTTAAATTGTCGCGGCCAAAAGGACAAATTGTCGCGTCTTCTGGGCCGGCAGGCCCGGCGTGCAGCAGCGGAGCAAGCTTCTGCGCGAGACGTTTAAGAAGAGCAGCGGGCGGGTCGACTGCTTACGCAAATCGCGGCGGAAAAGTTCATCGCCAAGACAGCGTAACTCCCCGACCAACAAGAACTGCGACGCATCCGGCAATATTCGCCGACCAAGGGAGAATGGTCATGAGTCTGTTTGAAGCGCCAGTTGCATTGCACGACGCAGAAGCCCGCTACGGTGCGGAGCCGGAAATGATATATGTGCTTATTGGCGGCTTGGCTCTAGCCGGTGTCGCGTTCGCTTTCTTGATGACTTTCGCCGCCTAGGCGCGCCGCTGCCATCGGATCGGCGCTACTGAGGCGAAGAGCGCGTGCAACTCCGCGGGGGCCGGGGCTGGCGCTTTTCTGTCTCCCTTTGCGGCAAGCGCCCGGTAGCCGCCTTCCCTTCAAAGGGGACGTGCACCACTTCGAGCTCATGTCGCAGAAGCGACGCCTGCGAAGGAGTGCGGCGCCGGGCTAATCGGCGTGGCGAGGCCGTTATTGATCTGCAAGACCATTAGGCCGCGCTCATTGGAGCCGTCGGGGCGGAAGCGGAAGACGCCATCGGCGCCGTTGAAGCCGGAGCGGTTGGTCAGGACATTTTCGGAATAGCGCTGCGAGCCTTGCGTATGCGCGAGCGCCGCGGCAAGCGAGACGGCGTCATAACTGAGGGTGGAGATTCGCGTCGGATCGGTGTTGAACTTGGCGCGATAGCGCGTCGCAAAGGCATTGAAGCCGCCATTGTCTGGCGCGGCGAACCACGCGCCTTGCAAGGCGGGGAGCTTGAGCACGCGGGCGTCGTTCCAAAGGCCGGTGCCGAGAATTTGCACTTTCTTGGCGTTGATTCCCGCCGTTGTGAGGGTCTGCGAGACCGAAGGCATGGCGTCGGCCTGCTCGGGAATGAAAAGCGAATCGATCTGATCGCCGAGCGCGGCGATTTTCTGCGCCGCCGCCGGCAGAGTCTGCGGCTGGTAATGTTCGATCGCCATGACCCGCACATTGTTGCGCGCCGCCGCCTGCTGGAACGCGCCTTCGGCGACGCGGCCGTAATCATTGTCCGGAATGAGCGCGGCGATCGATTTCTTGCCCTTGGAGGCCGAATAATCGACGATGCGATCGACATAGCTCTCGACCAGGAAGGAGAGCAGATAGAGACCCTGGCCGGCCGTCGACGAATCGGTCGAGAAGGCGATGACGGGCTTGCCGGCGCTGCGCGCCGCCCGTCCGACCTCGCGCACATTCGGCGCGAACAGAGGTCCGATGACGAGGTCAGCGCCATCGGCAAAGGCCGCCTGCGCCGCCGCGCGCGCGCCCTCGGGCGTCGAATGATCGTCCTTGACGAGCAGGGTGAGATCGTTGCCGCCTGCTTCCGACAAAGCCAGCTCCGCAGCATTGCGCAGGGAAAGCCCGACGACGCTCGGCCCGGAGGATTGAGTCAAGGGCAGGATGAGCCCGACGCGAACCGGGCCCGAGCCGATCTGCTCGGCCGCTGCGGGCGCGGGAGCTGCGGCTTTGGGCGGCGTCCCCGATAATTCGCCAACCCCGCCGCCTCCGAAGGCGCCGCCCAGCGAATTGCAGGCCCCTAGCGACAAGGCCAGGGACAAGGCGCCAAGCGCTCGGAGCAGGCCGAACCCGGCGACGTCAGAAGACCGGAGCCTCTCTTTCCGCTGGCTACGGCCGCGCGAAAAAACCTTCATTCGTGCGAATCTCCAAGCGCAGTTCACCCGCGCTCGAAGCGCGAAAAGGGGCCTGAATCGTGATAGCCTAAAAATTATGCCCCTTTTCACGCATAAAATCGAATCGGCGGCGAGAGAAGCCCTGATTGCGTGATCGGCGCCTTGCGAGATTGGAGTTATTGTTCTATAAAGAGAACGATTGGCTGTTTTATAGAACAAGCGAATTGGCAAGCATCGATTTCTTTGCGGCTGGCGGGCGGGACCATGATCATGGGTGACGGGAAGAGACCGAGCCTTGGCGGCGAGGGCGCGATTGTTGCGCCAATCGCGCCCGAAAAAGCTCCCCAAGGCGGGTTCACCGCCTTTGGCTTGCGGGCCGAGGCGGAGCCGATACGGCGCGGGCTGCACGTTGTTGCAACGCCGATCGGCAATCTCGGCGATATTTCCTTTCGCGCGCTTGCGACGCTCGCGGCGGCGGACGCGGTCATCGCCGAAGATACGCGGGTGACGAAGACGCTGCTTGCGCATTATGGCATAGCGACTCCGCTTGTCGCTTATCATGAGCATAATGCGGCGGTCATGCGGCCGCATCTCCTCGCTCGTCTGGCGAGCGGCGCGGCGCTTGCGCTTGTCTCGGACGCCGGAACGCCGCTGATTTCCGATCCCGGCTTCAAGCTTGTCACCGAGGCCTTGGCGCAGAAGATCGAAGTCATATCGGTTCCAGGCGCGTCTGCCGTCCTTGCGGCCCTGGTGGTCGCGGGCCTGCCCACGGATCGATTTTTCTTCGAGGGATTTCTGCCGCCGAAAAGCGGTCCGCGGCGCCAGCGCATCGCCGAGCTCGCGCCCATTCCCGGCACTTTGGTGTTTTTCGAATCGCCAAGGCGCTTGGCCGAGACGCTCACGGATCTCGCCGCCGTCCTCGGGCCGCGCGAGGCGGCGATCGCGCGCGAATTGACGAAATATTTTGAGACCGTGCGGCGCGGGCTTCTGCCCGATCTCGCGGCCGCCATAGCGGACGAAGCGACGCCCAAAGGCGAAATCGTGCTGCTTGTCGCGCCGCCCGGCGCGGAAGGGCAGGGCGAAAGCCGGGAAGAGCTCGACGCCAAGATCGGGAGAGCGCTGGAGACGCTTTCGGTCAAGGACGCCGCCGCCGTGGTCTCCGCCGAGACAGGTCAGCCGCGCCGGAAGGTCTACGCCCGCGCGATCGAGCTTTCAGCGCGCGATCGTTGAGCATGAGAACCGCGCGCGATCGCCGGCGAGCGCATTGGCGAGGCATATTGGCCGAGCAACTCGCCGCATTGGTTTTGCGAGCCTTCGGCTATCGCATTCTCGCTTGCCGCTATCGCGTCAACGGCGGCGAGATCGATATTGTCGCGCGCCGCGGCGACGCCGTCGCCTTTGTCGAAGTGAAGGCGCGGCCGACGCTTGACGAAGCCAAGACTGCGATCGACTTAACCAAGAGGCGGCGCATGTCGCGCGCGGCGAAGATTTGGCTCTCCGCGAACCCTTGGGCGGCGCCTTTGACGTTGCGCGGCGACGCTGTCTATCTGGCGCCATGGCGCTGGCCGCGCCATGCCATCGCGGCCGTCGATCTGGATTTGGGATAGGCGCGCAATTACCGCTGCGCAATCTATTTGAACGCTATACGTTAGACTATCGTAGTGGAAGCTTCACTTTATCGGCATTGCAAAGGCTTATGAGAAGACTTGATCCTTATCCGAACATGCTCTTTGCCTGGTGTGGAACGAAGACAAGAGCGCAAGCGATTTCATGCAAGCGGACATTGCTTCGGCTTGACGATTGATTAGCCCCCTTAGAAACTAGGTGACGACGCCAAGCGATGGGCACATTTCACGACAGCGATATAGTTGAGGCCGCTGCGCCCGCCTCGCCTCTTCTGATCGGGCATGGAATCGCAGCCGACCTCATCGCGGTCTTGGCCGCAGTGACCGCTGGCGAGCCGAGAGTCTTGACGATCCAGGATCAGCGCGCGCTTCCCTCTGGACCTTTCGAACTTGCGCATCGCTCGCTCCAATCTGGACTGCGCGCCTGGGTCGAACGGCAGACCCGGTTGCCGCTCGGCTATGTCGAACAGCTTTATACGTTCGCGGATAGAGATCGCGCAGGGAGCGGCCAGCAGGTCATCTCCATCAGCTATCTGGGCCTCACGCGCGAACAGCGCGCCTCCGGCGAATATGAGGCGAGCTGGCGTAGCTGGTACGTCTATTTTCCTTGGGAGGATCATCGCCTTGGCGCACCCGCGATGGTCGAAGAGGCGCTCTTGCCGCGTCTGAAATCCTGGGCGAGCGCGACTGACGATCCGAGCCTCCGCCAGGATCGCTGGCAGCGCGTCGCAATCACTTTCGGCTTCGATGGCCGTCCCTGGAACGAAGAGCTTGTCCTGCAGCGTTACGAGCTGCTTTACGAGGCTGGCCTCATCGCCGAGGCGACGCGCGGCGGGTCGGGCGCGAGCCGCCAAGGCGCGGCCAGCGAGACGCTGCCGAGCACAGGCCGGGCCATGATCCTCGACCACCGCCGCATTCTAGCAACGGGCATTGCGCGGCTTCGGGCCAAGATCAAATATCACCCTGTGGTGTTCGAGCTGATGCCGGAAACGTTCACGCTCCTGCAATTGCAGCGCTGCGTCGAAGCCCTGGCCGGACGCCTCGTGCACAAGCAGAATTTCCGCCGGCTGATCGAACAGCAGGAGCTCGTCGAGGAAACGGGGGAAACCAGCCAGGACACCGGAGGGCGGCCCGCGAAACTGTTTCGCTTCCGCCGCGAGGTTTTAGCCGAACGGGCCATCGTCGGAACCAAGCTCCCCATTTCGAGGGCTTGACAAATCTTATGCTCAACACCAGCATATGTCCGTGTAATGCTCATGTGGAGTATAAGGCCATGGCGCCGGTTGTGGGATTGCAGCGTTCGGAAAGTCTCTACGCGGAAGGTCTTTACGCGAAAGTGCGGCATGCGATCCCGGCGATCGAGTGGCCAGTCTACGCACAAGACATCGACGCTATCATGACGTTGAAGCGGACGCGGAACGCCGTGATCCTCGCGCATAATTATCAGACGCCAGAGATTTTTCACTGCGTCGCCGATCTGGTCGGCGACAGTCTCGCTCTCGCCCGCGAGGCGATGAAGGTCGACGCCGATGTCATCGTCCTAGCCGGCGTGCATTTCATGGCCGAGACCGCGAAATTGCTCAATCCGGACAAGACGGTTCTGATCCCCGATCTCGGCGCCGGCTGCTCGCTCGCCGAGTCGATCCGGCCGGAAGACGTGCGGCTCCTGCGGCAAGCCTATCCGGGCGTTCCGGTCGTGACCTATGTGAACACATCCGCCGCCGTAAAGGCCGAGTCCGACATTTGCTGCACCTCGGGCAATGCAAGGGCCGTTATCGAGTCTCTCGGCGTCGAACAAGTCATCATGCTGCCCGATGAATATCTCGCCCGCAATGTCGCGGCGGACACGGGCGTCAAGGTGATCGCCTGGTCCGGCCATTGCGAGGTGCATGAGCTTTTCACCGCCGCCGAAGTGCGGGAATTGCGCGAGGATTATCCGGGCGTGGTCATTCTTGCGCATCCCGAATGTCCGCCCGAAGTCGTGGCGGAAGCCGATTTCGCCGGATCCACCGCCGCCATGTCGGCCTATGTCGCGCATAATCGTCCCTCTCGCGTCGTGCTTCTGACCGAATGCTCGATGAGCGACAATGTCGCGATCCAATATCCGGAGCTTGAGTTCGTAAGACCCTGCAATCTCTGCCCGCATATGAAAAAGATCACGCTGCGCAATATCAGGCGCGCGCTTGAGACCATGCGGAACGAGGTCGAGATCGATCCCGCTGTCGCCGCTCCGGCGCGGCGCGCTGTCGAACGCATGCTGGCGGTCAAGTGATGCTCGACATTCGCGACGCGGCGGGCGCTTGCATAGTCATCGGCGGCGGCCTCGCCGGCTTGACGACGGCCTTGGCCTTGGCGCCTCAACCCGTCATTCTGTTCAACAAGGCGCCGCTTGGCTATGAGGCTTCGAGCGCGCTGGCGCAGGGCGGGGTCGCTGCCAGCATCGGTTTCGACGATGACGTTTCATTGCATCTTGCCGACACGCTCGAGGCTGGCGACGGACTTTGCGACGAAACTGTCGCCAAGCGGATACTCGCCGCGGCGCCGGCCGCGATCGAGGAGCTGATCCGGCTCGGCGCGCCCTTCGATCGCGATGACGAGGGCAAGCTTCTGCTCGGCCTCGAAGCGGCGCATTCGCGTCGCCGCATTGTTCATGCGGGCGGAGACAGCAGCGGCCGTGAAATCATGCGCGTTCTGTCTCAGCTCGCGCGCGAGACGCCTTCGATCACCGTCATCGAGCGGATCGCCGCGCGGCGGTTGATCGTCGAGGACAATGCGGTGACGGGCGTTCTCGCCAATACGCATTGCGGGCCTGTTCTTTTCGCTTGCGACCGCGTCGTCATCGCCACGGGCGGCATAGGCGGCCTCTATCAATATGGCACCAATCCGGCCGGATCATTCGGTCAGGGCCTTGCGCTCGCGGCCAAGGCCGGCGCAATCATGGCCGATCTGGAATTCGTTCAGTTTCATCCGACAGCTCTCGATGGAAAGTCCTTTCCATTGAAGCTCATCAGCGAGACCGTGCGCGGCGAAGGCGCGATCCTCGTCGATGAGACCGGCGATCGTTTCATGGCAGATGTTCAAGGGGCCGAGCTGGCGCCGCGAGATGTAGTTGCGCGCGCAGTCTGGCGGCATATGGCGGCGGGGCATCGGGTCTTCCTCGACGCGCGGGACGCTGTAGGCGACGATTTCCCGCGCCGGTTCCCCGCCATCACCGGCTTCTGCCGCGAGGCAGGAATCGATCCGGCGACGCAGCCGATTCCGATCCGCCCAGCGGCGCATTATCACATGGGCGGCATTGCCGTCGATCTCGCCGGACGAACCTCGGTCGAAGGTCTCTGGGCCTGCGGCGAAGCGGCTTGCACGGGCCTCCATGGCGCCAACCGGCTCGCGAGCAATTCCCTGCTCGAAGCCGCGGTCTGCGGCCGCTTTGTCGCCGAAAGCATAAGCGCGAAGGGTTCAACGCCTCGGCGCAAGCCCGCGGTTGTGGCGACGCCTCTCGTCGGCAGCGACCCGGCGCCCGTCCGCGCGATTCTCTCCTCCGCCGCAGGCGTTCTCCGCGACGCCGAAGGCCTGGCTGATGCGGCGCGCGCACTGCATCCACTGGCGCTGGCGGAGGAAGCTACAAGCGATGCGGCCGTCGTCGGCTTGATGATCGTAATCGCAGCCTTGCGCCGCGAGGAGAGCCGCGGCGCTCATGCTCGAACGGATTTTCCCGGCAAGGCCCGCGCGGCGCAAAGATCAACATTGCGCTTCGACGACGCGCTTGAGGCCGCGCGCGAACTGGCCCCGGAACTGGTTGCCTGAAACGAAAGGCCAAAAGCCGATGGAGCAGCCGCTGTCGCCCCTTCCGCGAATCATGCTCGAGCCTCTGGTTCGCGCCGCTTTGCTCGAGGATTTGGGCCGCGCCGGCGATCTCACGACCGATGCGATCGTTCCGGTTGGCCTCAAGGCGAAGACTGCTCTCGTGGCGCGCCAGCAGGGCGTCGTCGCTGGGCTCGATCTGGCGAGGCTTGCTTTCGAGCTCATCGATCCGCAAATTTCGGTTCGCATCGAACGCCGGGACGGCGCCGACGTGGCGCCGGGCGATGTGATCGCCACAATCGCCGGCCCTGCGGCCGGCATTTTGACGGCCGAGCGAACCGCGCTCAATTTTCTCTGCCATTTGAGTGGGGTCGCCAGCGCGACGGCCTCCATTGTCGCCGCCGTGCGGGATTATAAGGCCACGATCGTCTGCACAAGAAAGACCACGCCCGGCCTGCGCTCGGTGGAGAAATATGCGGTCCGCGCGGGCGGCGGCGGCAACCATCGTTTCGGCCTCGATGACGCGGTTTTGATCAAGGACAATCATGTCGCGATAGCCGGCGGCGTCGCCGAGGCTCTGCGGCGCGCGCGCGCGGGGGTCGGCCATCTCGTCAAGATCGAGCTGGAGGTGGACACGTTGGACCAGCTTGGCGAGGCGCTGGAGCAAGGAGTCGACGCGGTGTTGCTCGACAATATGTCGCCTGAAACGCTCGCCAAGGCTGTCGCGCTGGTCGCGGGCCGCGCGGTGACCGAAGCGTCAGGCCGGATCACGCCCGCATCGGCCCCTCCGGTCGCCGCATCGGGCGTCGATCTGATCTCGATCGGCTGGCTCACCCATAGCGCGGCCGTGCTCGATATAGGGCTCGATTTCAAATCTTAGAGCGTGTCCTTGTCGAAGAAAGCGTTCTTCTTCTCGACGAGGACACGCTCCAACTCATTCAATTTGCGCGCTCCCTTTTTGATTGCATGAATTCATCCAATCGGAACATGGGCCTCATTTGCGCGCGCGGGCTCACTCGCCGGTTCGCGGATTCTCCGGGAGACCGGACGGGTAACCTTTTTCGTCGGACTCATTGTAGAAGGCTTCGGGCTCGGTCCGTCGGTAGATCGAGCGGCCTTCATAAAGTGGGTAGATCGGGGCGCCGGGGAGCAAGTAGCGCGTCGTCGGCGGGACCATGGGCGGGTAGGCTTGCGCGAACGCCAATCCTGTCATCCCATAGCCGAGGCCGGCGCATAATCCGGCGATTCCAAGAATCTTGATCATAGCCACCCTCCATCGCAATCAAGGAAGGGCGACTGCCGCCCCTCCTATTGTTACGTTTCTGTGACAATGCTTCAGACTCGCAAATGTCTCTGTAAAGTCCCGCGATTGTGTTCAACTTTTTGTGATAATATAATAAAGTAAATAGCTTTTTGAAATATTCGTAAGATTTTTGAGAAGTCTTGCAGTTAAAAACATAATTTAAACAAAGCGGTCAAATGCGCTGAGTTCGGCGCTTCCTGTCATGGGCGCGATCAAGCTTCGCTGCGCCAATAATGGCGAGAGATGTTTTGCTCTCAAGCCTTAGCGCCGCGTCGTAAAACCCGGCCGAGAAGATAGTCGAGCGAGAAAATACCGGGGCCGCGCGCGATCACGACGAGGAAGCATGTCGCCCAAACGCCGTGGGTCGGCCAAGCGTAGGGATAGACGAAAATCTCGATGACGGCGGTCATGCCGAGAAGCGCCAGTGCGGACAGGCGGCTCGCGAGGCCGATCACGAGCAGAACCGGAAAGAAATGCTCGCTGAAAGCAGCCAGCTTCGCGGCTAAGGCGGGGTCGATCAGGGGCAGCGCGTATTCGTCTCGAAACAAGTCGATCGCATTGTCGGTCACATGCCAGCCTTCGACTTTGGTTTGCCCGGACCTCCAGAACACGGCGGCTGGAAAAATCCGCGCCGCAAGAGAGATGACGGATTGCGGGATCCTGTCCAAGGCCGCGATGACGCAGCCGATCGCGCGCGCCAGCCCCGAGGCCGGCTTGGCATGGCCCTCATATGACTGCGTCATGGCTGACTGTCCTCTAGAGTCTCCTGCGTCGCCTCGATGGCGATCCCAGTGGAGAATAGCGCTGCGAGATTGACTGAAAGATCGAACTCAGGGCTGCTTGCGAGCCCGGCGTTCGCCGCCGCCCCAAGCGGCTTTCCGGTTGCGAGGCTTTGCAAGAAGACCGCTGCGCCGGCGGGCAATCGGCGAACCTCGACATCAAGCGCCGGGCGCGCCACGAGCGCGTCTTCGCCGCGCCAGTCCGCGAGCGGCGCAAGCTCGATTTCATCGGCGTTCATCGCCCAAATGGTCACGATCGGGAAGGTCGAGACGACGATCTCGATCGAAGGGTGCAGGTTGAAACGAAGGCCGGCCAAGGCGTCGGGCCCAAATCCTTCGAGTTCCGCAGGCGTGAGAGGCTTGGCGTCGGCGGCGTGATAAGCGCGCGTGCGGGCGGCCTCTATCCGCGCCACATCGGCGAGATAGGGAAGCGCCGCAGCGGGTTCGAACGCGCCAAGAAAATCCGGAAATTCGTCGCCATAAGTCATCATCAAAGGCGAGCGCGGGGGATGGACGGAGGCGAACAGCCGCGCGGCGGCGGCAAAAAATTCCTCGCCGACAATGCGCTTCGTCGCCGGAAAGCGCGCCTCCAAGGCGCCGGTCAGGCCGACCATGACATTGTTGCGATAGACCGCGAACCGCTTTTGCGGGAGCCGCGAATTATGCGAGAGCACGCCAGAGGGTAAGGGAAGGTCTGGATCGCGCAAGGCCTCAGCAAATTCGCTTTGGAGATCGGGCGGCATAACGAACTTGCTTTCTTCCAGCATGGCCTTGCCGTATTCGAAAATCCTCACGCCGCCGATTGCGCGCGGCCGGGAACGTGGGCCTGGTCGAGGCGGGCTTGCGCTACCAGCGCCTGCGCCCGCAGCGTGTCCCAATTGGGCACGTCATTGTCCCATTCGATCAATGTCGGCAGCGCTCCCGCGCGCGCGACCACATCGTCGTAGAGGGCGAGGACCTCGTCGATGACAGGCGATCCATGCGCGTCGATGCAGAGCGGCGCGCCGGCGTCGTCAACAGTCTCGAAATGACCGGCAAGATGAATTTCGCCGACGAGATCGAGGGGAAACTCGGCGAGATAGGCGCGCGCGTCGGCGCCGTGATTGCGCGCCGAGACAAAGACATTATTGACGTCGAGCAGGAGTCCGCAGCCGGTCGCGCGCGCGATTGCGGCGAGAAAGGCGGGCTCGGGAATCGTGCTTTGCGTAAAGCGCAGGTAGGTGGCGGGGTTTTCGAGCAGCATGCGGCGCCCGAGCGCCGTCTGGACTTCGTCGACATGGGCGATGATGGAGGCGAGGCTCGCCTCGGTGTAGGGCAGGGGCAGGAGATCATTGAAAAAGACCCCGCCGTGTGAAGACCAGGCGAGATGCTCCGAAAAGCCTTCCGGCTGATAGCGCTCACAAAGCAGCTTGAGCCGCGCGAGATGATCGCGGTCAAGCGGTTCGGGCGAGCCGATGGAGAGCCCCACGCCATGAATCGAAAGCGCGTAATTTTCGCGCAGGAAGCTCAGTTGCGCATGCGGCGGACCGCCCGCGCCCATATAGTTTTCCGCATGGACTTCGAAAAAGCCGAGAGGCTGGCGCGCCGCCGCGATAGTTGCGAAATGCTGCGGCTTGAAGCCGACGCCGGCGCTTGCGGGAAGCGTGGATGGGATGCCCATGGTCTTAACCTCGTCGCGCCGGTCATCCAAAGGGCGCGCGGCTGCCGCCGTGCGCCCTTCGCGCATGGCTTTAAGACTTTGTCGCCTTCAGCGAGCCGGTTCCGTTCGGGGTCTTGATGGTCTCGCAAGTTCCCTTGGGGACATATTTCCAGATCGAAGGGTCATAATCGACCTTCGAGGTGCCGGCGCAGCTCGTGTTGGCGCCCGCCGCGCAATCGTTTTGCCCTTTCAGCGAGACGCCGTAGCACTTCTCCTTGTTCGGCTTCTCGCCGCCCATGGTCTGCGCAGAAGCCGGCGCCGAGAGAAGCGTGAGCGCCGTAGCGAGCGCGCCCGCAAGAGTAGCGGCGGCGATCTCGGTCTTGATGATCTTGGTGGTCATGGCTTGTTCCCTTTTTTCAAACGGCGGGTTCATGGCAGAGAATTATAATCCCGTCTCCTCCCCGATTGCATAGGATTATCTCATTCGTGCTACCTATCATCAGCGCAGCGCGGCCAAGGCCGTTTTCAAAGGCGAAGCGATGACCCGAGTCTCCGCTGACCAAAGGGGCGCGCCAGGGATGCGCGCCCCGCGACCAGCATAAGGAGGGCTATCGCCCCGGCTCAAGCGTCACGAGCTCGTCAAGCTGCCATGGCCCTTGGGCGTGACAATGGACACGCAAGTGCCTTTCGGGACAAATTTCCAGCTATTGCCCTGGTAATCGACCTTCGACGTGCCGGCGCAGGTCGTGTCGGCGCCCGCCGCGCAGTCATTTTGCCCCTTCAATGCGACCCCATAGCATTTTTCCTTGGATGCCTGATCTTCGCCCGGGGCCGCCGCAGCGGACGAGGCGAGAAGCGCGAGGGCGGCGGCGAAGGCGCCGGCAAGCGAGGCGGCGGCAAGTTGCGTCTTGTCGGTCATGTTGAATTCCCTTTAGGTGCGATTTGAAACGATCATGAGACGCAGCCGAACCCGCCGGGCTCTCCGCCGGCCGGCTCGTCGGCTTGGTCCCACGCATCCTTCTTCGCAAGCTTTGCAACTTGCGTTACGAGGAGAGCTGGAATTCATAGGTCACAAAAAAGTGCTATCGACGCCCGCCGTCGACCGTAACATGAAGGCCGCGTCGGCCGAATAAACAAGTGGGGCGCTTGTGCGCGGCGATGTTCGGGAAAAGGAATGGGCCATGTTGATGCGCGCCGGCAATGCAGGCGACGCGGGTTCCTACCGGCAATTGCTGCGGGAGTTGACGCCGGTGCTTCGCGCCGCCGCGCGGCGGGGGCTCTTCCGCGCCGGCATGGCGGAGACGGACGCCGAGGACGTGGTTCAGGAGACCCTTCTCGCCATCCATCTCAAGCGCCAGACTTGGAACGAGGAGGCGCCGATCGGCCCCTGGCTTTGGGCCATCGCGCGGCACAAGGTCATTGACGCCCTGCGTCGGCGCGGACGCCGCATCGATCTTCCGATCGACGATTTCGTCGAGATCTTGGAACATGGGGACACCGAGCCAAACTTGATTGTCGCCGACGTCGATCGCCATCTCGAAGGCTTGCCTGTAGGCCAGCGGAACGTCGTGCGCGCCATCGCGATCGACGGGGCTTCGATCGATGAAGCGGCCGCGCGCCTTTCAATGACCAAGGGGGCGGTCCGGGTGGCGCTTCATCGCGGTCTTGCCTCGCTCGCCGTCAAATTCAGAAGGACTGACGCGTGAGAACCGGCGACCTTATCCGCGCGCTAGCGGCCGACGCCGAAACGCGCCCGGCCTCGCCGCGCCGAGCCTTGGCGTTGGCTTTAACTCAGAGCGTCGCGATCGCCGTGGCGCTCTATGTCGCGACCCTCGGCCTGCGGCCGCATTTCTTTGCTCTGCTCGGCGAAAATCCGAGGCTGTTGTTCAAGCTTTGCCTGACGCTCCTGCTCGTCTGGCTTTCCGGCCGATTTGTCTTGCGCCTCGTCCAACCGGGCGCCGACGTGGGCGGCGCCGCCATTTTGCTGGGGATCGCGCCGGCGCTCCTTGCGGTTGCCAACCTGGCCGAGATCCTCGCTGTTCCCACCGGCGAATGGGGCCAAAGGCTCGTCGGCTCTAATGCCATTCACTGCTTGGAAAGCATCCCCTTTCTCGCCGCAGCCCCGCTCGTCGCGGCGTTGCTGGCTTTGCGCCAAGGCGCGCCGGAGAATCCGGCCCTGGCCGGGGCTGGCGCAGGCCTCTTGGCCGGAGCGATCGGCGCGGCGCTCTACGCGACGCATTGCCCCGACGATTCGCCCTTCTTCGTGGCGGCTTGGTACAGTCTGGCGATCGCGATCGTCGCCGCCGTCGGCGCTCTGGTTGGAGCGCGTCTCTTGCGTTGGTGAGGGAGGGAGGCTCGTTTCGCGGGTCTGTTGTTGCGTGCGTCCGCGGCGCTCAGTTATCGGCTCGGAGTTCGGGGAAGTCTTCCAAGACCCTCGCGGGCACGTTGAATCCGTGGCGCACGGCTTTCTCGACTTCCGTCTTATGCACCCGTTTCAGGAGCCTCAGGCCGCTCGCGCTGAAAGTCGTCGTGATGGGGACCTTGCGTCGGTGCTCCAAACAGCGAAGGAACAATATGTCTGCTATGCCGGTGTTTTGCACGCGCCGAAATACGATGATGATGTCGCCAACATAGTGGCCTACGCATTTCCAACCATCGCCATCCCGCTCCAGCAGAACCTGATCCGCCAAGCCCCGACCTCCCGTCGCAGGCGCGGTCGCATAATTGGGCATCGAGGCGATCTGCTCAAGCTCATCGCTTTCCCATGGGACCTCAATCTCCGGAGCAATGCTCACGTCGGAGGTGATTTCGGCGCCGCCGATCAATTCCTCACTTGTATATTCCCATAGCTTCATCGCTCGTTCCATGTTCGCGCGCTTCGCCGAATATGACGCTTGCCGCCTCCGTCAAGGATGGCGCAAGCCTTGCTCCAAAAGCCCTTCCCAGCGCAAATCCTTACGCAGGATCTTGCCGACGTTCGACTTCGGCAGATCATCGCGGAAAACGATAAATCTCGGCGCCTTGTAGGCGGCGAGCTCGCCCCTGCAAAAGGCGCGGATGGCGTCGGCGTCGAGCGTCTGATTGCGGCGAACGATAAAGGCCTTGACCGCTTCCCCCGTCGCTTCGTCCGGAACGCCGACGACAGCGCATTCCTTCACGCCCGGGATCTTGGCAAGGACGGCTTCGACTTCATTCGGATAGACATTGAAGCCGGAAACGAGAATCATGTCCTTGCGCCTGTCGACGATGTTGAAGTAGCCATCCGCGTCCATCGTGGCGATGTCGCCGGTGAAAATCCAACCGTCGCGCAGCACATTTTTTGTTTCCTCGGGCTGCTTCCAATAGCCAGCCATGACCTGCGGCCCGCGCGCGATAATCTCGCCCGGCTCGCCGATCGGGACTTCGCGTCCCTCGTCATCAACGCATTTCAGCTCGGTCGAGGGAAGCGGCACGCCGATCGATCCGACCTTGGCCCGATGGACGGGATTGAAGGTCAAGACCGGCGAACATTCAGTCAGGCCATAGCCTTCGATAACGGGCGTGCCGGTGACCTCGCGCCAACGCGTCGCGACAGTATCCAGCAAGGCCATGCCGCCGGCGACCGACATGCGCAGGCTGCGCGGCGGACGCTCGCAAAACCAGCCCTCGTGCAAAAGACCGTTGAATAGAGTGTTCACCCCGGTGATGAAGGTGATGTCCTCCTTCTCGAAGGCCTTGCGCAGATTGCTGAGCGGCCTCGGATTGGGGATGACTATGTTATGCGCCCCGCGAAAGAAGAAGCCCAAAAAGTTCACCGTGAAGGCGAAGCAATGGTAGAGCGGCAGCACGGTCAAGAGGCGGTCATTCTCATTGATGTCGGAGCCGGTGAAGCTCAAGAATTGCGCCACGTTCATGATGAGATTGCTGTGCGTCAGCATGGCCCCCTTGCTGACGCCGGTGGTTCCGCCTGTATATTGCAAGCAAGCTATGGCGGAAGGCTTCAGCGCGCTTGTGTAGGCTTTGACGTTCGCGCCGCGCTTGAGCTGCGCGGCTCCTGACGCAAGCGCTTTCGAAAAGCTGATGGAGGTAAAGCCCGGCCGCGGAATCTGCTTTTTGACGTATTTCTGCACGAAACCGATCAAATGCCGCCGCGGCGTCGGAAAGAGGCTTGCGGCCTCGGCCAGCACCACATGCGGGATCGGGACCTTCTCCATCGCTGCGTCGAGCCTGTCGGCGAACATGTTGAGGCCGACGATCGCGGATAATTCGGCATCTGCGAAGAGATGCGCCATCTCGGCGGCGGTGTAGAGCGGATTGACATTGACCAGGACGCAGCCGGCTTTAAAGACGCCAAAGGCGGCGACCGGGTAGGCGAGCCCGTTCGGGATCTGGATCGCCACCCGAGCCTCGGCCTCGAGGCGCAGAGTTTCACGCAAGTAGGCGGCGAAAGCGTCCGAATGACGATCGAGATCGGCAAAGCTGAGGCTCGCCGCCATGCCGTTCGGCAATATGGCCGTGAACGCCTTGGCGCCTCCCCTGCGCGCCGCCAGATCCCGCGCCGCGTCGCCGAGCAGACGGTAAGGGGGCGCCTCGACCTCCGCCGGCGCGTTCTCCGGGTAGAAGGCGAGCCAGGGCATGATCGCGGCCTGCTTACCGCCGGCAGTCGTCGCCTCTTTGGTCATCGGCGTCTCCCTGAAGCTTGTCTTTGAAAAAGCCGCTCGGCCCTTTCGATGAGGACATGCTCCAATTCTTTGAATTTGATCTGCGTCCTCAGAGCATGTTCCGAAAAAGTTGATCGACCTTTTCGATCAGAACATGCTCCAGCTTATTGATCTGGAGCGAGTTCTTTTCGATTGGTCGATTTCATCCAATCGGAACGCGCTCTAGGGACGCGCTTTGCCGCTTTTTCGTCAATATACAATATTTCAAAAGCCCGCGGGGCGCTTGCCCCGCAGGCGTCTATGATATACGCGCATAGGCCTTGCGCAGTTTCGGAGCTGACGACAATTGGCTGAAACAAAGAAAATAAACTGGGTCCATTTCTCGACCCTCGTCGCCGTCGCCATCCTGGTCGGCACCGAAATGGTCGGCGCCTCCTGGGCGGCGGGATGGGCGCTTGGCGGCCTTTTGCAGCTCGATCCGCTGGTCAGCCGGGCGATCGAGGCGGGCTTCGCCTTATGCGGCTTCGTGCTCCTCTATTACTTCATGCGCACCGCCATCAAGAACGAACCTATTCGCAACTGAGCGCCGCTTGTCGCCGCCTCGCCAGGTTGAGCTCAGCGGGGAGTCGTTCGGCCGGCGGGCTCCTGCCGCGACGTCTCGCCAGCCGCCAGACCGATAGCGCGGCCTGACTCAAGGGAAGCAATATGATCAAAGCCGTTGACCGCAGATCGGTGCTCAAAGCGGCCGCGGCGATCGGGCTCATCGGCCTCGATGCGAGGTCGCCTGCGGCCGCGGATTTGTTGAAGCTTGGGCCGACCCGGCCATTTTCCTTCGAAATCCTGAAATCGACCGCGAAACGCATGGCCAGCGAGCCCTATGCCGGGCCGACCCGGCCGGCGCCGGACATTGTCGGCAAGATCACTTACGAGGACTGGGGCAAGATCGCTTTCGATATGGATCATGCTCTCTTCGCGCAAGAGGCCGGTCGGTTTCCGATAAGCTTCTTTCATCTCGGCATGTTCTTCCCGAAAGCCGTCGAAATGAATGTCGTGGACTCCGGCAGCGCCAGAGAGATCATCTACGATCAAAGCTATTTCAATATGCCGGCGGATTCGATTGCGAGAAAATTGCCGCAAGGCGCGGGATTCGCCGGGCTTCGCATCCAGGAGCCGAAAGGCGGCGCGCTCGACTGGCGGAAGAATGATTGGGTGGCTTTCCTCGGCGCGGCCTATTTTCGCTCGATCGGCGAATTGCATCAATATGGGCTGTCGGCCCGAGCCGTGGCGGTCGACTGCGCGGTTGCGGACGCCCCGGAAGAATTTCCCGACTTCACCAAATTCTACATCGATCGGTCCGATGCGGACAATTCCTTGACGATCTACGCCTTGCTGGAAGGCCCGGCCGTCGTCGGCGCCTGCCGCTTTGCGCTCACGCGCGGCAAAGGCGTCACGATGGACATCGATCAGACCTTGTTCCTGCGCGCCAACGTCGAGCGTCTCGGCCTTGCGCCCTTGACCTCCATGTATTGGTTTTCGGAAACCAAGAAGCAGACCGGCGTCGACTGGCGTCCGGAAGTCCATGATTCGGACGGGCTCGCCATCTGGACCGGAGCCGGCGAAAGACTCTGGCGCCCGCTCAATAATCCGCCGCGCACCATGGCGTCTTCCTTCCTGGATGATAATCCGCGCGGCTTCGGGCTGCTGCAGCGCGATCGGAATTTCGATCATTATCAGGACGGCGTTTTCTATGACCGACGTCCGAGCCTCTGGGTCGAGCCTTTGGGCCATTGGGGCAAAGGCGCGGTGCAGCTCGTCGAAATCCCGACCGACGATGAGATCCACGACAATATCGTGGCGATGTGGGTTCCGGAACAGGCCGCAACGGCGGGGTCCGAGGTCAACCTGTCCTATCGCCTCTATTGGCTCGCCGACGAGCCTTTTCCGACTGATCTCGCCCGCTGCGTCGCGACGCGCTTGGGCAATGGCGGCCAGCCCGGTCAGCCGCGGCCCAAGGGCGTGCGGAAATTCATGGTCGAATTCCAGGGACCGCCCTTGGAGACGCTTCCCTTCGGGGTCAAGCCCGAGCCGGTGCTTTGGGCCTCGCGCGGGACATTCTCCTATGTCTTCACCGAGGCCGTTCCCGATGACGTGCCGGGCCATTGGCGCGCGCAATTCGACTTCACCGTCGCCGGCGACGACCCGGTCGAAATGCGTCTGTTTCTACGGTGGCAAGAAAAAATCCTCAGCGAGACCTGGCTGTTTCAATATCACCCGTTCTGAGCGCCGAAGACCGAGCCGCGCGTCGCGATGGATCCGCGAACATGGATGAACTGCCTGAGCTGCCGCCAAACGCCTTCGTAAAGTCGGACAGTTCTCCTGACGATCTTTTCTACGCCGCGCCGCGCTTCGTCACCCATATAGACGGGAACGCGATCGCCGCCGTCATGGCCCTCTATCGCGAGCTGTTCCCGCCGGGCGGCGTCATTCTCGACCTTATGTCGAGCTGGATCAGCCATTTGCCGAGGGACACAGCCTACGGCCGAGTCATCGGGCACGGAATGAACGCGGCCGAGCTCGCCGCCAATTCGCAGCTTACAAGCTCATTCGTTCAGAACCTCAACGAGAATGTAATTCTTCCGCTCGATCAGGCGAGCGTAGACGCCGCGGCGATCTGCGTCTCTGTGCAATATTTGCAAAATCCCATCGCCGTGTTCCAGGAGCTCGCGCGCGTCCTGAAGCCCGGCGGCCCAGTCGCGATCACTTTCTCGAACCGGTGCTTTCCAACCAAGGCCGTCGCCATCTGGCAGGCGCTCGATGATGACGCGCATGCGCGGCTCGTCGCGCTTTATCTCGAGCGAGCCGGATTTGCGCCGATCGAGACGCGCGAACTCGTTCCGCCGGCGCGAGGCTTGGACCCGCTCTGGGCGGTCATCGGCGGGGCGCCCAAATAGGCGGGATTTGACATAGCGTCCGTCACATCGCGGTCGATTCGCTTGCATAACGCAAAGCCCGCCAGCAATAGTGCGCGCGAATCCGAATTGCTTCATTTCTCGGCGAGGCGTCATGCTCAGCTTCCACTCGACCGCCGGCAAGCCGTTCATCAAGGTCGAGCGCGACGCCGCGGCGATTCCGGCCGAGGTGAACTGGATCGACGCCTTTCGACCCGAGCATTGGGAGCTTGCTTTTCTTGAACGGACCCTTGGCGTCGTGGCGCCGACCTTCGAAAAGCTTTCCGAGATCGAGTCTTCGAGCAGGCTTTACCGCGACGAGGACCGCCTGTTTCTCAGCAGTCCGGCGCTCTATCGAATCGACGGCGGAATGCCGAATACGACGCCGCTTGGCTTTGTCCTTTCGAAGGACATTCTCCTGACGATCCGCTTCAAGCGCCTCAAGGGCTTTGATCTTGTCAAGGACAATGTCTTGACCGAGGACCACATGCCGACCGACGGGCCGGGCGCCTTCGTCGCCCTTGTCGGAATGATCATTGATCATATCGCCGACGAGCTCGAGGGCGTCAGCGGCGATCTCGATCGCGCGTCGCAGAATATATTCGGCATGAACGGCGGCGCGGATCAGCGTCTTCAGCCGCGGGAAGACGGGCGGCAGCTGCGCTCGGTTCTTCGAAAAGTCGGACGCAATGGCGATCTTACGGGAAAAATCAGCGACGTCATTCTTGGGATGGCGCGAATGGTCCCTTACGTCATGACCAATGGCTCCGATTATCTTTCCGCCGATGCGCGCGCCAGGCTCAAGAGCCTGCGCATCGACCTCGATTCCCTCAAGGACTATGAGACGCGCCTGACTGACAAGATTCAATTCCTTCTCGATGCGACCTTGGGCCTGACCAATATTGAGCAGAATAATATTTTCAGGGTGCTGACGGTCGTCTCCGTGATCGGCATTCCGCCGACGCTCATCGCCAGCATGTATGGAATGAACTTCAAGCATATGCCCGAGCTGGAATGGGCCTACGGCTATCAATACGGACTTTTTCTGATCGCGCTCAGCGCGCTCATTCCCATCGTCTGGTTCAAATGGCGCGGCTGGTGGTGAGCCTCGTTTCGCCGCAGGGACGTCAGCCGGCGATGTCGGAAGAGGAGCTGAACGCGCGGCTTCTCTATCGCGATGGGCTGATGCTTGTCATCGACAAGCCGGCGGGGATTGCGGTCCATCAAGGTCCGCACGGCGGCGAAAATCTTGGAGACTATTTTCATATGCTGCGCTTTGGCCTGCCTCGTGCGCCGGCGCTCGCGCATAGGCTCGATCGCGACACCTCCGGCTGTCTCGTGCTCGGACGCCATCACAAGGCGCTCGAACGACTCGGCCTTTTGTTCAAGCAGGGCAAGATCGAGAAGACCTATTGGGCGATCGTCGAAGGAGCGCCGACGCAGGACATGGGCCTTATCGACCTGCCGCTCGGCCGCCTCGATGAGAGCCGCGGCTGGTGGATGAAGGTCGATCCAAAGGGCGTTCCCGCGCAGACGCGTTGGCGGGTGCTCGCGCGCTCAGAGAGCCATGCGTTTCTCGGGCTCGAGCCCCTGACCGGCCGCACCCATCAATTGCGGGTCCATTGCGCGGCGCTCGGTTGGCCGATCGTCGGCGATAGGGTCTATGGACGCGGCGGCGCGATGGGATTGCAGCTGCATTCCCGCGCGATCAAGATCCCGCTCTATAAGAACAAGGAGCCGGTCAGCGTCGAAGCCCCGGCCCCGAGCCATATGGACGCGATGCTATCCGCATGCGGGCTTTCAGGCCTCCCGGGCGAAGCTGGACAAGCTTTAAGAATTGAACCCGGGGCGGGACAAATCGAATAGAGCTCCGTCTCCGCGGGGCTTCGGCCTCAATTCCCTACATATTGATGCAAGGAGGCTTCCACGGCGGATTTTTCTTGCGCCGAGAGCTTGGCGAGCTCGCCATCGAGCCAGGCGTCCTTGACGCCGGCGGCTCTTGCGAGAACATGCCATTTCATCGCCTCGACCATGTTCTTAGGCAGGCCGCGCCCCGCCGCGAGAAGACGCGCGACGCGGTTTTGCGCGACCGGGTTGTCCCGTACCGCGGCTTTCAGGAAAAGCTTCGCCGCCGCCGTCTCGTCCTTTGGGACGCCAATTCCATTGAACAGCATGATCGCATATTCGACTTGGGCGGAAAGATTATTGTCCCTTGCGGCGCGGCCGATCCATTCCGCCGCGCGCTCGTCGCTTTTTGCGACCCCGCTTCCGTTTTTGTAGAGCAGGCCCAAGGCGTAGGCGCCGTCGGCGTCGCCGAGGTCGGCGGCTTTCTCAAAGAGCCGCGCAGCTTTCGCGAAGTCGGAGACGACTCCATTATTTTCGATCGCCAGAACGCCGAGGTTATAGAACGCGCCCGGATGGTCTTGCGCCGCCGCCTTTTCGAAGAGCTTAGCCGCGCCGACGCGATCCTGAGGTAGTCCGTCGCCCTTCAGCTTCGCGACCGCGAGCGCGAATGTCGCCTGCCGGTCGCCGCGGTCGCTCCCGAGCTGATACCAGCGGGCGGCTTCAGCGGCGTCGCGCCGGACGCTGAGCCCTTGCGAATAAAGTTCGCCAATGAGCGTCATGGCGGCTCCATCGGACGGATTGGCCTCGATCCGTTTCATCGCCTCGCGCATCGCGGTCGAATAATAGCCGCGCTGATAGGCGGCGAAGGCGAGATCAGGCGCGCCGCCGGCGCGCTCTGCGGCGGCTAGCGCGCCGGCGGCGGCGCAGAGCAAAGCCGTCAGCGCCATGCAGGACAGCGACAGAGAAGGGGGGCGCAAGGTCGAATTCACTGGGCTGGTTCGCCGACCCGCGCCACAATCGCGGCTGCGTCGCGCAAGGCTGCGGGAGCGCCGCGCGGATCGGCGAAGACAGCGTCGCCGAGCGCAATGAAATCCGCGCCGGCGCGGACCAGATCGGGGGCGCCCTCGAGATCATGCGCGTAGCCGACGCTAGGAACATTGAAGATTTCCGCCCACCAGGCGACGCGCTCGACAATGCTGGCGTGCGGCTCGGCGCAGTCGGGACCGCCGAACATCAAGTAATCGACCCCGGCTTCGCCGGCCGTCATGGCCGCGTCGCGCGTCGTCAATCCTCCGGCCCCGACGATGCGGTTGGGCTGCAACGCGCTCAAAGCCGCTTTGAGCCGCTCGCCGGTCGCCTCCATGTGAACGCCGTCGGCGTCGGCCCGGACAGCAAGTTGAGGATCATTGACGATGAGGCAGGCGGCGCCATGGGCTTGCGCCATTGGAGCCAGCGCACGGATGATCTTCTTTCTGTCGCCGTCGTCGCGCGCTTCCGTTCGCAACAGAACGCAGGCTATGTCGCTTGCCGCAAGCGCTGCGTCGAAGAGCGGCGCGAAAGCGGCGAAATCCGATATGGGCGGCGTGATCAGATAGAGGCGGGGCATATCCAGCAACATTGCGCGAACCGATTCCGCTTGGAAACCTGAATGTTCTTCTAGAGCATTTCAAGGCAAAGCGGGACCCTATTCGCCAGAAACGGCGATCCCTCGCGCAAATGACGTGAAAATCGGGCCGCCGCCTGAAAGCGCAACCGATGCGCCCGCGCGATGTCCGCGAAAGATTCTGCGTCTCTTAGTCATCGAAGCCGACAAGAAGCGTGCAGGAAGCACAATGTCGCCGAGGCGTCGATGTCGACTGTTACAAATGTTTAATTAGCAAGTTTAGCAATATTACACTATATGTAAGATCATAAGTCAATCATCAGCGATGACGGAGCCATAGTTTTTTCAAGATTTTTGGATTCGGCGAAATGAAAAACTCATGCGTGCCTAAGGAAAACAATACACAGCTCGACATACTCGGGGTGGCGGAGCGCTTGTTTCGCGAGGTCGGCTTTCAGAAGACGACGGTCGCCGACATCGCCCGCGAGCTGCGGATGTCGCCGGCCAATATTTATAGGTTCTTCACAGCCAAAGCCGAGATCAGCGCAGCGGTCTGCCGCCGGATTTTAGGCAAGATCGAAGCGGCCGCCGAGCAAATTGCGAGCGCTCCAGGACCAGCCAGCAAAGCTCTGCGCAATCTGATCGCATCCATCGAGGAGTTCAACGCGCGTCGTTTCTCGTCCGATCGGAAGCTGCACGAATTGCTTGAAACAGCCTACAATGAAAATTGGCCGGTCGTCCATGAGCACTCCGAAAACATGGACAAGATCCTTGCGCAAATTATCAGCCAAGGCATGGCCGCCGGCGAATTCCGAACCGGCGACGCGGAGCTCGCGGCGATTCTCGTCCGCAGCGCCTGCATGCGCTTCTGGCATCCGCGCCTGATGGTCGAATGCGCGCTGGATCCTGAGCCGACGACCGATCAAATGATCGACTTTTGCCTCGCCTCGCTCGCGTGAGAGCCTCTTTTGATCGCCAAAGAATTCCTCTTATGGCGCAAGCGGCGCGGCGCCTAAAGCCGCCTGGCGCGATGATGGAAGACGCGGATCCCTGTGGCGCGTGAGATTTGAATGTGAGCGCCGCCTGGGCGTGACCGGCCTCGCGTCGGCTTGTCCGGCGCGCGCATCCGTGCTAACCGCTGCCGCGGGAGATTTGCAATGACGAATGGAAATGGAAGCGGCGCCGCCGAGGTCGATTCAGCGCCCGCGATCAACGCGATGGTGCAATACACAAAGGATTTCTCATTCGAGAATCCAAATGCGCCGCGCTCGCTGGGACCGCAGCAGAAAGCGCCGAATATTTCAATTCAGGTCAATGTCAACGCACGCCAGGTCGCCGAAGCGGACTTCGAGGTGAATATCCTGCTCGAGGGCACGGCGCAGGTGGATGCCGACCTCTTGTTCAAGTTCGAGCTCGATTACGCCGGACTTTTTCGGTTGCATAATATTTCCCCGAACGACATGCACCCGATCATCATGATCGAATGCCCTCGGCTTTTGTTCCCGTTCGCGCGACAGATCATCGCCGAAGCTGTTCGCAGCGGTGGCTTTCCGCCGCTCTACATCGACCCGATCGATTTCGCCGCGCTTTATCGCAAGCGCCTCGATGAGGTCGCTGCAGCCGCTGGCGATGCGCCGACCATAACGACCTGAAGTTTCTTCACGCATGAACTGAATCAGGCGCCCGATTATCCCGCGGCTGGTGAGTTCGCGTCCCGCCAAGGTGGAAGCGCGCGGCGATTCCACCTAATGAAGTTTGGTTGTGGTCTTAATTCCCGTCGCTCTTGCCCGGGCCGAATCGAAGCAGGCTCGCTCCATGCGTCTTCAGCCAGGCTTCTGCGGCGTCAATGTCCGGCGATAATTGCGCGACCACGGCCCAGAATGCGGTGGAATGATTCATGTGCTGGAGATGCGCGACTTCATGCGCCGCGAGATAGTCGAGGACAAAGCGCGGCGCCATGATCAGCCGCCAGGAAAAATTGAGCGCGCCCAAGGAAGAGCATGATCCCCACCGGCTCGTCGTATCCCGCAGAGTGATTTTGCGAGGATGGACGCCGAGCTTGGCGGTGTGGCGCGCGACTGCGGCCTCGATGTCGCGCCGGGCCTCCCGCATCAAGAAGTCCTGAACGCGGCGTGGGACGAAGGCAGCCTCCGCGTTCACCCAAAGCAAAGGCTCCGCGCCGCCGTGAGCGTCTTGCGCCGTGGCTTCGATCCTGACGGCTCCCCGCGCTCCGGGGCGGTGCGCGATCCTATGGAGAACTCCACGCACCGGTACGACTTCGCCAGGCATGAAGCGCATCTTTGCCGGCAGTCGGCGCAGCCGCGCGCCGATCCAGGCGGCATGGCGCTCGGCGAATGATTTCGCCTTGGAAAGGCTGCCGCGCGTCGGCATGGTCAGGACGACGTCATGCGCCGCGGCTCGGACGCGCAAAGTGTAGCGGCGCGCCGCCGCGGTCCGCTTCAAATTGATCCGATAAGTCTCGCCGGCGTGGGATATGTCGAAATAGGCGATGTCGGCGCCGCCGGAGGGATTTTGTCGTAATCGTCGCAGCATGGAGCCAGCTTAGCGAGACGCCAGGCGAGTCGCTACTGGTCAGCCGGATCGTTGCGCTGTTTTCAGCTGGATTTCACCAAGGTCAAGCTTGCGGCCGAAGGCTTGACCGACGCCTCGCTCCGATGGAACTCCCGGATCCTGGGGGCGATCTGATTGCGGAAACGCGACCCGTTGAACACGCCGTAATGGCCGACCTTGCTTTGCAAATAATCCGCCTTCATGGAGCGTGGAATGTTGCGGCAGAGATCATGCGCCGCAGAGGTCTGCCCTATGCCGGAGATGTCGTCGTTTTCACCCTCGACGGTCAGCAAGGCCACGCGGCGGATCGCCGAAAGATCGACCTTGACGCCGCGATGCCTCATATGTCCGTCAGGCAGGGCGTGCCGGACAAAAACCAAATCCACGGTCTGGAGGTAGAATTCCGCCGTGAGATCCATGACTGAAAGATATTCGTCATAAAATTCGCGATGTTTTTCAGCCGAATCGCCGTCGCCTTCGATGAGATGGTTGAACAATTCGAAATGCGCGTTGACGTGGCGATCGATATTCATCGCCATGAAGCCGGCGAGTTGCAGGAAGCCTGGATAGACATCGCGCCCGGCGCCTTGGTATCCATAAGGCACGGCGCAAATGCAATGGCGGCGGAACCAGGCGCCGCCGCGCTCTTGCGCGAGAAGATTCACCTTGGTCGGGCTACGGCGCGTGTCGATCGGTCCGCCCATCAGCGTCATCGACGCTGGAACATGCGGACTGTCCGCCGCCTCCATCAGGGCGACGGCGGCGATGAGCGGGACGGCGGGCTGGCAGACGCCGAGCGTGTGGAGCGGGACGCCATCTTGCTCCTTGCTGAGCAATTTGCAGATCGAAATCAGATAGTCGATATAATCGTCGAGGTCGAACTTCCCGACCGAAACCGGGATTGTTCGGGCGTCGACCCAATCGGTGACATATACGTCGTAATAAGGGAGAAAAGCCTCCACCGTGCCGCGCAGGAGCGTCGCGTGGTGGCCGGACATCGGGGCGACGATCAAAAGCTTCGGCTGCGGCTCCGCCAGCGGGGGCTCAAATGGGCGTTGGAAATGTCGAAGCTGGCAGAATGGCCGCTCCCAGACGATCCGCTCATTGATCGGAACGGCTTCATCGCCAACCATGGTGAAATTGAAGCCGAATCCCGGCTTATGGTATCGACGCGTCAGCCGCTCAAAAACTTCCGCCGACGCCACCAGGTTGCGGCCGAAGGCGGTGTAGGACAGCGGATTGGCCGGGCTCTTCCACCATGTTTGCGCAACATGAGACGCAATCCTGGCCGGGACCACGGCGAGATGGGCCATTTCGTGCATTTCATATGAAAATGGGGGCATTTTTGTTCTCACCGCGGGCGAACCGGCCATCCGCTCATAAAGTCAAGGCGGCGAACTTTTCAAATTTGGCGCCGCAACCTTAAGCCGCTCTTTCTTCCAGCCATACCCCTAATGCTTATGTATTCATATATTTTTTATATTTGTAGGATGCAAAAAAAAGATACTCCTACGTCTAACGCATCGGCCGCAAAAAATGGTGACCTTTTCGATTAAAATTGGTGACCGCAAGGGAATTGGGTCCTAATCAGCAGCAGAGATCGGGCTTCCTACGCGGCTTGACGAAAGCGGAAGAGTGCGAAATCCGCGATTTGCAAGAGAATAACCTGGAGTTTTGATTCTAATCATTGCTGAAGATAGAAGATAGAATTTATAGATATATTTGCGAGACCCGGAGACGGGCTTTTGCGCTGGCGCTCAGCCAGTGTATGGGATGACGATGGTTGATTTATTCGACATCGACCTCGGACGCCGCTCTCGGCGGCTGCGCGTCGATACGCTCGTCAAGCTGCGATGGTTGGCGCTTCTCGGTCAGGCGATCGCGCTGATCGTAACCCGTTTCGTATTGGGATTTTCGCTTCCATTCGGCCCTTGCCTCCTCGTCGTCGCCGGGTCGGCTTGGTTGAACATTGGCTTGCGCCTGCGGTTCGGCCACACGGATCGCCTCGAGGATCTCCCCGCCGCCGCGATGCTCGCCTATGACATTCTTCAGCTCACGGCTCTGCTCTATTTGACCGGCGGCATCGAAAATCCATTCTCGATGCTTTATCTCGCGCCGATCATGATTTCGGCAGTGTCGCTGTCCGGCCAAATCACTTTCGTCTTGACCTTGCTGATGATCGCCGCGGTCTCGGCTTTGACCTTCATGCATTACCCGGTGCCATGGTTTCCGGGCGAAACGCTGCAATTGCCTTTCATTTACAGCGCCGGCATTTGGGCGGCGAATGTCATCAGCGCGGCCTTCATCGCGATTTATGCGTCGCTTGTCGCCGTGGAGGCGCGCAAGCTCGCCGACGCCTTGGCGGCGACCGAGCTCGTCATCGCCCGTGAACAGCATTTGACGCAGCTCGATGGCCTGGCGGCGGCGGCGGCGCATGAGCTCGGCACGCCTCTCGCCACCATCACGCTAGTCGTCAGGGACCTCGAAAAGCAGCTTCCCTCGGCCGGCCCTTTCGGAGAGGATCTGGCGCTGCTCTCGCAGGAAGTCGCTCGCTGCCGCAGCATTCTCGGCAAGCTGACCTCGCTTGGACAGGATTCGGGGACGATCCTTGACGAAATGACTCTGAGCTTGTTGCTTGAAGAGGTCGTAGGCCCGCAACGTGATTTTGGGGTTCTGATCACGATCGTCAAGAATGGCGACGGCAGGGAGCCGGTCTGCCGCCGCAACCCTGGAATCCTATATGGTCTCGGCAATCTGATCGAAAACGCGATCGATTTCGCTGCGTCCGAGGTGCGCATCGTCGCGCAATGGAACGCGGCTATCGTCAGCGTGGTGATCGAGGACGACGGCCCCGGTTTTTCGCCTCATGTCGTCGGTCGCGTAGGCGAGCCTTATGTCACGACCAGGTTCGATCGGCGCGCCAAATCGGAGGAGGGATCAGGTCTGGGCCTCGGCCTGTTCATCGCCAAAACCCTGCTGGAACGCTCCGGCGCGACTGTCGCGACCGCGAATTTCGGGCCGCCGAAAAGCGGCGCGATGATCACGATCACCTGGCAAAGAGCCGCGTTCGAGCGTGGCGTCAAAGGATCCATCTCCGACGCGGCCAAAATCGCGATCTGACCTCCGCATATTCAGTCCCCTGTTTGGCTTGCCGCGGGAGCTAGGCGCCGCCAACGGCGAAGCCGCCGCCAAGAATATTGCGACGCAAGTGGATATCGCTCGAAATTGGCGCTAATGTGTATCGATGCCGCCGGGTTATTCGCGGCGAACCATCCCCGCTTCGCCCGAAAATGCTCTAACTGAGATAATTGGCGATGAAGAGTGAGCGCCTCGATCCCTTGAAGACCGGAAGCCAAAGCGAAGACTCGACTGGCGAACTTGGCGCGCTTGGGCCGGATCGCTCGCTGCTGATCGTCGACGACGACAAGCCTTTTCTGACGCGGCTGACTCGCAGCATGGAGATGCACGGCTTTGTCGTGACCGCGGTGGATTCCGTCGCGGAGGGGCTTGCCGCGATCGCCGAAAGCGCCCCGGCTTTTGCGGTGATCGACATGCGCCTTGCCGACGGCAATGGGCTGGACGTGATCAGCGAATTGAAGGCGAAGCGGCCGGACGCGCGCGGGGTGATCCTGACCGGCTATGGCAATATCGTCACCGCCGTCACTGCGGTGAAGCTTGGCGCCTTCGACTATTTGGCCAAGCCCGCCGACGCCGATGAAATCTATCGCGCCTTGATGGCGACCAATCATGACAAGGCGGAGCTTCCGGAAAATCCGATGTCGGCCGATCGGGTCCGCTGGGAGCACATCCAAAGGGTCTACGAGCTTTGCGGCCGCAATGTCTCGGAGACGGCCCGCCGGCTCAACATGCACAGGCGCACGCTCCAGCGCATTCTTGCGAAGCGCGCGCCGCGCTGACTGTTTCTGGTCATGGTCCGCGCCTCTTTCGAGGCGCTCCAGGCCGCGCGGCAGGGGCGCCTCGCAATGAGCTTCAAGGCGTCATGGCCGCGGCGCCGTCCGCCCTATGCTTCCCTGGCTCGGTTTCTCCCCGCAAGCGCGGCGCAGTCTCGAACGCGCCGGACTGGCGATCCCAGGATCTTGCATAGGCGCCGCCCGCTGCAAGCAGAGCGGCATGGGGGCCTTCCTCCGCCACCTTGCCATGGTCGAGGACCACCAGCCGGTCCATCTGCGCGATCGTCGAGAGCCTATGGGCGATGGCGACCACCGTGCGCCCCTCCATCAATTCGCCAAGCTGCTCCTGGATCGCGGCTTCGACCTCCGAATCGAGCGCCGACGTCGCCTCGTCGAGAATTAGAATCGGCGCATTTTTCAAGATGACGCGGGCGATCGCTATGCGCTGGCGCTGGCCGCCCGACAGTTTGACGCCGCGCTCGCCGACGAGGCAATCGAAGCCGCGCCGGCCTTGGCTATCCTCGAGGCGCTCGATGAACTCCAAAGCATGGGCCGCGGCGGCCGCTTCGCGTATATCCTTTTCGGTCGCGTTCGGCCGGCCGTAACGGATATTGTCCCGGACCGAGCGATGCAGCAGAGACGTATCCTGAGTCACCATGGCGATATGCCCGCGCAGGCTTTCCTGCGTGACGCCGGCTATGTCCTGGCCGTCGATCAAAATGCGGCCGGATTCGACATCGTAAAAGCGTAAGAGCAGGTTGACGAGCGTGGACTTGCCTGCGCCCGAATGGCCGACAAGGCCGACTCGCTCGCCGCCGCGAATGGTCAGGTTCAGGTCATGCAGCACGCCCTTCCTGGTTCCATAGCCGAAATGCACGTTCTCGAAGCGGATCTCGCCTTTCGCGATGCGCAATTGCCGCGCATCCGGCCTGTCCAGCATTTGCGTTGGAACCGCGATCGAACGCATCCCGTCCTGCACCGTCCCGATCGCTTCGAAAATATTGGTGACGCTCTGCGCCAGCATCCATGAAAAGCCGCTGAGCTGCCAGGCGAGCGGCAAGGCGACGGCGACCATGCCGACCGTGATGAGTCCCTGCGCCCATAGCGCAACTGCGACGCCGCCGGTCGCCGTGATCAGAGTGCCGTTCAGCAGAGATAGAAGAAAGGCGAACAAGGTGTTCAGACGCTGTTGGGCATGGAAGGCCTCGGTGTGCCCGTCGACCGCTTCGCGCACGAATTTGTCTTCGTCTTGAGCCCGGGCAAAGAGCTTGACGGTCAAAATATTTGTGTAGCTGTCGACGATGTGGCCAGTCAGGGCCGAGCGCGCCTCCGAATTCAGGCGGGAGCGGTCCCGCATGCGCGGCACGAAAAACCGGAGGAGGAGGGCGAAGCAGGCGAACCAGATCAGCAGCGGAAGAGCGAGCGCGGCGTCCATCGCGCCCGACAGAAGGATCGCGCTCGTTCCATAGACAAGGACGTGCCACATTGAGTTGGTCGAGGAAACGACAGATTCGCGCAGCGACGCTCCGGTCTGAACGACCCTTCCGGCGACGCGCCCGGCGAAATCATTCTGGAAAAAGCTCCAGCTTTGCCGCACGACATGCCAATGGCTCTGCCAGCGCGTCAGGTTGGTGAGGCCGGGGGTGAGAATCTGGTTGGTGATGAGGCTTTGCGTCAGCAGCACCAACGGCCGCGCCACGACGAGCACGGCGGCCATTCCCGCCAGTTGTCCCCAGTGCTCCCGCAGCAGGGTTTGCGGATCGTTTTGCGCGACAAGCCCGGTGAGCCGGCCAATGAAGAAGGGAAGCGCGAGATCGAGCACGGCCGCGACGGACCCGAGTATGAAAAGGGCGGCGAGAAAGCCGCGCGCCTGTTTGGCGTAATGCCAATAAAAGGCGACGAGCCCTTGCGGCGGCGCCCCGCCAGGGGGAAGCGACGTTGGCTGTAGAATGCGCTCGATGCCACGAAACATGAATTTTTTCCGATTAGAAGCCAAACCCGCGCTCGGCGGCTTTGGGACTTAAAGGCTCCGTTCAAGGCTGCTGACCGCTTCATCCCGCCAGGTGAGGCCGCGAGATGCGCAAAAACCTCCGCCAGGCGGGCGCTAGTTTAGCGCCGCCGAATGCTCGAAAACTGCTCGCAAACCATTGCGTCGCGCAGCGAAACCGGTGTAATGCCCGCTCCCTCGGCCATCAAACGGTCTCGTTGCCGTCGCCGGGGCCGGTAGCTCAATGGTTAGAGCCGGCCGCTCATAACGGTCTGGTTGGGGGTTCGAGTCCCTCCCGGCCCACCACGACGATTTTATGTAATTGATATTGCAGCCGCGCCGCGTCCGCTGCTTCCCATATAGAGCAGTTATTTCGCTGCCGCTCCAGCCATAATCGCCGGAGCCGCGTCACGATCACGCTATCGTTCGCCGGTTGGGCGGCGCCGGTTTGCGCGGCGCGGCCGGACCCGTCTCGCGAGGCCGCTTGTGTCAAGACCCCTCCGGCGACGACTTCCTTCCGAGGCGGAGCATCTTCCTCTTAACGGAGGGGGACGGATGGCCGAAGCTCCGCCAAACGAATATACGTCCGCAGCGCCCGAATTCTCGAACTGGAGCATTGAATGCGGCGGACTCTCTTTGCGACCTTCGCGTTTTTCGGTCTGGCGGCGAGCGCGCTCGCGTTCGATCGAGGCGCGCCGGCGCCCAGCCCGCAGCAGGAAACGCTCGGCGCCCAGCTACGTCGGCTCGCTGCGGCGGCGAAAGGCGACAATCCGATCGAATTGCCGCCTCTCCAAGGCGCGCAGCCCTGGATCGCGCTGACGGGCGCCTATCCGGGAGACAACGCGACTATTGCGCAAGGGGCGCTCTATTCAAATCGAGGCTACGCCTATTACGCCGCAGTTGGCGGCGTGACCGGAGCCAACACCGCTCCGACCGGGACTGCGCGCAACGTGCAATATTCCGACGGCTCCGTTGTCTGGCTCTATTACGGATTTCAGGTCGGCGACGTCGTCTCCAATGGCGGCGACGCCTATCAGGTCGCGACAGCCGGTCTCCCGGCGACATCGGGAGACGGGCCGACCGGCAATTCATCATCCATCACGGATGGCGCGATCATCTGGAAATATGTCGGGCCGCAGACGGCTCCGATCTTTACCCAATCAGCGACACATAATTCATCCCTGACCAACATCTATTCCGCGACGCAAGGCGGCGGCGCCTACGCGCTGATTTCAGACAACACCGGGGTCATCAGATTTGAGGGAGGCTGGCCTTTCGTTAATGGCCCTGCTGTTGGCGTCACTGTAGGCGGCCCAAACTTGGCTCCGCTGACCGCCAATTGTGGAAATTTGATCTTCGGAGGCCTCGACATAGCATGTAACTACCAATCCTACACATTTGTAGCAGAGGCGGCGATTGTCGAAGTCGAAATGCTTGGGCAAGCGCCCTTTAATGTCATTGTCGACGGGCGATACATTTCATCGAGTGTTATTGAGTGCGGCTATCACAGCGGCGGGTTTCAGGCTTGCCAGCTGGATTTTACGAAGGTGGGGGGACGCAAAGCCAGGCGGATTACGATCGAGGCGACGAGCAATGCGGCGATCAGGCAAATCGCTGTCGGCCCATCCGATACGGTCTCCTACCCGCGGATAAAGGACAATTTCGGAGTTGCAATTGTCGGCACGAGCCTGTCCACGGCGACAAGCGCAAGCGACGCGTCGCATGGATGGAGCAACGTCTTTCGCTATCTCGTCGGCCTCCCTGATCATGCGTCTTTCGCGGTCGGCGGGACAGGTCTGATCAATCCGGGGGCGGCGACCAATTATATTTCGCACATACCCGGCGATCTGGCCAGATATGCTGCGTTCCGCGGCGCGCCAAAGGTCATCCTGATCGAAGCTCCGATCAACGATGCGCTGGTTGGCGCAAGCGGTATAACTTATGACTCAAGCGCTGGCGTCGTCTCGCTCAGAACCGCTTATCCACATAATATCTTTGTGGGGGATTCAGTCGCCCTCTCGCGAGTCGCCGGCGTCCCAGGCCTGAACGCCGCATGGCCTGCGGCCGCCGGGACGATCGGCTCGACTCTCAATCTCCAGGCGATTGCGGGATTGCCGGGGACCGCCGGCGGAAAGCCTGCCGAGTTTTCCGCCGCCGCTCTCACGCGCGCCACGCTGACGCTCCTGCAAAATTTGCGCGGCTCCTATCCAAATGCTCTGATCGTCGGCGTCGGATCGACCTATGGTTCGAACAACACGATCGCGGGGACAGCGAATCCAATAATTCGCGCCGCTGAGACGGCTTTCGCCGCGGGATTCGCGGCTCAACAGGCGACCGGAGACAAGCTGCTTGGGTTCATCGCGAACAACACGCGCCCATCACCCCCCGGCCCGATCATTTCAGGGGCCGGAAAACAGAATAATACGACAGGACCGTGCTCTGCCGCGAATGGGACCGGCAGCAGGGTAGGGAACGCGTTCTTAGATGTCTCGTCCGACGGCACCCATAACAGCGATTGCGGCTATTTGGAGTGGGCGAAAGCGATTGTTCCTCAGTGGTGGAGCGTCATCGGGGCGCTGCCGTGAGTCTCCTTTAGGGAGGCGTTGTCCGAGGTGGAAATCTAATCGTCCAAATCCGGTTCAATCAGGCCCTTCGCCGCGATCTGGCCGGGCGTGCTCAAGCCAATATGCCCCAGGCGCGCGCGTTCAGCGACGAGGCCCTGCATGAGAATATAGTTATGAACGGCGCGGATTTCGTCGCGCGTCAGGCCAAGCTCGGCCTCGATCCTGGCCGCCGGGACCGAATAATCGGGCGCCGCGCCGGTCTTGTAGAGATATTGCAGCAGCTCCGCCCTCAGCGTTTCGAGTCGTTCGGGGGGGAGCTGCGGGATCGCCGATGCCGCTATTTTGCCTTCCGTCGCCATGGTCGGTTCTCCTCTCACCCCGCGCGAGGGCCGCGGAGGGCAAACCTTCGCCGCGCCATTGATCCTTTTTATCGGACGCGCTGAAGCCTGGCGTAAGCACATTTTGGACCAAAGCCATGTCGGCGGAGCGCCGCGGCTCTTTCGGCCCATGCCGAAGCACGGCGCACCCGGGCGCAGCCGGAAACGCGCGCGCGCTCACGAGCCCGTTGAAACGCGAAAGCGCCGCGTCATGAAGGCGAAGGTCATTCGCCCGGCGCTTTTGCGTCGATCGCCAGGGCGTGCACGCCGGCATTGAGCTCATGCTGCAAGAGCGTATTGATGGTGCGGTGCCGATCGACCCGGCTCTTGCCCTTAAAGGCTTCGGACACCACTTTTACTTGAAAATGGGTTCCGCCCGAGCCGCTCGCCGTGCCTGGGCGCATCACGGCGTGGGCATGGCCCGCGTGTTTATGCGATTCATCGATGACTTCGATCGAGATGGGGGCCAAGGCGGCCTCCAATTTGGCCTTGATCTGATCGCCGACCGCAGCGTCGCTTTGCTCGCTCATATGACTCTCCTCGGCAGGGCTTTTGAATTCCGACCCAGATGGGCCGAATTCAGACATTCTGCAAGACATGACATCGTAAGGGTTCGGTCGTTAGGCTCCGGATCCGCCGGCCGGTCAAGGCGAACCATCTCGGCTGAATTTGGCCGCGAGTGTCCGGAAATATTTTTTTACTGCCTGGACGCGCTTGCGGCTGCCGCAAAGAAATTCATAATGTCGCGGTCATGAATTTGAACTCCCGCATCTTCGACCGCATCCGGGTCAAGCCCGAACAGAAGCAAGCTCCGCGCCCAGACCAGGCGCGATGCGAGCACCCTGGCTGCAGCGAGCCTGGCGAATTCCGCGCGCCCATGGGCCGTTTACGGGAGGGGCAATATTTTTGCTTTTGCCTGGACCATGTCCGTGAATACAATGCGTCTTACAATTATTTCAATGGGATGAGCGCTGACGACGTAGCCCTTTATCAGCGCGACGCAGTGGTCGGGCATCGGCCGACCTGGTCGATGGGCGTCAAGCGCGGCGGCAAGAATTTTCGCGAGGAGGGCGACGATCCGTCGCACCCGGGCGACACGCTCGGAATGGTTCATGCGAAAACCCGGCGCTATTCTTGCGTAGAGCCGACAAAACCGCGCTATGGATTAGCCGCCCTGAAGGCCCTGGATCAGTTGGGGCTCGACGACACAGCGGATGCGGTCGCGATCAAGGCCCGCTACAAAAACTTGGTGAAACGCCTTCATCCGGACGCCAATAGCGGCGACCGGTCCAATGAGGATAGGCTGCGCGAGATCATCCGCGCCTATAACTACCTTAAATCGGTAAAGCCCGCCTAAGGCTCGCCGCCGACCTGAATTGTGGTCCGCTGATGACCACTCGAACCGAGCCGACCGGCGCGGAGGATGTATGCAAAGCGTTGTGATCGACGAAAGCGCCGTCAAGGGCGGCCTGCCAGACATGAAGATTTCGGTTCGCCAAGTCTTCGCCATCGACACGGACATGGAGGCGCCGGCCTATTCCTACGCCGATCCGCATGTTCCGGACCTCGATCCGGATTATCTCTTCGATCGGGACACCACGCTCGCCATTCTGGCCGGCTTCGCCAAGAATCGCCGGGTCATGGTCACGGGATATCACGGCACTGGCAAGTCGACCCATATCGAGCAGGTTGCGGCGCGCCTGAATTGGCCCTGCGTGCGGATCAACCTCGACAGTCATGTCTCCCGCGTCGACCTTGTGGGCAAGGATGCGATCGTCCTCAAGGACGGCAAGCAGGTGACGGAATTCCGCGACGGCATCTTGCCCTGGGCGCTGCAAAACAATATTGCGCTTTGTTTCGATGAATATGACGCAGGCCGCCCCGACGTGATGTTCGTGATCCAGCGCGTCCTGGAAGTGTCGGGCCGTCTCACGCTCCTCGACCAGAGCAGAGTGATCCGGCCGCACCCGGCCTTCCGCCTGTTTTCGACGACGAATACGATCGGCCTCGGCGACACCTCTGGGCTTTACCATGGGACCCAGCAGATCAATCAGGGCCAGATGGACCGCTGGTCGATCGTCGCGACCCTGAACTATTTGCCGCACGACAAGGAAGTCGAGATCGTGCTGGCCAAGGTGAAACGGTTTCAGGAGACAAAAGAGGGCCGCGACACGATCAACAAAATGGTCCGCGTCGCCGATCTCACCCGCAACGCCTTCATCGCTGGCGATCTTTCGACCGTCATGAGCCCGCGGACGGTCATAACCTGGGCCGAGAACGCAGAAATCTTCGGCGATGTCGGCTTCGCCTTCCGTCTGACCTTCCTCAATAAATGCGACGAGCTGGAGCGGACCCTGGTCGCCGAATTCTACCAGCGCTGTTTTGGCAAGGAGCTGCCGGAAAGCGCCGTCAATGTCGTGATGAGCTAAGCATGATCGTGAAGACTTGCAGACTTTTCGGATAGGGTCATGCGCTAAAGCAAAAATATACGGAGCATAATCGACTCAAGCTCAAGCAATCATGCTCTAAAAATTGCGATCGGAGCCGCCTTGACGAGCTCAAATCAAAAGCCGCCGTCCAAATCTGAAGCGCCGCAGGAGCCGTTCAAGCGGGCTGTGGCCGGATGTATGCGCGCGCTGTCGCGCATGCCGCAGCTCGAAGTCTCCTACGCCTCCGAACGGCCGAGCCTGATCCAGACGGGCCGCCATAAGGCGCGGCTGCCGGAGCCCGCCCGCAAGCTCGATCCGCGCGAAGCGGCGATCTTGCGCGGCCACGCCGATTCAATGGCGTTGCGCCTGACCTGCCACAACGCGGATGTTCATCGCCGTCTCATGCCGCAGGCGCCTGCGGCGCGCGCCGTCTTCGACGCGGTTGAACAGGCGCGCGTCGAGGCCATCGGCTCGCGCCGAATGCAAGGCGTCGCCGCCAATCTCGACGCTATGCTCGATGATCGCTTTCAGCGCGCTCGCTACGCCGACATAGCGGTTCGCGCCGACGCGCCGCTCGAAGACGCGCTCGCGATGATCGTGCGCGAGCGGTTGACCGGGCTGAAGCCGCCCAAGAATGCGCAAAGAATCGTCGATCTCTGGCGCCCTTGGATCGAGGAGCGGGCGGGGGCCGATCTCGACAAGCTCGGCGCGACGATTGAGGACCAGCGCGGCTTCGCCTTGTCTGTGCACAGGCTCTTGACCGCGCTCGAGATGATTGATGAGGGAAGCCTCGAAAGCGCTCCCGAGGAGGAAGAGAGCAGCACGGACGAGCCCGATGAGGGCGACGCTGGCCAGGCCGAGGATGGCGCCGAGGAGCAAGCCGGCGACGCGCGGCAGATGGAAAAATCCGACGCGTCCATGGAGGCGATGGAAGAGAGCGAGATGGACGCGGAAGACGCGCCCACCGGCGAGTTCGAGGACGAGGCGGAATTCTCAGATTCCGAACAGGCGGGCGATCCGCGCCGTCCGCCCTCCGCCGGACGGCCGGAGCAGCGCGGCCATGACTACAAGGCATTCACCAAAAAATTTGATGAGATCGTCGCCGCCGAAGATCTATGCGATTCGGAGGAGCTCGAGCGGCTTCGTTCCTATCTCGACAAGCAATTGCACAATCTTTCGTCGATCGTGGCGCGGCTCGCCAATCGTCTGCAGCGCCGCCTGATGGCGCAACAGAGCCGGTCCTGGGAGTTCGATCTCGAGGAAGGGATGCTCGATCCTTCGCGTTTGCCGCGCATCATCATCGATCCGCAGCAGCCGCTCTCGTTCAAGCGCGAGAAGGATACGGATTTCCGCGATACGGTCGTGACCTTGCTCATAGATAATTCCGGCTCGATGCGTGGCCGTCCGATCACGGTCGCCGCCACCTGCGCCGATATTCTCGCCCGCACCCTGGAGCGCTGCGGCGTGAAGGTGGAGATCCTGGGGTTCACGACCCGCGCGTGGAAGGGCGGCCAATCGCGCGAGGCGTGGCTGCAGGCGAACAAGCCGCCATCGCCCGGCCGTCTCAACGATCTGCGCCACATCATCTATAAATCGGCGGATGCGCCCTGGCGTCGCGCGAGGAAACATCTCGGGCTGATGATGCGCGAAGGGCTGCTCAAGGAAAACATCGACGGCGAGGCGCTCGACTGGGCGCATAGGAGGCTGCTCGCGCGGCCTGAACAGCGCCGCATCCTGATGATGATTTCGGATGGCGCGCCGGTCGACGACTCGACGCTTTCGGTCAATCCGGGCAATTATCTCGAAAAGCACTTGCGCTTCATGATCGAGGAAATCGAGATGCGCTCGCCGGTCGAGCTCATTGCGATCGGGATCGGCCATGATGTGACGCGCTATTATCGGCGCGCGGTGACGATCGTCGACGCTGAAGAGCTCGGCGGCGCGATGACCGAAAAACTTGCCGAATTGTTCAGCGAAACATCAGAGCCAAAACGCCTCGCGCCGGTCCCGCGAGCCGCCGGATCAGGGCGGGGCGGCGCCATGCCGCCGCGAGGCCTTCTTCACTGATTGTTCTCGATTATCGTCACGCGCTGTCAGGCGACAATTCTATGTCAATATTGGCGGAGGGACCGGATGCTCTCATATCGAGCCGATCAGACTTGCCTTGTAGTTCGTTTCGAGCCCGCCATTACCTTGATCGGGAACGTTTTGACGCGCGAATGGTTATGAACTGGTCGGGCAGAACGATGCGATAATGCCGAGTTGTGCTTTGCGTAACGCGTAGGAGGGAGGATGGCATGGGTCTCTTGGACGGACTTTTGGGCGGCACGGTCGGCGCCGCGCTGGTGACGGCAGCAAACGACCTGATCGAGAAAAACGGTGGAATCGCTGGGCTTACGCAAAAATTCCAGCAACAGGGTCTCGCCCCGATCATCCAATCCTGGATTTCGACCGGCGAGAACCAGCCGATCGCGCCCGAGCAGGTGCAGCACGCGGTCGGCTCCGACTTGATCGCTGAGCTGGCGGCGAAGGTGGGGCTAACCCCCGAAGAGCTTTCGAGGAAATTGGCGGAATTGCTCCCCAACGCCATCGACAAGCTGACCCCCAGCGGGAAATTGCCTTCATAGGCTCTTTGCCGCGGCCGATGGGTCGAGTTCACGCTTACGAAGCGGCTAGCGACTGGCGCTCGCCGCGTTGCCCGGCTGCGTCTCGACGGATCAGGCGAGGCGTAAGGACCGGGCGGGCGGGATCATCATCCGCATCTATTCCAAATAGCCATATTTGGAATAATATTTCCGGTGGTAGTGGTTGCCGTGATAGCGCTCGTAACGGTTCTGTGTGGACGTATCCACTTTATTCAGAACGACGCCGAGCAACCGATCATAAATGGGTTGCGCTTCGGACAGACCCCGCTCAACGACGTCGATCTTTGTCTGGCCCCATTCGATGACATAGACATAGGTGTCGATGATATGCCCCGTCGCCCGAACGTCGACGATTGGGGCCACAGGCGAAAGATCGACGATAATATAATCATAGGCGGCGCGTAACGTATCGATGACGTGCTTCATCGCAGCCGAAGCGAGAATTTCATTCGTGTGAGGCAGTTTTGACGTCGCGCCAGCGGCCAGGAAATGCAATCTGCTCGCCGGGAGCGTCGTGACGGCCGCGTCAAGGGGTATATTTCCGATCACCACGTCGATCATGCCGGGCGCATTGGGCGCGAGCCAAGTCGATAGCGATGGGCTGCGCAGATCGGCGTCCACCAAGATCACATTGCCCCCGGCGTCGGCGATGAGGTGAGCGAGATTGGCTGCGATGGTGGATTTGCCTTCGTTCGGCAATGTGGACGTCAGCCCTATGACCTTGTGGGACTTCAACACGCCGCTGAGATCGGCCGCGATCTTCACCGATCGGATCGCTTCCGCATAACGGGAAAATGGGGCGTCGACGACATAATGGAGGAAGTTTCGGCTTCCAGCCGGCTTCTGCTCCAGGATGGAGGCGTCGCTCTGTCCGCCTTTTTTGGCGAGCCGCCCCGATCCCCCCTTCACCGACCGGATTGCGTCAGCGTATCGGGACAAAGGCGCATCGACGACCTGACGAAGCAAATCTTGGCCGCCCGCCAAGCTGCGCTCTGCGAAAGAGCCGTCGGCCTCTCCGCTCTTTCCCTCGCCTTGCGGCGACGGGAGCTTCAGAGCTGGCACCATGGCCAGACAGTTGACATGAAGAATATCTTCGACTTGGTCGGTCGTGCGCAAGACGCCGTCCGACGCCTCACGCAAATAGGCGAAGCCGAAGCTCAGTACTCCGCCTCCGGCGAGCGCCACCAACAGAGTGAGCATGCCTTTCGGCGAGCTCTTTTTCAGCGGCCGGGTCGCCGGGCTGATCAGCCGGGTTTCGCTGATCGGGACGGCTTCTTGTTGCTGCACCGCCTCCATGTAACGCTGGAGAAAATTGTCGTAGAGGGTGCGGGCCGTGTCGGCGCTGCTCTTGAGCTCCCGCAACTGAACCTGGGCGATGCCGGAGCTCTGCGACTCCATCACGACATTGGCCAGACTGTTCCTCAGGCTGTTTTCCCGGGTTAGAGCGATCTGATAATCGCTTTCATAGGTCCCGGCGATCTTGCGCATTTCATCTTCGATGCTGCGCTTGATCTCTTGCATTTGCGTGCGCAGATTGATCACCGCAAGATGACTTGCTCCATATTTCTGCGCGAAAATGGATTCGCGTTGCGAGTCCTCGAGATATTGCTGGCGCAACTTGGTTATGACTTCACTGTGCAAGGCGTCCGCGACCGATGCGTCGGGAACGTCCTGCTTCATGACCGCCTGTATCCGATCGACCCGCGCCTTGGCCTCCGCGGTCGCCGCGCTTGCGAGGATGAGCTGGCTGTTGACCTCCGTGAGCTGCTGCTCGTTCATGAGCTTGCCGCCGGTGCCGCCCGTGTCGACGATATTGTTCTTTTCCTTGAAATCAACGACCGCACGCTCCGCCGCAGTCGCCTGGGTCCGCAATTCCTTGATGCGCTCCAGCAGCCAAACGCCAGCGCGATGCGCCGCCTGATATTTGGCGTCCAATTGGTCTTCGATATAGGATTCGACAAGGGTGTTGACGATTCGCGCCGCCTTTTCCGGATCAAGCGACGTAAACCCGACGTCGATCACATAAGTCAAACCCTGGCGGGCGACCGTGCGCGCGCCATCGAATTGCTGCAGCGCGGTTTGCTCGAGTTCGAATTGGGAAGGCGGGCCGCTGTCGCCGCGGCCGAGAAGTTTTGGCAGGAAACCGAAAATGGAGCTGACTAGGCCGGTGCTCGGCTCTCCGACAAATTCCGGATCCTCCGTCAGATGAAGCTTTCTGATCACCGCCAGGCTTATGTTTTCCGACTTCAGCACCTCCACTTGGGTTTGCACGGTCGAAGCGTCGATTTGAATGTCGCCTAGGACCGATTGCTTCTCGAGCAGCTGAAGCTTGCGCGTATCGATGACCATCGTTCCCGTCGCCGTATATCTCGGCGGGGTGTTGAAGAGATAAAGCGCAGCGAGGGCGACGCTGCAAACCATGACCACGACGACAATGGGCAATTGCCGGCGAAGAATTCTGACAGCGCCGTTGAGGGCGTCAATGAGCGACGCGGCGCCTGCCTTGTCCGGATCCCGGCCTGAGAGCGGCGGTCGCTTGTTGATCTGCAGCATCTTGGTCAACTCACTGTCGTCTAACGGAAATTCTCAGTCCAAATACCATGTTTACGCTTTTGGCGGCAACCGCCCCAATCATGGCGCCACACGGCATTGCGCCGCAAGTCATTGCGCCTAGGTCCCTTGGTCCAACGTCTCGGTGCGGCAAGAAAAACTCCAGTCAATGAGGTCCACAAAATCGACCGCCGCGTTTCGGACCGCGGTCTCGATCAGTTTCACGCGACATAGCGTTATAGAGAGCCTCTCAAGTCACAGCTGAGAGACCTCTAAAGTGGGCGGCAGCGCAGCTTTTGCAAGCCATTCCGGATGGCTTAAGCAGAGCATTCGACATTGCCTCTGTTCATCCGGCGCAAAGGATGACAAACATTAAGTCAGCATTTTCTTTCTTGATCGTCGAAATATTGCCGAACTCCTACGCAGGATAGCATACGCCAAAATTATTGTGCCTGATAATGAAAGCTCATTGGCGCATTCCATGAAATAAACATGGAAAATCAGCGCTAATACCTAAATGTTTCATGAAAAGCATTAATTCTTAACCTCATGGATAAGGCGGAATTTTGTCCCTGCGCGCCGATAGAGTCAGACTGAAAGTCTCGGCATTGCCGAAAGAGCGTCGACGCGCGCGCCAATTTATGGGGTGTTACTAGGATCGTAAGCGCCAACATGGCTTTATTTCGGCCATATCGTTGAATGCGCCGACGGAGCGAAGCAAGACGCCCATGCCTTGCAACAATCCGTTCAGGATGATGATTCGCAGTCTCTTGCCCGTTAGTCCGCTCGAGCCTCCTCGAAAGGCGGCTTCTAACCCCATTGGCGAACCGTGAGGACGCTTGAAACCCGAGTCATCGCTCCCGGAGGCGGAGCCAGACCAACGCAAGCAAAATTAACGCCGATTGAAAACAGTGCCCAAAGCTAGTCGACGACACCGGCCTTCGGAGCGCGTTTCCTTCGCGCCAAAAGCCCACGATCGTCTTCAGGCTCAAGGGAATCCGCAAAGCGAACGCCGCTTCGCGCGTACCCAGTCCGATAGGTCCGGCTGTGGCTTAATACCTAGCGGAAACTGGCGCGCCGCAGATCCAGGTTTCCTGGATCTGCGGACCATCCGGCGTATCGACGGTCCGTATATCGTAGCATTCGATCGGCGGCCGATGATAGACATAACCATAGGGGTAGGGATGGCCCCAAAACGGCAGTCCCTCGACCGTTCCCAACGAATTGGCCTCGCTGGCGGCCGGCAAAGCCAGGGCCCCCAGGCATGCGCCGAAAGCGGCCGCGACGATCTTGCAGCGGAATGCCTTGCTGGCGAGCATTTTGGACCTCTGCGACTTCAAGCGTGTCCTTTTTCTATGACATGTTCGAAGGCAAGGGGCAAGTGAATTGCCTAGTCCTGGGCGATCATAGCCAAGCAGTACCCGATGAGGCCAATTCATGAATGGAGAGGGCAGGCGATGAGGCTTTGGCCGCGTGAGGCCGCGTCAGGCTTTGAAAGCCCGGCGAGGCTTAAGTTCGGCTGGAAAGAAGAATCTTTGCGCCGGTTATCCCCGAAGCGTCCTCCGATAGAAGAAACAGGATCGTCCGGGCAATTTGGTCGGGCTTCACCCAGCGCGCGAAATCCGCCTTGGGCATGTCGCTGCGGTTTCGCGGAGTGTCGATGATCGTTGGGAGGATGGCGTTCACGCGCACGCCGGCGTCCTTGAGCTCATCGGCTGCGCCTTCCGTGAGTCGCAGCACGCCAGCCTTGGAGGCGGCGTAGGCCTCCATTCCCGCCTTGGCGTTCTCCGCAGGAGCGGCGGCGACATTGACAATTGCGCCGCCAGACGCGCGCAAATAAGGGAGCGCTGCCTTGATCGCGGTCGCCGCCGTCAAAAGATTCTTGCGGAAAAGCTCGGTCCATATGGCGAGGTCGCCCCCCTCGAGGGTCTGCCATCGAAAGCCCCCGGCCACATTGGCGAGCCCATCGATCTTGCCCCATCGCGCGGCGACGGTTTCGAAGGCTTGATGGACTTGCGCAAGCTCCGTGAGATCGACCTCGCCGATCGTCAGAAGCCGGTCATGCGCCGCGATCGAATCCCCTTGGCCGTGGCCGATCAGCGCCACGTAAGCTCCGGCTGCAAGCGCCGTTTCGCCGACGGCGCGCCCGAGCGCGCCAAAACCACCCGTCACTATGACGACTTTGTCCCGCATCGGGCCTCGCTACGATGAAGAATGCTTCGTCCGCTACGACCCGGGGATGAGGCTTTTCGGCCCCTTATCCGATGACGAGCTGGGGCCGGCGCTCAGAACCGTGGCGTCCGGGCGTCCCTGCGAGGATGATTCCGTATTGTCACGTAACGTGGCTGAAGCGCAGCTTGGCGGCGTTTGAATCGGTCTTCGATCTTGGTGGGATCCGTGAGACGGTCCCATTTCTCCTTGATCTCGGCTTTTATCTGTTTCCAGTCCATGCGCATCCTCCGGTCGCAGAGGGCGACATTCCGCTGCGCCTTGAACTACCAATGTCAATGGGCGGCTTATGGTTCCTCGCGCGGCTTGGCTCGGCCCCAGCGCATCCATGAGTCGCTCGAGTGCGGCCGCATCTGCAACGGTGGAGCGCATTTGGTTTAGCGGCAGCGGGGCTGGCGACAATCTCCTTAAAGCACGTCAGGACACTTCCGCGCACGCGAAGGTGGACGATCGCCCTCCCATGGTCGGCTTGGCGGTCGCCGATGACATGCCGACCTCTAAATGCGTGGTCCTGCAGCGGACACGCGCCCGACTCTCCGGCGAGCCGCAAGACCACGTGAAAGTCAGAGGGATTTGAAGCAGCGGCGTTCGAGCTTTCACAGACAGCGACCGCGGGGTCGCATGTTTCTGCACAGATAACAAAGTCTCACCCTTGGCCTTCAGACTGCCCGCCATCTTCGTAGCACCTCGGGTGTGAAGCTCGACGCATCGGCAGATGAATCGACGCTCCACGACATTCTGTACGATCGAACTGATTTTATGTGCGCTGGTGGTGCACAATACTGATCAGCAATATCAAAGCTCTCATGTTCATCAGACCGCAATCTTGACGACTAAGATGGACGGCGTCGGCAGGGGGAGATAGCATACGTGATACGTACTAGGCGCGGCCAACCACAGGCCCACACCCAAGTTCGCCAAAGGTTGTCATTCCTTTCACAAGCGCTGTAATTGTTGGCGACTTCATGTATCACTGTCATGCTGTGGATCGTAAAGACAGAGGTGCGACGGGTGTCATAGAGGTGATTGAGTGATTGTTGGCAGTCCATCTCGTTCTACCAACTCACGACATAAACATTTGGCGCATATATTGCTTCGTTATAGCTGACTTGGCGTTCGTCGCGGGCGTCTTGATCATTGGAACTTACGGACTCAACGGTATGACCTCTTTCCCGGCGCGTGACGGAAATGACGCTGTCCTTCAAAAGATTTCGACGCCGATGACGGGCGCCGCGATCTTTCTCGTGGTGACGATAAATTCCGCCGAAGCCGATGCAGCCGCCGTCCGATCCTTATGCGCTGATCTCGCAGCTCTCGTTCGGTCTGTCGGATTTCGTGACCCCACGAGTGCGCTTTCATGTGTGTTGGGATTTGGCTCGGAAGCATGGGACCGGCTGTTCGTTGGCGCCCCACGGCCCTTAGAGCTTCATCCGTTCCGCGAGTTTCATGCTGATGCTCGTCATGCGATCGCGACGCCCGGAGATTTGCTTTTTCATATTCGCGCTGAGCGCCTCGATCTCTGCTTCAATTTGGCTGCGCTGATCATGGAGCGTCTCTGCAACTCCGTTGTTGTTGCGGACGAAGTGCAAGGCTTTCAATATTACGATAACCGGGATCTATTGGGCTTTGTTGATGGCACGGAAAATCCCGAGGATCGGGAAGCGATCGACGCCATATTGATCGGCGCAGAAGATCCTGCATATGCCGGCGGCAGTTATGTGATCGTCCAAAAATATCTACATGATCTCGTGGGCTGGAACGCGCTGCCGATCGAGGCGCAGGAGCGCATCATTGGTCGTAAAAAATTGGAAAACACCGAACTGGACGACGCCGTAAAGCCGAGTTACGCGCATAATGCGTTGACGACGATCGTCGAGAACGGCCAAGAGATGAAGATTCTGCGCGAGAACCGGCCCTTCGGTCAGCCGGGACAGGGCGAGTTTGGCACTTATTTCATTGGCTATGCCCGGTCTCCGCGCACGATCGAGCAGATGCTCGAAAACATGTTCATCGGACGCCCGCCGGGCAATTATGATCGGCTGCTCGATTTCAGCCGAGCCGTGACAGGCGTCTTGTTTTTCGTGCCGACGGGAACCTTTCTGGACAATTTGGGCGCCGATGATCCGGCGCCCGACGCCGCTTCTGAAGAAGGATCTGCACAGCATGTTTCACCGGTGCGCGATGGTTCGCTCCGCATCGGTTCTCTTAAAGGAAAGCTGTCATGAACAATTTGCACCGCGAGCTGGCCCCGATCTCCGACGAGGCCTGGGCGCAGATCGAAGAAGAAGCGTCAAGGACCTTGAAGCGTTATCTCGCCGCGCGGCGCGTCGTCGATCTGCAAGGGCCGGCTGGCGCCGTCCTCTCGGCCATCGGCACAGGTCATCTTCGCGCGATTTCCGGACCGGGCGACGGCGTTCTGACGCGGCAGCGCGAGGTCAAGGCTTTGGTCGAGGTCCGCGTTCCATTCGAGCTGGATCGTCAGCAAATCGACGACGTCGAGCGCGGGGCCAATGACTCGGATTGGCAACCCGCCAAGGACGCGGCGCGGAAGATGGCCTTTACCGAAGATCGCGCCATCTTCGAGGGCTATCCCGCCGCCGAGATCACCGGAATTCGCCAAGGAACGAGCAATCCCGTCGTGACTTTGCCGGCGGACGCACGCGAATATCCGGACGCAATTGCCCAGGCCCTGAGCCAATTGCGTCTTGTCGGCGTCAACGGCCCCTATTCGGTCCTGCTTGGCGCCGGAGCCTATACGAAGCTCGCCGAGTCGAGCGATAACGGATATCCGATCCTGCAGCACATCAAACGCCTTGTTGAAACCGAGATCATTTGGGCGCCTGCGATCGAAGGCGCCGTCGTTTTGACGACGCGGGGAGGCGATTTCGATCTGCACATCGGGCAGGATGTTTCGATCGGCTATTTGAGCCATTCGGAAACGGCCGTTCAGCTCTATCTCCAGGAAACCTTCACCTTCCTGCTGCTCACGACAGAAGCGTCTGTGACGTTGAAGTCTGGCGATTAATCCAATCATTCAAGGGCAGCAATCGGTGCCGTTCACTAGCGCGTCCGGTCAGCGGCCACAGCTCAACGGCTTCTCGACCGCCTTTGTTTAATTACGGGTTTTGATTGTGCATTAAATCCGCAACGCCGATTTGCGCCGAATTCGGATCGCCGGCTTTTTTTTGCTGGCCGAGCGGGTCAAAGAAATTCGCAAGCCTCAGGGTGCTCTGGTCCAGAATCAGCCATGGATGGAGAACGAATGCCGAATCGTTCTGGAAAAGGCGCCTCCGCATCTCCGCGTTCCCGTAGCTCTCGCCATGTGCGCGGGGCTCCGCGGCATGGCCGACGTTTTGACCGTGACCAAGGCGGCGATCGCCGACGGCGTGATTACGGTGACGACCGCCAAACGGGAAAAGAAATTTCGGCGCCATTCATCCGCTTCTGGCCGACGCCTAAGAGCGCCTCCGGCAGCGACGCCGTGCAGACTGCGGTGAACTCCTATTGGCCAGCCATTGCTTTACCAGCCATTGTTTTAATGGTGCCCAGGGGCGGAATCGAACCACCGACACTGCGATTTTCAGTCGCATGCTCTACCAACTGAGCTACCTGGGCGTTCGCGACGGCCGAGCGGCGCTGACGCGACGCGACCTTATAGAGGAGCCATGCTCCGATTGTCCAGCGCTGCATGACCTGGAATTTGCGCCGCCGTCGCGGGCGTAATTTTTGGCGTGGCCCATGATTGCTAAGCGGGGCGGGAGCAGAGCGCGTCCGCGTCAGCGACGAAACGGCAGATCCGGTCGATCGTGGGCTGGTCGAGGAGAAGCGGCGGGTGGCCCTGGCCTTCGACGATATGGATTTCGCAGCCAGGATGTCGGCGCGCCATCTCGGCGAGGGTCTCTGGCGAGAGAACGTCCGAATTCGCGCCTTTGATCACCAGCAGCGGAGCATTGCGCAAGCCATCGAATTGCGGCCAGAGCGTGGGCAGGGGCTGCTCGAGGTCGAGGCTTTCGAGCGGCTTCATGAGCTTTGGATCGTAGCGCGCGCCAAACCGTCCCTGGGCGTCGGCGAAGGTGATCTTTGCATAATGAGCCCAATCTGCTTCGCTGAGGCCGGTGAATTGCTCGCTCATCAGCCGCTTGAGCAGATCAATCGCGTCGGCGGCCGAACGCGGGGCGGGCAGCTTGCCGACATAGCTGCGGATGCGCGCCATTCCGCGCGCCTCCACGACTGGCCCAATATCGTTCAAGACAACCGCGTGAATGACGGCAGGCCGCGCCGCCGACAGACGCATCGCATGCAAGCCGCCTCGCGAGGTTCCGATGAAAATTGCGCGCGCGATGCCGGCCGCTGTCAAAACCGTCAAGAGGTCGTCGCCCTCGACCTCGACAGAATAATTTGTCCAATTCCAATCATGTTCCGAACGACCGCGGCCGCGATAATCGATGGCGAGCACCCGGCGCTGATCGCCGGCGCGACCACTGGCGAGAGCGCTGGCGAGCGGACCGAAATCGGCGGAATTCCGCGTGAGGCCCGGAAGGCAAACGACGGGGACGCCTTGCTCGAGCGTCGAGCCATAGTCGCGCACATGAAGCATCAGGCCATCGGAGGCTGAATAGCAGCGGCTCTCGAAAGGAAGCTGCGCAATGGTCATGCAAACTCCAAGTGGCCGGCGAGCCGACAGCGCCGCTGGGCGCCGTAAGTGAGCGCGAACGAGGCTCGGGCGACGGCTTAGTAATGGCATAGAAACGGATTTTTTACCAAAAAGATAACGCAGAGGAACCGATGTTGAATGGGGTTGTTGATGGCGCATGGGACAGACGCGAAAAAGACTATTGCCAGTTGTCCTCGTTGTCGAGGATGAGCCCTTCGTGCGGATGATGGGCGCGGACGTGCTCGAACACGCGGGCTTTGGCGTGATCGAGGCGTGCAACGCTGACGAGGCTTTGCGCGTGCTCGAGGTTCGCCCCGACGTGCGCGTTGTCTTCACCGACGTCGAGATGCCTGGATCCTTGGATGGTCTGGCTTTGGCTCGGCGCGTGCACGACTGCTGGCCGCGCATAGGAGTCGTCGTGACGTCCGGCCGCGGTCACGTCGACGAAGAGTCCATGCCTAATGACGATCCATTCGTGTCCAAGCCCTATGCCCCGAAGGTCTTGGTGCTCCGAATCGAAGAGGCGATGCAGCGCGGGCGAAGCGACAACGACGATCCCTGAACCCGCTGGCGCTCGATCGAGCCATAGCATGATCCGAGCGGGAGATCGCCTTAGACTCAGGAGCGAAATCCGACTTTGCTTGATTGGATTTTGCTCTCAGGCGTCAGAGTTTGGCCTGAGACTTTTGCGCGTCGCCGCCGGGCGCACGCTGGCCGAAGCGGACTCGATAGACGCCCAGGTTTTCGATGACCCGCTGCACATAGTTGCGAGTCTCCGTTATCGGGATTCGCTCGACCCAGTCGATCGGATCGACGCCAGGCTTGCGCGGATCGCCATAGGCGTCGATCCATTGCTTCACTCGTTTGCCGCCGGCGTTGTAGGCGGCGAAAGTCAGGATGTAGGAGCCGCGCTGCTCAGCCAGGAGCTCGCCGAGGTGGGCTGCTGCGAGCTGGGCGTTGAAGGCCGCGTCGGACAGGAGCCTATTCTCATTGAAAGCGACGCCGGCGTGATCGGCCGTGCGCCTCGCCGTCGATGAAATCATCTGCATCAGACCCTTGGCGCCGGCGCTGGAGACCGCGTTCGGATCGAAGGCGCTCTCCTGGCGGGCGATCGAATAGATGATCGAGGGGTCGGCGGAGTTTTGCAAGGGCTGGAACGGCGGCACGCCATAGTCCGGGAAGGCCAGCGTGTCGATCGCTATGCCGCGCTGGCTCGCGACCTTGCCGACGGTGAGAGACACATGCGCGTCCTGCTGTCTCGCGACGACGCTCGCGAGCGCCGCGACTTGTCGTTCATCGCCGAGATGGCGCATGGCTTCGATGGCGAGAGCCGTGGCGAGATTCTTCTCGCCGATCGCGTAGAGCAGCTCGATCACCTTGACCGAATCTTCGCGCTCCTCTCCCGTGGCTTCATTTTCGAGAGTGCGGATCGGCAGCGTCGTCAGCCCGAGCCTTCCGCGCGCGAGCTGACCGTAATAGGTCGCCGGATGAGCCGCCGCCTGACCGTAGAATGAATGCGCGGTCGCAATCGCATCCTCGGCTCCGGACGCTTCCGCGGCGCGGCCTTGCCAATAGGCGGCGCGTGCGCGCGACATTGGCGTCTCGGCGAGCTTTGCGAGCGTCGCGAAATGGACCGCCGCGCCCGCCGGATCGTTCAGGAAGCGAAGCGCAATCCAGCCGGCGTGGAACTCGGCCTCGATCTTCGCCTCATGCGACGTCGCCGAATGTTCGGCGCAAAGCTTGTACGCCGTCTTTGCATCGTCCTGATCGAGGAGCTTACGAGCGAGAAGCCGGCGTTCGACCCACCATTCATCGCCATTGACGATAAGAGAAGGGTCGCGCGGCGCCGCGAGCATGACGTCGACGGCCTCGCGGATCTTCTCCGCCCGGCGCAGCTTCTGGATTTGCGCGAACATGAAGCCGGGGTCGGCGCGAAGCGGCGTCGGAACGGCGCCGAGGAGCTTGTCGCTCGCGGCTTCGGCGCTCACGGCGGCGCGGGCCTTGGCGAGCGCCATCTCGTCGGCCCCAGCAAGGGCGGCGGCGCGAAAAGCGCCTGCGGTCTGCTCCTTGTAAAGCAAGCGGTCGGCGCGATATTTGTGATCGGCCTTGCTCAAATAGGGCGCGAAATCCGTCTTGATCTTGGTTTCGAGCGCCATATTGATGTCGGCCTCGCGCCAGACCTCGCGAACGAGAGCGGCCGCTTCGGCGGTTTGGCCTTCGTCGGTCAGCACGCGGGCCAAGGCGAGCTTGCCGGCAGGGGTTTCCGGCCGTTCGCGGTCGAAAAAGGTCTTGATCAGAGCGGCGCTCTTCCGATCGCCATAGAGCGCCTCCTCGCTGCGCTTATGCAGCCAGCCGAGCGCCGGCCATGTCGGATGCGCATTTGTGAAGGCTTGAATCCGCTCGAAACCGGCCTCGCGCGGAAAAGTCCGCAAGGCGACCCATTCGAGGGCGGTTTGAACAGTCTTGTCCTTGGCCGCTTTGGCCGCATTGTCGCCGGAAGCGAGAGCGCCGGCCTTGTAAAAGTTGATCGCCTCCACAAGGCCGGTCAGGTCGACGCCGAGCTGCTGCGCGACGACGGGCGAAAGCTCGTGGCCGACAGCCTCGAGTCCGCCACGCGCAAATTCGCGGCTGCCTGGGCTTGCGCCCGCATCCTCGTCGTCCTGGAGGTCGCCTTCGCGGAGAAAAGGGACGTCTGGGGGAATGAAGCGCGGATCGAGAGACGCTAGGGTTTGCGCGTCGTCTGGAAAGCCGAACAGGTCAAGTCCGGCCCCCCGCTTCTCGATCCAGGCTCCGGCGAGGCCGAACAAGGCCGACGCGCAGATCCCGGCCGTCAGCCGGAAAGTGGATTGCCTCTTGAGCATGCTTCGTCCAATCCTGTAAAGCGACTCCAAAGATGATAAATTTCAAACCAATCTTTATTAACAAAGGACGCAATTGGCAAAAGTCCGTCGCGCGATGGGCTGATCGACCCTTTTCCGACGCGTGTTTGGCGTCTATGTCTCGGGCATGGCGCGACTCCGCCCTATCGTTTGGAAGTCAGCCTGAAAATTGCGGCATCTATCAGGCAAATCAGTGGAAAGGTGAGAGCGGAATGGCGAAAAAGGCGGCTTTCAAGGGTTCGATCACAGCGCTGGTGACGCCATTTCGGTCCGGCGGCTTCGACGAATCCGCATTCCGGGCTCTGGTCGACTGGCAGATCGAAAATGGCACGCATGGTCTGGCGCCGGCCGGAACGACCGGAGAAAGCGCGACTTTGTCGCATGACGAGCATCGCAAGGTTGTCGCGGCCTGCATCGCGGAGGCCAAGGGCCGCGCGCCCGTCATTGCCGGAGCCGGATCGAACAATACGCAAGAGGCGATCGAGCTAGCCAAATTCGCCGAAGCCGCCGGCGCCGACGGGCTTCTCGTCGTCACGCCCTATTACAACAAGCCTTCGCAAGAGGGTCTTTATCGGCACTATAAGGCGATCAATGACGCGGTGGGCATTCCGATCATCATCTATAACATTCCGCCGCGCTCCGTGGTCGACATGTCGATCGACACAATGCAGCGGCTGTTCGAATTGAAGAATATCGCCGGCGTCAAGGACGCCACCGGCAATCTCGCCCGCACGGCGCAGCAAAGGCAGGCGCTCGGGCCGGATTTCATCCAGCTGTCGGGCGAGGACATGACGGCCCTGGCTGTGATGTCGCTTGGCGGACATGGCTGCATCTCCGTGACCTCCAATGTCGCGCCGAAGCAATGCTCCGAGATGCAGGAGGCCTGTATCAAGGGCGATTACGGCGCGGCCTTGAAGCTGCACGACCGCTTGAGCCCGCTTCATGCCGCTTTGTTCGTCGAGCCCAATCCCGCGGGGCCGAAACATGCGCTTGCCGCGCTCGGCAAGATCGCCGAAGAGGTGCGGTTGCCCATGTTGCCCGCATCGCAAGCCGCGCATGCGCCGATCAAGGCCGCGATGCTTCACGCCGGGCTCATCAATGCGTGAATTTCTCTTGTCCCGCGAGGTTCGGTGAGTGGCCGAGAAAAAGGAGCGTCCGTTCAAGATCGCAGCGGATAATCGACGGGCGCGGTTCAATTACGAGATCGGCGAAACATTCGAGGCCGGCATCATGCTGACCGGCACGGAGGTGAAATCCTTGCGCACCGGCAAGGCCACGATCGCGGAAAGCTACGCCTCGGTGGACAGGGCGGGGGAGCTTTTCCTCGTCAATGCGAACATCCCCGAATATTTGCAGGCCAATCGATTCAATCATGAGCCGAAGCGCCCCCGCAAGCTTCTGCTGCGGGCGCGTGAGATCGCGAAGCTTTCGCAGGCGACCGAGCGCGAGGGCATGACCATCGTGCCGCTGAAAGTCTATTTCAACGAAAAGGGCAGGGCGAAGGTCGAGATCGCGCTGGCGCGCGGCAAGAAATTGCACGACAAGCGCGAGACGGAAAAGGCGCGGGATTGGAATCGCGAAAAGGGGCGCTTGCTCAAGGAGAAGGGCTGATGCGCGACGCTTCAAAGATCAACGCCTTGCGTCTCCCATTGCAGTTTAGCTGATGTCCCACAACACATTCGGCCATCTTTTCCGCGTGACCACCTTTGGCGAGAGCCATGGGCCGGCCATCGGCTGCGTCGTCGATGGCTGTCCGCCTTTGCTTGAGCTTAAGGAAGAAGACATTCAACTCTTCCTCGACCAGCGGCGGCCGGGAACTTCGCGCTTCACCACGCAGCGCCAGGAGTCGGATCGGGTCAAGATTCTCTCGGGGGTTTTTCAGGATGAAAAGACCGGGCGCCAGGTGACGACCGGAACGCCGATCGCGCTGTTGATCGAGAATGAGGACCAACGCTCGAAGGACTATGATTCCATCAAGGATAAATACCGGCCGGGCCATGCCGATTTCACCTATGATTTGAAATATGGAATCAGGGATTATCGCGGCGGCGGCCGCTCTTCCGCGCGCGAAACGGCGACCCGAGTCGCGGCCGGCGCCATCGCCCGCAAGATCATCGATAAGGTGCGGGTCCGTGGCGCCTTGGTGCAGCTTGGCCCGCATAAGATCAACCGCAACAATTGGGACTGGGACGAGGTCGGCAAGAACCCTTTCTTCTGTCCTGACGCAAAGGCGGCGGCGCTGTTTGAGGCCTATCTCGATGAAATTCGCAAGGCCGGCTCATCCATCGGCGCCGTGATCGAGATCGTGGCGGAGAATGCGCCCGCCGGCTGGGGCGCGCCGATCTATGGCAAGCTCGACTCAGAATTGGCGAGCGCGCTCATGTCGATCAATGCGGTCAAGGGCGTGGAGATCGGCGAAGGTTTCGCCGCCGCCGAGCTTTCCGGCGAGGCCAACGCCGACGAAATGCGCTTCGGCAATGACGGCGCGCCTCTGTTTCTGTCGAACCATGCCGGCGGCATCTTGGGCGGCATATCGACCGGACAGCCGATCGTCGCGCGCTTCGCGGTCAAGCCCACATCCTCGATCCTGCAGCCGCGCCTGACGATCGATCGAACCGGCGCCGAGACCGAGATCGTCACCAAAGGCCGCCATGACCCCTGCGTCGGCATTCGCGCCGTGCCGGTCGGCGAAGCGATGGTCGCCTGCGTGCTCGCCGACCAGTTTCTCCGCCACCGGGGCCAGGTGAGAGACGGGGCGAAGTGGCCGGTTGCGCGCTGAACCGGATCAGACGACGAGCCGGCCTTGTATCTGAACTTCAGCTTCCGACCCATTGCTGACCTACCCGGCCGTTGTGTTCTACCCTGAATGCAGACATCTTGACCGTTGATGAAATGATCGTGTCGCTTCGGTCGGATGGTGAGCACTGCCCTCAAATTTCTCTCAATTTCAGATCCAGCGCCTCCTGATTAGGGTAGAGCTTGGGATCACGCGGGAGAGTAATCGTTTTGGGAAGACTGTAGTCACGGCGAATATGGTCCGAAGCGCTGATTCGATAGTTGCGATCGACCTTAATTAGCCCACGGTCAAACAGCGTATGGATGTCTGCTCGAAGCAGCAGGCCATTGGTCACATCATTGGTATGATCGCCCAAGTATGGGCTAATATGCGCCGCTTCCAGAACCTCCTCGATCGTGCAGCCGGTGATCGCACACCGGCGCTCATAGGCATTCATGAGAGCGTAGCGGAAGGCTGGTTGCCCCTGACGCAGGGTCACCATCTGTTCGATCCTCTTGCGGCCGTCCTCCAGGTTTAGAGGACTGAAGGCTCCCAACTCCTCCACCGGCATACTTCGCTCATAGCACTCGACATCGCGCGTCTCGAATTCAGCGCCGTCCTTAAGCTCTCGCCACTGCACCTCCCGAATACATTTCCGAGACGGGTCCGTAAAAATCAGCTTCAAGGTACCAAGGTCAAAGCCGGTTCTCTCGTTATATCGAGCATGCTCTCCAGCGTAGTCGAGGTAGGCTTCATTTCCTCGGACGTTCAACGAGCATCGAGCTTGAGACCGCCAATCCTTGGGGCCTTGGACGTCGTGGCGCAGGAAGGGCGAGACGCCATCAGTCTCGAACCAATATGAGGGAAGCAGGTCGCTGTAGCCTTTTTCCTCCCCGGATCTCCAATAGACGACGAGCATGGTTTCTCCTCTCAGACAACGATGGCCTCCCGGCGACCGCTGTCGCTCTTTTGGCATCCAATAGCGGAGTGGGCTCTCCAACCTTTGCAGGCATTCACTAGAGACGCGATTAGTGCGCTGGGACCCACTGGCCCAATGAGAAGGATTACTTCGGTTCGTCCTTTCCAAACCGCTCTTGCCGCACTAGTTTAGCATAACTAAACCAAACCCGGCGCCAAGGGCATCCCATGAAACTCGGCGATTGGCTGAAGCTGAACAATGTCAGTCGCTCGGATTTCGCCCGCAGGACAGGCCTTTCAAAAGGCTCGATCTCGCAGATCTGCAATCAGGACAACGCCTGGGTTTCGCGCGAGACGGCGCAGCAGATCATGCGCGAGACCGGCGGCGCCGTGACGCCGAATGATTTGCTCGATCCGAGCATAACTAAGGAGCTTGCGTCCATGCCCCATTCGGTCACTCAGGCCATCGAGGCCATCGCGCGGGGCGAGATCGTCATCGTCACCGACGACGACGACCGCGAGAACGAAGGCGATTTGATTTGCGCCGCTTCGCTCTGCACGCCGGAGAAAATGGCCTTCATCATTCGCAATTGTTGCGGCATCGTCTGCGCGCCGATCACGCCGGGGGAGGCCAAACGCTTAAACCTTCAGCCGATGGTGGCGACCAATGACGCCCCGCATGGCACGGCTTTCACCGTTTCGGTTGACGTCAAGCATGGTTTGACGACAGGCATTTCCGCGGAGCAGCGCAGCAATACGGTGCGCGCTTTGGCGAACGGCAATATGGGGGCGGCGGATTTTGTTCGTCCTGGCCATGTCTTTCCGCTTATTGCGCGCGAAGGCGGCGTGCTCATGCGCTCCGGCCATACCGAGGCGGCCGTCGATCTGTGCCGCCTCGCCGGCCTGCCTCCGGTCGGCGTGATCTGCGAGCTCGCCAATGACGACGGCACTGTGATGGCTGGACCGCAGATCGAGGCTTTCGCCGAAAAGCATGGCTTGAAGCGCATTTCCGTCGCCGATCTGATCGCACATCGGCAGGCGCGCGAAAAAATCGTCCAGCGAGTCGGGACCTTCGCGGTCGAGGGGCCGAGCGGCCCGCTCATCGGTTACGCCTATGTCACGCCTTTCGACCAAGTCCAGCATTTCGCCTTCGTCCAGGGAGAGATCGGCGATGGACGGGACATGCCGACGCGTTTGCATCGAGTCGACATCGTCGCCGATCTGATCGCCGGCGGCGACAGCATTCGCAAGACCTTCGCCTGCTTCAAGAAAGCCGGACGCGGCGTGTTCATTTTTCTGCGCGACGGCACCGCGGGCGTCCCGGTCAATATAGCCGGCGCGCCCAAGGCCGATTCGGAAGCTTTGCGCCACAAGGAATGGCGCGAGATCGGCCTTGGCGCGCAGATCCTGCGCGATCTCGGGGTGTCCTCGATCCGCCTTCGCACCTCGACGCCGATGACCTATATCGGCCTCTCAGGCTTCGGCATCGAAATTACGTCCAGCGAGGGGCTGGATTAGAGAGCGTTCCGCCTTAGGCGCCCATGAGCGTCAGCACATGGGCGGCAGCGGAGCGGGCGAGACCCTCGAGGTCGTAGCCGCCTTCGAGAATCGAGACGATACGGCCTTTCGCGCGCCTTTGGGCGATCTCCATCAGCCTCGTCGTCACCCAAACGAAATCGGCTTCGACCAGTTTCAGTCCGCCGAGCGGATCGTGCCGATGCGCGTCGAAACCGGCCGAGATGATGATGACGTCGGGCGCAAAGGCGTCCACCCGCGGCAGCACTTTGGACTCCATCGCCTCCCTGAACGCAGGCCCGTCGGCGCCCGCTGAGAGAGGCGCATTCACGATATTGTCGTGCTCGCCGCGTTGATCCAAGGAGCCCGTGCCGGGAAACAGCGGCATTTGATGCGTCGACGCATAAAGGACCGTCGGGTCGGACCAGAAAATATCTTGCGTTCCATTGCCGTGATGGACGTCGAAATCCACGATCGCCACGCGCTCGGCGCCATGGATGGCCTGCGCATGCCTGGCCGCGATCGCCGCCGTATTGAAAAAGCAAAAGCCCATGGGCGTGGCGCGTTCGGCGTGATGGCCGGGAGGGCGGGCGGCGAGAAAGGCGTTCGCAGCGTCGCCGCGCATGACTTCATTGACCGCCGCCGTGGCGCCGCCGACGCAATGGGCGATCGCCTCCAGCGTGCCTGAGCTCATGATCGTGTCGGGATCGAGATTGATCCGCCCGGTTTTTGGCGCGGCGGCCTCGATCGACGCGACATAGGCCTCGGGATGAACCCGCAGGATAGCGGCGCGGTCATTGCCGGGGGCCAGCGCGCGATGCAGATGATGGAAGCGCTCATGCTCGAAGAGCTGGTCGATGACTCGAATGCGATCGGGACGTTCCGGATGACCGGGGCCGGTATCGTGCTCGAAACTCGAAGGATGGCTCAGGAAAAGGGTCGTCACGTGCGGAAACTCGCCAGATCGTCATGCCGCGCCAGGATAGGGAGAGGCTTCCCTTATGGCCTTCTATGCGGCCTGTCTATCGCCATCCGCCATCTAAAGCGCGCTTTTCTGTCTCTTTTTTATCACGACCAGAAAGCTTATCGCCAAGCGAGCGCCTTCAACCGGACAAGATCATGGTAAATGAACCTCTAATCGGGTAGATTCCAAGTCGAATTTGAGCTTTTCCACGTCAGCTCGCGCGACTCCCATGACCCATCTCATCCAGGTCCTTTTTCGCTCTTCGCTGCTCTTATCGGCCTTTGTCTTGGCCGGCTGCAATTACGCGACGGTTCCCGATCCGGCCCTTACCGCAAAGGACGCCGAATTTCTCGCGGTCGTCGCGAAGGCCGACATCGACCCGAACTTCCAGCGCTATCGCGTCGACGACCCGACTGGCGAAGAGCCGGGGACCATTGTCGTCGACACCAAAAATAGATTTCTCTATCTTGTGGAACCCGGCAGGAAGGCTATCCGCTACGGCGTCGCCGTAGGTTCCGAAGCGTTCGGCTGGACGGGGGCAGCCACGGTTGGACGCATGGCGGAATGGCCGCGCTGGGTGCCGCCGGCCGAAATGGTGGAGCGCTGGCCGCATCTGGCCCCGACTCTGACGGCGGGGGGCGTCGATGGCGGTCCGGACAATCCGCTCGGGGCGCGCGCGCTTTACCTTTATCAGGGCGACAAGGATACGCTCTATCGCATCCACGGCACGAATGAGCCGCAGAAGATTGGCCAAAGCGTATCCTCAGGCTGCATTCGCATGACCGACATTGACGTGATCGACCTTTACAACAGGGTTAAGGTCGGCGCGAAAGTCCTTGTTAACTAGAGCAAAATCAGCGGCCAGGTTGCGGAGGGACAGGACTGACGAGCCGGGGTTGGGCGGTCTACCGCGCGCCGATTGTCAGGCTTCTGAGCCAGCAACAACGGGACTAGCCCCAATGGTCACTGCGACCACCTCGGGCGGGCACATGAATCGAACAGGTATGTGCGACGTGCCGAGCCCGCCCGAAATGATCAGGTGGCGGCCTTTTTCGATGATATGCCCGTAGACAAGATCGGTGAACACTGACCCGAAGCGGGGATGGGATAGAGGCGAGCCTACGACCGGCAGATTGACCTGACCGCCATGCGTGTGTCCGCAAAGCGTTAAAGAAACCCGATCTGGGACGCGCCTGAAAATATAAGGCTCATGCGCCAGAAGAACGACCGGATTCCGATCTTTGATCTGCGCCAATGTTCCCGGCAGATCGTCCGTTCCTCTGCCGAAGCCGCGCCCCAGCGGTCCGCCGAGTTGATCGCCTAGTCCGGCAACCCAAAAACTCTTGCCGTTCTTGGTCAGCCGCACGACATCGTTTTCGAGGAGCTTGACGCCGGCGTTCGCCAAGGCGCGGCGCACGCTCGCGGCGTCATCTCCCGGCAGGTCGGGAAGCGCGCCGTGCCACCAATCATGATTGCCGAGAATGGCGTAGACGCCGAGCGGCGCATTCAGGATCGAAAGCGCTTCGCCCCATTCCTCGGGCATGACTGGCCCGCTGACGATGCTTTGGGATCCGTTGAAATCGCCCAGGATGAAGATGATGTCGGGCGCAAGAGCGTTGGTCATTTGCGCGATCGAGCGAACGCGCGCCGCCGGCATCCAGGGTTCGCAAGCGTGAATATCAGCGAGCACCGCCGCCTTAAGCGTCAGACCTTCCGGCCAGTGCGGCGGCGCGACGCGATAGGAGGTCAGTTTGAGACGCAGGCCCGGCTCGAACGCAAAAGCATAGGAGCCAAGGCCAGCGGTCGCCCACGCGAGTCCGCCGGCGCCTTGCAAGAAAAGCCGACGGCTAAGATAAGTCATGTCCAAGCTGTACCGCAAAACCGGAAAAGAACCAACTATAAGATAAGTTCATTTCGCCTAGAATTGCGGCGTTTAAGCGTTTTGCCTTACGCGGCCTCGTCGTCTCGAAGAATGGCGGGAAGCTCCTGCGGACGGGCTTGCGTCGCTTTCTGCGGCTTGCGGGCGGTCGATTCCAGCGCCGCCGCGACGGCCGAGATGCCGATTTCGCGATAGAGCCGGGACAGGAGGTCGCGGGGGACATTCTGTGGAGCCACGGTTTTGGGAGATGTGTCTTGCTCGGTCATCGACTTTACTCATCCATTCTGGAGGCAGTCTGAAGCTCTCAAAGCTCCGATCGAATGATCATGTGGCGGGGAGGTTAACGCCTTCTAACCCTTTTACTATTGTCCACGGTCTCAACCGCGATGGGCATGGCCGTCTTCTGTGGATAAAGCATTTTTCGAATTCCCCGCCTGTGCGAAATCACCCGTCAAAGGCGCCGGCGCCCCTCTGGGGAAGGCCGCGGCTCAGGCGCCGCCTCGGCTTGGCGCTTGCTCCGATTGAGGTCGGGTCCGGCTCGAAGGTTTTCAAGCGAAAGCGCGCGGGTGAGCATCAAGATAATTTGACAAGAGAAGAGCGCTGAGGCTTTTGCTATGCGCCTTGAAAGAAACGCGGCTGATAAAGCCCAGTCAACAGGCGTAGGCCGTGCTTGCCAGGCGCTGCGAGCTGATCCGAAAATATTCGCAACGCGCGATCGCGTTTTGCGCGGGCGCTGGAAACAAATGCGTCGCCCGGAAGTTGGGCTGGAGGGATCGCAGGTCGCCATGCGAGGCTTGAAACTGGCGGTGGGGACCGATTGTCGTCTGAGCGAAATCAAGTCTTTATGCAGGGGTCTTGCTAGTGTCGCGATCGCGCCGCATAACCTCTCGCGGACTGCGCGCCGCATCAAAGGGAGGACGAGTCACGCCCCTCGATGGGCGGGACGAAAACAAGGATCGAGCATTGGATCAAGGCCATCTCTATAATGACGCCCATAGAGGTTCTGGCGGCGCCGGCGGCTCGACCAGAATCGCTCGCAGCAGGGGGGCGCTAGCCCGGAGCCTGGCGTTCGATGATGTGCAAAAAGACGAAGAACTCCATTCGACGGCCCGGCGGAACTCCATCGTAAGGAGAATAGCCGCCGGCTTCAGCATCGCGATTGCGATTTTTTCTATCTATGTCCTTGGGCGGACGTTTTCCGCCGTCAGCCTGACGGATTTGCGTCAAGCAATCGCTGCGACCAGCGCCGACCAGATCGCTACGGCGGCGCTGTTGACCTTCGTGTCTTTTCTTGCGCTGACCGGCTACGACGCGCTGGCGCTGCGTCAGCTCCGAACCCGGGTGTCTTATGGGACGACGGCGCTCGCTTCGTTCACGAGCTATGCGATTTCCTTCACGCTGGGCTTCCCTCTCATCACCGCCGGCACCGTGCGATACTGGATATATTCGCAAGCTGGCTTGGGGCCGAGCAAGGTTGCAAGCCTCACCATCGTCGCCGGCGTGACATTCTGGTTCGGCATGGTTTTCGTGATCGGCGCCGGACTGGCCTTTCAGGCCGAAGCGATCAGCGCGCTCAATCATTTGCAACCCGCGTTGAATATGCTCATGGGCCTCGGCGCCCTCGCTGCGATCTTCGCCTATCTGGTCTGGGTGACGATCCGCCGCCGCCATGTCCGCATCCAGGGATTTCGTCTCGAATTGCCCGGGCTCGGCTTGACGCTCGGCCAGGTTACCCTCGGCGTCATCGATCAATGCGCCGCGGCTGGCGTGCTCTTTGTCTTGTTGCCGCATCATGGCGAGCTTGATTTTTTCACCTTCGCCGCGACCTATGTTTTCGCCTGCATCCTTGGGGTCGCCAGCAACGCTCCGGGCGGCATCGGGGTATTCGAGGCGGCTATGCTGAAGGCGGTGCCGATCGCTTCGCAAGAATCGGTGTTGGCCTCGTTGCTGCTGTTTCGGCTCATTTACTATTTCGTGCCCTTCGTCCTTGCGCTTGCCTTTCTCGGAGCCCATGAGGGCTTCAGGCGGCAGAAAAGCTTGCGCGAGGCCATGCGGCAGAGCGACGAGAACGCCCCGATCATCGACGATATCGGCTGAGCGCGCGCCGACCGGCTGTGCGGACCTCGGCGTCGGCTTGCCGATCATGGCGGCTTCTGCAATCGCAACATCCTTGCGGGCCGCGTCGCGATCATCGAGCCGAGTTCCTTGTTTGCAGGTATGGCTGAGTCCAATTGCGGCACGACTGAATCGCGTATTTTTTCGCGATCGTACTGATGAAGCCGGCCGAGCGAAGGCGGCGGATCTGGCGTCCGAGTGGGGATTTGAGAAGCTAGAGCGCCTCCCGATCAGATGGAATCATCTGATCGAAAAGGAATCGCTCATATTCAAAGGGTTGGAGCATGTTCTGATCGAAAAAGTTGATCAACTTTTTCGGAACATGCTCTAGCGAGGCGGCAGGCGCCCAAAAGCGAAAAAACGTTTCGCTATCCTATATTAAATTGAGAATAACTTTTTTATTCAATTAAAATTATCAAGAATGCTCTACGCTTCTGTTTCAGCGTCACTACCATGGAAGACCGCGGCTCGCGCCATAGCATGGCGCGCCGCCTATTCGTGTCACAATCATGAGGTTTGATGTCATCTGCCGGTCGTTGGCATAAGACGGGAAAGCGAGGGGCCTATGGAGCAAGGCAAGCCGGCTCGTGATCGCTTGATCATAGGCCGATTCATCGACGCGCTGCCGGAGCCTGTCATCGTCATCGGCGCGGCGGATCGCGTGCTTGCCGTGAACGCTCCCGCCCAAGCTCTGTTTCCCGCGTTGCGGCCGGATGATTTGCTAGCGCGCGGTCTGCGCGCGCCGGATGTCCTCGACGCAGTCGCGCGAGCCCGCGCAACCGCGCGTCCGGAGCGCGCGACCTGGCTTGAGCGGGTGCCGGTTGAACGGTTTTTCGAGCTTAGCGTCGCGCCGATGGAAGGGCCGCAAAGCGAGCGCACGATGGTCTTGACCTTGCGCGATCTGAGCGAGGCCCGCCGCGTCGAGCGGATGCGGGTGGATTTTGTCGCTAACGCCAGCCACGAATTGCGCACGCCGCTCGCCTCTCTGCTGGGCTTCGTGGAGACGCTGCAGGGACCGGCGCGCGACGACGCGCAAGCAAGGGTCAGATTTCTCGCGATCATGCGGGAGCAGGCGCAGCGGATGACGCGTCTCGTCGACGACCTTCTGTCGCTGTCGCGCATCGAGCAGAATTTGCATCTGCGGCCGCAGACGCCGGTCGATATGGTCGCGATCCTCCGCCACATCGCCGATACGCTGGCGCCGATGGCGCGCGACAACGGCGTCGTCATAAAGCTCGAAGCGCCTTGCGCGGTCATCGTCAGGGGCGATCGCGACGAGCTCTTGCGGGTCGTCGAAAATCTTGTCGAGAACGCTATAAAATACGGCGCTTCGGAGCCGGCGAGCGTCAACCGAACCGTCGAGATCATGCTAACTGAGCAGGAGCGCCAATGCGTCTTGAGCGTGCGCGATTACGGGCCGGGGATCGCGCCGGAGCATTTGCCGCGGCTGACCGAGCGTTTCTACAGGGTCGACGCAGGGCAGAGCCGGGCCAAGGGCGGCACCGGCCTCGGTCTGGCCATCGTGAAACATATTGTCGCGCGGCACCGCGGCCGGCTTGGCATTGAATCGAAACCGGGCGCCGGCGCGACATTCAGCGTGACATTGCCTTTGCAGGCAAGTTGAACCCGCGCTGGGTCCTCCTCGTTGGCTGTCATATGGATGTCATCTAAACTTCATAATGCCCTTGTGAAGAAAGTCTAGGGTTCTGAACGAGGCGCGGAGCAGGGCGCTTCCCGCGCTTCGGAGCGAACCGTTTGACCGATTGCCCGGCGCCTATCGAGCGAGCCTAGTTTCGGCTCTGCGAATCTTCAGCCATCAAGAGGCATGCAATGATCTTCAAGTTCCTGCGCACGGCGCTGACAGCGGCGGCGATGACTCTAGCTGCCGGCGCTGCGGCCGACGCAACGACGATCACTGGCGCCGGCGCCACGTTTCCTTTTCCGATCTACGCAAAATGGGCTCAGGCCTATAAAGCCGAAACCGGCAACGACCTCAATTACCAGTCGATCGGCTCCGGCGGCGGCATCAAGCAAATCAAGGCCAGGACCGTGACGTTCGGGGCGACCGACGCGCCGCTCAACGCCACTGAGCTCAATGATAGCGGCCTGGTGCAGTGGCCGCAGGTGATCGGCGGGATCGTGCCCGTGATCAATGTCGAAGGCATAAAGCCGGGCGAGATCGTGCTCGATGGCCCGACCCTCGCCAAGATCTTTCTGGGCGGGATCAAGACCTGGGACGATCCTGCGATCAAAAAATTGAATCCCGGCGTCAAGCTGCCTTCCGCCGCGATCGCCGTGGTGCATCGCTCGGACGGCTCCGGCACGACCTTCAATTTCACCAATTATCTCGCGAAGGTTTCGCCTGACTGGAAATCGGCGGTGGGCGAAAACACGGCGGTCGAGTGGCCTGTCGGCATCGGCGCGAAGGGCAATGAAGGCGTCGCCAATAATGTCGTGCAGACGCAAGGCTCGATCGGCTATGTCGAATACGCCTATGCGAAGCAGAATAATCTGACCTTCACCAAGTTGATTAACGCCGCGGGGAAAAGCGTCGCGCCGACGATCCCGGCTTTCCAGGCTGCGGCGGCTAACGCCGACTGGGCCCATGCGCCAAGCTTCTATCAAATTCTGACAAATCAACCCGGGGCCGCCTCTTGGCCGATCACCGCCGCGACCTTCATCTTGATCCCGAAACAACCTTCCGATCCGGCGGCCGCGGCTGAAGCCTTGAAATTCTTCGGCTGGGCCTTCGCCAAGGGCGCGAAGGCGGCCGAGGAGCTGGATTATATTCCATTGCCGGACGCGGTCGTCACGCTTGTCAAGAAAACTTGGGCCGCCGACATCAAGGGCGCCGACGGCAAATCGCTCGTGAACTAAGGGAAAGCGAGCGAAGGAGGGGCTTCGTCGCTCCTCCTTTCTCGGCCCATTGGTTTGGGCGTCGTTAATCAAGGGTCGCGTGGTCTGTCGGCTCGTGGAATCCGGTCCGGTGACAAGAAAAATAAAAGCGGCAAGGAATAAGGCGTTGGCTGACTTTGCGATCGATAGCGGCGTCACGACGCGTGACGCTGTATGGCGGCGGGCCAAGGCTCTGCGGGGACTGCAGCGCGGCGACACAATCTTCCGCCTCGTCACTCAGGGGGCCGCCGTCGCGGTTCTCCTGATCCTCGGCGGCGTGATCGCCTCGCTCGTCATGGGCTCCCTTCCGGCCATCCAGGCTTTTGGCTTTGGCTTTTTATCCACGGAAGTTTGGAATCCCGTGACGGACAGATTCGGCGCCTTGGCGCCCATCTACGGCACGCTGATCACCGCCTCCATCGCCATGATCGTCGCCGTGCCGATCGGCCTCGGCATCGCGATTTTTTTGACCGAGCTCTGCCCTTACATGCTGCGCCGGCCCGTCGGAATCGCGATCGAGCTCCTGGCGGGGATTCCCTCGATCATTTACGGCATCTGGGGCCTTTTCGTCCTCGCGCCTTTCTTGCAGAAGAATGTTCAGCCGGCCTTGATCGGGTTCTTCGCCGATGTGCCGGTTCTATCCACGCTTTTCGCCGGACCGCCCTATGGGATAGGCATGCTCACCGCCGGCGTCATCCTGGCGATCATGGTGCTGCCGTTCGTCACGTCGATCTCGCGCGACGTCTTCGAGACGGTGCCCCCAGTCCTTAAGGAAGCCGCCTATGGCGTCGGCTGCACGACCTGGGAGGTGGTGCGATTCGTCGTGATTCCCTATACGCGCGTCGGCGTCATTGGCGGAATCATGCTGGGCCTCGGCCGCGCCCTCGGCGAGACGATGGCGGTGACCTTCGTCATCGGCAACGCGCATCGGATTTCGGCTTCGCTATTTGCGCCAGGCACCACGATCTCAGCCTCCATCGCCAATGAATTCACCGAAGCGGTTGGCGATCTTTACACCTCCGCGCTGATCGCGCTCGGCCTCATTCTTTTCGTCATCACATTCATCATTCTGGCGATCGCTCGCTACCTGCTGATGCGGCTCCAACTTAAAGAAGGGACTTGAGCCATGGCGCTTTACGGCAGGCGCCGCCGCAGCAGCGCCATCTACATCGGTCTCTGCTACGCCTCCACCGTTTTTGGCCTCGGTTGGCTGGTCTTGATCCTCGCCTCCCTCTTTTGGGAAGGATTCCGCGGTCTTTCTCCGGCGGTCTTTACCGAGATGACGCCCCCGCCAGGGTCCGCCGGCGGACTTTTGAACGCCATTGTCGGGAGCCTGATCCTGACTTTTCTCGGCGTCGTCATCGGCGGTCCGCTCGGCATGCTGGCAGGAACCTATATGGCCGAATATGGCCGCCATTCGAAGCTGACTTTCTTCGTGCGCTTCATCAACGACATTTTGCTCAGCGCGCCTTCGATCATTATCGGCCTCTTTATTTACGAGGTCATGGTCGCAAGAATGGGCCATTTCTCCGGCATCGCGGGCGCGGTGGCGCTGGCCGTGATCGTGGTGCCGGTCGTCGTCCGGACGACCGAGGACATGCTCCTTCTGGTGCCTAATCCCTTGCGGGAGGCCGCGAGCGCGCTTGGGACGCCGCGCGCCGTCGTCATCGGCAAGGTCGCCTATCGGGCCGCGCGCGCCGGCCTCATCACTGGCGTTCTCCTCGCGGTCGCCCGCATCAGCGGCGAGACCGCGCCCTTGCTCTTCACCGCGCTGAACAACCAGTTTTTCAGCACGGACCTGAACGCGCCGATGTCGAGCCTTCCGGCGGTCATCTTTCAGTTCGCGCTCAGTCCTTACAAGGAGTGGCAACAGCTTGCCTGGGCCGGAGCGCTCATCATCACATTCGCCGTGCTGGCGCTCTCGATTACGGCGCGGGTGCTCGGCGCTCAGAGGACCGCGAAATGACGGAGGTCCAAATCATGACGCAGGAAGAAGAGACCACAAAGGGCCCGGAGCCGATCGACTCCGCCGTCGACGCGGCGGCGAATGGCGGCGATGCGGCGCGGGACCCCGGTATCGGCGACAGCCCCGCAGCGAAAGAAAGAGATGCGGCGACAGAAAATCCCGCGGCGACGCAGGCGGGTGCTATAATAACGAATCGGGACACGGCAACGGACCGCCCAATGACCGCGGTTAAGCGAACCCCGAATCTCCCTGAGAAGATTTCGGTTCGAAACCTCAGTTTCTTTTATGGCGACTCGCGAGCCCTGAGCGGCATAAACCTGTCGCTCTACGCAAATAAGGTGACGTCCTTCATTGGACCTTCCGGATGCGGAAAATCGACGCTTCTGCGCGTCCTGAACCGCATGTATGATCTTTATCCAAAACAAAGGGCCGAGGGCGAAATCCTTCTCGACGGCGAGAATATCCTGAGCCCGGATCAGGATCTCAATCTCTTGCGCGCCCGCGTCGGCATGGTGTTCCAGAAGCCGACGCCATTTCCAATGTCGATTTACGACAACATCGCATTCGGCGTTAAGCTCTATGAGAAGGTGAATAGGGCGGAACTCGACGAACGCGTCGAGACCGCGCTGAAAAGCGCCGCGTTGTGGGATGAGGTCAAGGACAAGCTGAAGGCTTCCGGCCTCTCGCTTTCGGGCGGCCAGCAGCAGCGGCTCTGCATCGCGCGCACAGTGGCCATCCATCCGGAAGTCATCCTGCTCGACGAGCCCTGCTCGGCGCTTGATCCAATCTCTACGGCGAAGATCGAAGAATTGATCGACGAGCTGAAGGACCATTACACGATCGCGATCGTGACCCACAATATGCAGCAGGCGGCGCGCGTTTCAGAATATACCGCCTTCATGTATCTTGGCGAACTCCTAGAATTCGGCGTCACGGCGCAGATGTTCACATCGCCTGAACAGAAGCAGACGCAAAATTATATTACCGGCCGTTTTGGCTGATTGCAGGACTGTCGAGGAAAATCTCATGTCCGATCATATCGTAAAGGCTTACGATCAAGAGCTCGAAGTTCTTGGTCAAAAGATCGCGGAAATGGGTGGCATAGCTGAGAAGATGCTGTCCGACGCAATGGACGCCCTGGTCGATTCCGACGTCAAGCTCGCCCAGGCGACCATCAATAGCGATCCGCGCCTCGATGTGCTGCAACGGGAGATCGAGGAGCGGGCGATCATGACGATCGCGCGGCGTCAACCGCTGGCGGTGGATCTTCGCGAAATCATCGCGACCATTCGGATTTCCAACGACCTGGAGCGCGTCGGCGATCTCGCCAAGAACATCGCCAAGCGCGCGATCAAGATCGCGGCGGATGTGCGAATCCCACGCGCCATCATCGGCCTTAGGTCGATGCACGAATCGGCCGCCATGTTGCTGAAGGACGTGCTCGACGCCTATTCGCAGCGCGACGCCGAACGCGCGCATGGGGTCTGGATCTATGACGCCGACCTCGACGCCTTGGAAGATTCGGTCTTTCGCGACCTTCTCACTTTCATGATGGAGGATCCGCGCAATATCTCGTTTTGCGCGCATCTTCTGTTTTGCTCCAAGAATATCGAGCGGATCGGCGACCACGCCACGAATATAGCCGAGACGGTCATCTATCTCGTCACCGGCGAAATACCGCCGATAGACCGGCCGAAGGGCCGAACCATGTTGTCTGAAACATCCACGACGGTCGGTTGAGAATGATGAGCGACGCCCAGACGACAAACGAAACCCGCGGCAACGCCGGGCGCGGCGCAGCATCGGCTCCTGCGGCGCGCATTCTCGTCGTCGAGGATGAAGCGGCTTTGAGCTTGCTCCTGGCCTATAATCTCGAGGCTGAAGGCTTCATCGTCGATCGCGTCGAACGGGGCGATGAGGCCGAGGTGCGGCTCAGCGAGACGGTCCCGGACCTTGTCATTCTCGATTGGATGCTGCCGGGCGTCTCGGGGCTGGAGATCTGCCGAAGGTTGCGGGCGCGGGAGGCGACCCGCGGCCTGCCGGTGATCATGCTGACGGCGCGCGGGGAGGAAAGCGAGCGCGTTCGCGGTCTGTCGATCGGCGCCGACGATTATGTCGTCAAGCCCTTCTCGGTTCCCGAGCTTATGGCTCGTGTTCGCGCCCTGCTGCGGCGGGCGCGGCCAGACCGGGTGACCGGCGTTCTTTCAGCTGGCGATCTCGAGCTCGACCGGCAAAATTGGCGCGTTCATCGCGCCGGCCGCGACGTGCATCTGGGCCCGACGGAGTTTCGCCTTCTCGAACATTTGATGGAGAAGCCGGGCCGGGTCTTTTCGCGCGCGCAATTGCTCGACAGCGTATGGGGGCTTTCGGCGGAGATCGACGAGCGCACGGTCGACGTCCATGTGGGCCGTTTGCGCAAGGCCCTGTCG